>JALWDA010000049.1 GCA_027014955.1 Desulfurococcales archaeon | reverse complement strand
GGGGGGGGGCGCTGGGGCGGAGGGCGGGGGCGGGGGCCAGGCTGGGGGTCTGGCGCTGCCCGCCGCTGAGCTGGTGGGGGTAGTCGTGGAGCCGGTCCTTTACCTCGTCCCACAGGTGGGCGGCCCGGAGGGCCCACTCTACTATGGCGTCGAGCTCTTCCCTGCTCCGGGCGAGCCGGTGGAGCCGGGGCCCGATGGCGACGTTGTCGTAGATGGTCATGTGGGGGAAGGGGTTGGGCTCTTGGAAGACCATGCCCGTGAGCCTCCTCACATGGTAGGGGTCTGCCTCGAGGACGTTGAGCCGACCTATCCTCACCACGCCCTCTGCGCGGGCCCCTGGTATGAGGTCCAGGAGGCGGTTGAGTGTCCTGAGCAGGGTGCTCTTCCCGCTCCCGCTGGGGCCCATGACCGCGGTTATCCTGCCCGGGGCGGCGCGGAGCTCCACGTTGTACAGTATCTGCCTGCCGTTAATCCATACGTTCAGACCCCTAACCACCACCTCCATGGGCTCCACTAGACCCTCACCTCCCTCACCAGGAGCTTGACCAGAGTGAAGAGCAGGAGAACCAGAAGCGTCAGCACGAGCCCCGCCCCCCATGCCAGTTCCTGCCAGTTCTCGTAGGGGGTCTGGGCCAGCTGGAATATGAGGAGGGGCACCGCGTCCCCCGGCTCCAGGAGGCTCCCCGGAGAGGTGGGGTAGACGCCCCGGGCGCTCCCCAGGGTGAAGAGGAGCGGAGCGGTCTCGGAGAGGGCCTTGGAGACCCCCACGAGTACACCGGCTGCGACGCCTCTCCTCGCAATGGCCACTGCCACGCGGTACGCGACCTGGGAGCGTGTCATGCCCATGGCGTATCCCGCCTCCCGGTAGGTGTGGGGGACCTGTGAGAGGGCCCTCTCCACGTAGGATACGGTGTAGGGGAGCATGACAAGGGAGACCGCAACCGCTCCCGCGAGTATGCTGTAGTGGCCCATGGGCTTCACAATGAGGAGGAAGACGAGCATCCCAATGAGAACAGTGGGCACCTCCACGAGGCTGCTGGTGGAGAGCCTGGCGAGGCCCGCCAGCAGAGAGCCCCTGTACTCCACTATGAAGACCCCCGTAAGAACCGCTAGGGGGACGCCAAGGAGCGCCGAGACCAGGCCCAGCCAGACCGTGCCCAGCAACGCGGGCCCTATGCCCCCCAGCTCCCCCGAGCCGGGGGCCGCGGGTGCTTGGGTGAAGAACCCCGGGCCCGCCTCCACTATCGCCCCTAGGCCCCGGAGGGCGAGGGTGGCTAGGATGTGGAAGAGGGGCGCCACCGCGGCTAGGGCTAGGAGGCTGACCAGGGCAAGGAAGAGCCTTTCCTTCACACGACGGATGTCAGGCAAACCGGTTCGCCCTCCCCAGATAAATGAATGCGACCAGGCTGGAGGCCATCCCCACTAGGAGGAGCATGAGGCCCCCCGCGAGGAGGACGCTGGTCATGAGGGGGTAGAGGCCCGCGTTGCCGAACTGGTTGGCTATGAGGGAGGATACCGTGTAGGAGGGTGCGAGGAGACAGGTGGGGAGGCGCAGGGTGTTCCCCACCACCATGGCTACGGCGACGGTCTCCCCAGCGGCCCGCCCGAATCCCAGGAGGGCCCCCGCCACTATGGCGGGGCGTATGAGGCCCAGCATTATGCGCGCATACTCGTACCTCGTGGCCCCCAGGCTGAGGGCTGCCTCCCTGAGCGTGTGGGGCACATGGCGGTAGGCGTTGAGCACCACAACGTATACTAGGGGTGTCACCATAACTGCGAGCAGTATGCCCGCCGTCAACACGGTCGAGCCAGTCAGGGGCTCGCATGAGAGGAGGGGGAGGAACCCGAGGGTCCTGTAGAGGGCCTGGTAGAGGCCCTCCTCAAGCAGGGGGGAGAGGACGGAGAGGCCCCAGAGCCCATAGACCACAGTGGGGAGGCCTATCATGACCTCGAACAGAGACGAATAGGCCCCCCTCAGGGAGCCGAGGCCGCGGGGAAGCACCTCCTCCCCGAACAACACCGCAGAGACGGCTAGGGGTAGCGCCAGGGCCACTGCTATGAGTGACGTGACCAGCGTCCCCGCCAGGGGGGCGAGGAGGCCGTACCTGCTCTCCGCAGGGTCTTTCTCCGAGGGGCTCCAGGCGCTCTCCGCGAAGAGCGATAGTCCGTAAGCCTTTAGGGCGGGGAGCGACTGGTGGAGGAGGACGAGAAAGAGCACGGCAAGGACACTCGTGGAGACGAGGGTAGCGGGGACGTGGGTGAGGAGGAACCACTTCTCCGAGCGGCTCTTGCCCGCCATGCCAATCTCTCCTCCCCGCCGTGTAGCTGCTTGGGGCTAGCCTGCCTCCACGTGGTCTAGGGCCCTCAGGTTGACCTGCCTGACCTCGGGGGGGATGGGCACGTAGCCCTCTACTATATTCTCCTGCCCCTCGGTGTTGACCCACTCTATGAAAGCCCTAACCGCCCTAGCCTTGTCCTCGCCGGGGTAGATGGAGTGGAAGAGGAGGAAGGACCAGCTGGTGAGGGGGTAGCTCCCCTCCCCGGGAGCGTAGACAATGGCGTCGAAGGCCTCGCTCCAGTCCCCTAGGGGCGAGTCGGGGATGCTCCCCAGCGCTGCCCGTGCCGCCTCCAAAGCCGCCTGGGGGGTGGGGGCTATGTAGTTACCAGCACTGTTCATGACCCTTGCCACACCCACGTTGCTGTCGAGGGCGTAGGCGTACTCGACGTAGCCGATGCTGTACCTGGTGCGTAGGACTGTCTCGAGGACACCCTGGTTGCCCTTAGCGCCCACGCCGCGGCCCGTTTGGTCCACGGGCCAGTCGACCGACTTGCCTACCAGTTGCTCTCCCCATACGAGGGGGGCTGACTTGTGGAGGAAAAGGGTGAGGACCTCCGTGGTGCCGCTGGAGTCGCTCCTGTACACAACAATTATCCTCTCATGGGGAAGCTCTACGCCAGGGTTGAGCCTCCTTATGGCATCGTCGTCCCAGTACTCCACCTCCCCCAAGAAGATACGTGCCAGGGTCCACCCATCCAGCCTCAGCTCCCCTACTCCGGGGAGGTTGTAGACAACCGCGACCATCCCAATAACCACGGGCATCTGAAGCACCCTGCCCCGGAGCTGCTCCCAGGCCGCGCGCGAAAGGGGCGGGTCGCTTCCAGCGAAGTCAACCACCCCTGAAAGCAGAGCGCTCTGGCCCGAGCCACTCCCCGTGGGGTTGTAGCTCACAGCCATCCACGGGTGCCTTTCCCTCAGAGCCTCTGACCACGCCTGTATCTGGGGGAAGAGGAAGCTC
This sequence comes from Desulfurococcales archaeon, assembly GCA_027014955.1. Classification (GTDB taxonomy): domain Archaea; phylum Thermoproteota; class Thermoprotei_A; order Sulfolobales; family Fervidicoccaceae; genus JALTXS01. The sequence continues at coordinate 11,252 of JALWDA010000049.1, read as the reverse complement.
GAGCCCTCGCCTTGGAGATGAACCTTTTCCCCGTTGTTTGGCGAGTGCTTGGAGCTTTCTTGGCCCCCGAGGCCGGGTACCTGCTCGAGCGAGAGGCCCGCTACAGCTGCCACGAGTACCGCAACTAGGAGTGTCAGAAGGAGCCGCCTCTTCATGTCTCCTCCCGAGATTGGCCTGAAGGTGTAGAAGATTCTATATATCTTGTCAACATTATTTTATAGAACTATATAGAATTCCTCAAAGTATATAGATATGGAAGTGTGCTCACAAGCAAAGCCTTATGTTTTCAACATCTTAATAATTAGTGAGAAACAAAACCAGTCGCGGGGGAACCCAGCAGCTTGATTATCCAAACTTCTAAACGAACATCATATAACTTCGCTCGTTCACTATCCTAAATGGTTATTATAGAAGCTTTGCAGGGACGCTGGGTCAGGGGATTAGGTATTCGAGCGGCCTACCCAGCCACTCCTCTACCTTGCTTCTATTCCTCTTTATATCCTTCTCGGGTCTTAGGAAGAGGGGGGTTAGGCCATAGGTCTTTGCAAGGGCGAGCGTATAGCAGTCCCCGAGGCTTATGGGGAGCTTGCACTTGCAGTCTGCGGCTTCCTGCCAGACCATCATGTCTTCAACGGGGGTGGGAACCCCCGCTTCTAGTATTATGTGGAGCCTCTGACGCGCCCGCTCTTCTCCCCACATCCTGCAGGCGACGTACAGGGCTTCCGACAGACTTAGCCTAGTCACATAGGCCTCTACCTCGCCCCTTGAGAGTGACTCAACCAAGCCTTTCACTATCATAGTCCCAGCCATGAGCTCTACCAACACGCTGGCGTCCAAGGCATATGCTTTGGGAGACTGTGTCAAAGCCGGGTGTCCCTCTCCCTCTCTCTCCGAAGCAGTCTCTGCGCCTTATCCGTATCGTGCTCCTCAATGGGGTTCTGCGTGAGGAGCATGAGCAACTCGGGCTTGCCCCGAGCCCTCTGGGCTAGGATGCGTATGACATCATCATAGTCCAGCCGCCTACCAAGCCTTGCCTCTAGGTCTATTAGTGTTTTCTCGAGAATCCTCTTAGTCTCCCTCCGTACCCTGATGCTCGTGTACTCCATAGAGGTTCACCAAGGGTATGTTTTGTATGCAATGCATAAAAACATGACTAAAACTCTACCAATTAGAGAATACAGAAGGCGGGAAGAACTCCACACGAGGTGACAGCAACCGCAGTCAACCGAGTAGCCAAGCTCTGCATGGTCACTTGTCCCTCCAATAAGCCATCGGGAGTAATCATATCTTCACGAAAATTCACCCCCATGCCCAGAGTCCGTGGACACGGCAGTTATTTAACGCGGGGGCGTTAGACTATATGGCAAAGAGTGGGGGAGGGGCTGGGAGATAGCTCCACGTATTGTCAAGGCTGTCCCGCCCATACTGGCGGCCATCCTGCTAATGGCCATAACTCTAGTGGCAGTGGTTGTCCTCTACGTCTACATCCAGGAGCAGGTTCCCCCGCCCGCCGAGGAGCCCCTCTCCCGCCTGGGCCGCCTCGACGCCCGGGTCGAGGTGGTTATCCCCACCTATTACCGGGCCAAGAACATAACCATCGTGAACAACGTAGCACAGGAGCTCACCGATTACAGTATTAGGATAGAGCTGAACCTCACCACTTTCAACGACTGGCCCAGCGTGACTCCCGGCAACATAGCCGTGGTGGAGAACACCACCGGGATAATAACCCCCCTCCCCTACTGGTTCGAGGAGTTCAACAGCACCGCCCAGAGGGCGGTACTCTGGGTCAAGGTCCCCCACATACCCGCCCTGGGGACCGGAACAATCTACCTCATGTACAACAACACCAACCCCTACAACCCCTACCACGACCCCCACAAGGTCTTCCTCTTCTACGAAGACGCAGAGCAGGGCGGGGTAGGGCTAGACTGGATAGGTGCAATCACGTATGACCCAGACGGCGACGGGCTGGGTCGAGTTTACCATGACCCCACCTGCGCATACCGGGGTGTCCTTGGCCTCAACAAGACTGAAGACAACGACCCCAACGGGGCCTACAAGTCCCTCCCAACAACTGTAAGTATTGTCAACACGGGTTTATACCTGGAGGCCTGGTTCTACAGGCCCTGGCCCCCGCCGACACCCACGGCTGGGACTGTTGATCGTATTGGCCTTATCGACGACACGGGGAACGGTTATGGCTGGGGCTACTGGCACCAGGCGACCCAGCTGGTTTTCGACAAGAGGGTTTCCTATAATAATGTCTCCACCCTCTCACCCAACCCCCCCGATATCGTGAATGAGTGGTATAGGGGCGTTCTCAAAATATTGTCAAATGGCACGATTGTGGTGGAGAGGTACAACAAGACCGGCTACCTTATGGGCAGCCTCAGCGTGACTGACACTGATTACACGAGCTTCACCAACGTGTACGTGTTCGGGGGGTATGACTACTGCGTAGACCAGATAATCCTCAGGAAGTACGTGGACCCCGAGCCCACAGTACTACTACCCCCACCCATCGAAAACACGTCCTTCATAAGGTTAAGAGTCTACAACACGGGGACAGAGCCCCTCGACCTAAGCCACATCTACCTCTGGGACCTGGAAACAGACGCCCTCCTAGCCGAATACCCCCTCAACCAAACCCTGCCCCCAGGGAAACAGATAACCCTCGACGTGGGCCTCAACCAGACCCACAGCGGATTCCTCCGCGTCAAGATAGCGACGAGACAAGGCCTCTCCCTAGAGGAAATAGTATCCATGAGAGAAACCGGGTGACAAATAGAGTCTACTAAGGACTATCGCGTATGTCTCAATCCGCCCTAGCGACAAACCGGGCCTTCGTCCCTTCCTTGGTTACAACCGTGACGAGTAGGCCACCAGTATGCTCACCGGTGAATGAAGCAACAATCTTCTCCACACTCCCTGCTGGGAGCTTGACGCCGAGACCCCGTGTGTAGAGGAGAGTCTTGTTGGCATAGTCCTCAACGTATACCCGGTCCAGCGTCACCGCGGCCTTTCCAATGTTCCTCACATATAACTCGATGGTAGTTGACTCTACCCAGTTGCCAGTGTTAATCGCGCTTGGCTCGGGGAAGACCCATTTCCTTAGCCGCATCCAGTCATAGCTCGTATCCTGTATATCATATGTGCTACCACCCTGTGCGGCGTGGAAGGCACCCAAGACTATGTATCTCATATCCTTGGCCCAGGTTATTGAGTTATGGGAGTAAACGGGAGATGACGGGTCATTGACCCACACTGCCATTCCCGTGGCATTTGCACCCGCGCCCGTTATATACCATGTGCCATCAGACAGAGTCCCAACGGTCGACCCCGAGACAATATTGTAGGAGGCCGTACTCCCATCGCCCACCCAGACCGACAATGATGTTGACCCTGTGTTCCTCATAAATAGGATGGTTGCATCAGCGTTGGTGTTGCTTGACCTTGTAGAGGTGCTTGAACTAAACTCGGGGAAAGTCCCACTATAACCACCAGCAGTGCTGTGCACAAGTACTCGTGTCTCAACAGCATAGCCGTCCTGCAAAGGGAATGTCAGAGGATTGACCATAGTTAATCCTCCAATGTTTATACGTAGAACGCTACTTGAGACAACGTAGTCTGTAAGATAGGCTGTGCTCCAAAACGCTGTGTTTATGGTGTCGAAGTCATCGAAAATTATGAAGACCTGGCTGGGGTCGTTGTACTCGGGGTAGGCGTTGTTTGGGGAGAGCCACATGTATATGCTCGCGTTACCCCCTGCGGGTATGCTGGGGACCTTTACCCAGAATACCGCGTTTTGAGCCGTAGCGTCGAAGTCCTCCACCCAATAGGGAAGTGGTGTGTTGCCATCCGGGTCAAGGGTGAAGTAGACCCTCTCGGGAGAGAGGAGACTCCAGTTCTGGAAGTTAAACGCGTTTAGATGAACCCTCACTTGGTAGTCAGTGAGCGCGAAGCTGTGAGGATTGGTGACGTTTAATTCCAGGGCCCAGGAGGCGTAAGAGCGTCCTGTGTCCACCTTGAGGGCCATCTGCCCCCTCTCGGCCTCCCCGACCTCCTGTTCGCTAGGCAACAGGTCCTCGTAGACAGAATATAGTATAAGCGAGGCCCCCAGAGCCACCATTACCAAAAGAACTACAGCGAATAGGGGGCTAATGGAGGGGCTTGGGACAGGTGAGGTTGAGGTGAGCAACGCGGGGCACCCTGTGAATAGAAATGTTGCATTAAGCCCGGTTTGTCCCGATTCCCTTTTTCCAAATACTGGCTGTGGATACCAACTTATATGATGGCAACGTTTTTAACGTTTTGTCGAATAACACGATAACATTCCAATCGACCATCTTTTTTGAAGACATACCATTTGTTTTCAATGCCTTGACTTTGTTCCTCATCGTGTGTGAAGAATGGTCTTTTGTGAATAATACTGATTGAGTTAAATTAGTTTATATATATTAAATAGGTTTATGTTTTACATATTTTTGATAATTTTTCATGTAAATACGGACAATGAGGCAATAAATAAATACAATACTATATTTACACAGTCTATGTAAATTACGATAAAAATAAGAGGAAATATAAGGTGCGCTAAATGAACGGTTGCAGAAAGTCAGTTTCCTACGTAACTGCCACCCTCATGCTCATAGTGGTTGCTATAATGTCCTCTTTCCTCATTTACGACATTGTTATAGAGAACAGTGCCGAGGGGAAACAGGCCGGAGGGCTTAGTGTGAAGAGGTTCAAAGCGCCGGCGGGGAGTGCCCTGGGTTTCAGCGGCCGTGTGGTGAAGATCACTATCAATAATCCCCATCCCTTCGAGATAACTGACTATGCTGTGAAGCTTGAGCTAAACACGACCGTCCTGCCTGTTGCGGAATGGGCGGTGCTAAGCGCAAGCAACATGTTCTTCACAGAAGACAGCCTGGGGATGCGGCCCCTCTACTTCTATGTTGAGGACTTCGACCCCCTCGCCAATACTTCCACTGTATGGGTCAAGGTGACCCGGCTACCACCCGGAAACAGCTACATCTACTTGTGGTACGGGGGTGAAAGCAACCCTTATTCGAGCAACAATGACCCCCGGAAGGTCTTCCCACTGTTCGACGACTTCGAGACAGGCAGTCTTGACGCCAGCCTGTGGAACGTGGTACACTACGACGGTTCGGGGACTGCAAGCGTCACGGGAGGACGGCTAGTAGTGGATAGTGCCAATAGTGGGCATTTCTGGTACTCAAGCGATACAGGCTCAGGGGCCTTCGCGGCTGTGCCACTTACCGACAACTACGCTGCCGAAACACATGTAATCACAACGGGAAACCAGTATGAGAGATTCTTCACGCTAAGGGCGAGCCTAAGTGCCAACTCTAGGCACGTCGCATTCCTATACGATGGCGGGGCTACGCACATGACAGCAATGTGGAGAGATTCGGATGGGAGCAGCAGTGGATGGGCTGGTGAGAACACGGGTATTGCAACAGGGGGCGATACTGACATGTGCCTGAGAATCAGCAAGAATGGCAACACGTACAAACTCTGGGTGGCTCTTGACTGCCAGAACTGGCAACTCGCTCACAGCAGAACCGGGGACTACCACGGCTACGTGGGTGTCATAGACGCACTGTACGCGGGCGCTGGCCAGCACGAGTGGGTCAGGGTGAGGCCATTTCACGACCCCGAACCCTATGCGTCCTCCTATGCCTCCCCCCAGGCCAGAGAGTTAACCCTCCTAACAATACATGTTGTGAACGCCGGGGGTGGGACTCTGGAGCTCGAGCAAGCATACGTGTACTCTGCCAGCGACACTACCCTGATAGAAGCCATCCCCCTGAATACAACACTTGAGGGCAAGGGGGCCACTGCCGAGATACCCATTGTAGTACAGGGCGACTACTCTGGGAATACCCTGAAGGTAAAAATCGCCGCCAAGGGAGGATACACCCAGAACCTGCTAGTGAGCGTACCCGTACCCGAGGAGTAGTTATTGGAATACCCCAAGAAAACTATAAACCAAGTAGGGAGAAAGACATTCATATTTATGATAGCTTCTCCTATACATAGGGCTCCCCGAGGTGCTACTTCTCCTCCCTTGGAAACAATGCAGAGCTCTACGGGGGCTCAAGGAGGATGCCCAGTCCATTGCATCTACGAGTATGCGTGTGGCTATGCCGTACTTCCTCGAGGCGGCTACCGCTTAGGGAAGCCCCTACAATGCCCGCATCTAGATAAGCTATGGGAACGTCCCCGGTCTATCAAATAGCTCAGGATACATTCAGCGTCAAGGTGCAGGCAATTATACGCTAGTGTCCCAACCCTTTCTAATCGGGCTCGAGGAATCTTGCCGTCACCATGCTACTAGCATCAATTAGCTGTGTAGACGCGTCATTATATACGGTGATGTCACGGCCCAAACTGCTTAGGGCTATGCCTGCAACCGACGTGGGATAGTCCACCTCAACCCCCATTGAATATACATAGCTTCCTTTCACAACACTCTCATATGCAGAATCCCTACTTACATTGAGGGGCCTTATATCCACCTCCAGTAACCCCTTATCAAAGCTGATAACTTGCCTCTCCTTGGGGAAGGCCACGTTCGACTCCAGGCTAAGCGTCACTATTCCCCTGACATAGGTACCGTTAACTTGAAGCAAGTTCACTTTAATATTACCTTGATTTTCATCAACGTATAACCTGTAATAATTGGGTGGAATATCCACACCACTGCTGGTTACCGGGGTACCATTTAACGTCAATGACAGATATGAGGCTACTATGTCGCCCGATAAGGGATCTATTCTAAGTAGTACGAATCCATCAGAATTGGTGAGAGCCAGAGCATACAGAAGGTTACCTAAGTATGCTGCCACGGGGATGCATCCTATTCCGGCACAGTCACCCGCAAATACGTACGCGTCTACGGGCTCGAGCGTGGCCTGGTTAACCAGCAATATAAACCCCCTGCCCGAGCTGGGATCTCTTCCAACTAGGGGGAAGAAATGGGTGTTTCTAAGCACAGTGGTTGCCTGCACTATGTCTAAAGGTGAGCGCGGGTTTGATCTAAAGTAGCCTGCTCCTATTACTTTTGTAAGGTTTGATGCAACTGCTATGAAGCCGGGAACCACATCCCCTTGGTAAGTGTATCTCCCCACAATGAAGAGCATGTCGCCGAAGCAGGACATCCTCTCATAGTAGTTGTTATCACTTTTGTTGAAGAGGATGACATGGTCTGCGCTGTTGAACGAAGTTATGTTGTTGGTCCACCATAGAACGGTTATGCCCCCCTCGTAGCCTCTCAAACCTTTTCTAACGTAGGCGAGTGCATTGACAAAGAATTGCACTGACTGTCTTGAAGTGTTGTTCGTTCTCTCTATTTTCGTGGTTCCAAACATGAAGGTTTTTCCAGAAACAGGTTCGTAGCAGGCTGAGCTCACTTCGACAAGATCCTCTATGTTTAACTCATCCATACTTATATCCGGTAGATATTTATCGCTAGTATTAACGGAGAAAGCGACAGCATCTAGTGAGGAACCAGGCTTGAAGGGATTGGGGATGTATAGCGCTGTCAGGAAGTAATACCCGTGATAAAGGAAAGATGACATCGCATAATAACCACCGTTATTAGCCATCTCAAGCTCCACGCGATGGACAGAATTATTGAGCTGGCTTGCATAATCATTGTCATCAAGCACTTCTATGGCATATGAGGATACCCTCTCAGAGTCTGCTGCAACAATGGCTGTCCAGTTATCACCGCGTCCGTCTTTTACAAGAGAGAACAAAGCCATAGCGCCTCCAGGTATAGGTTGAGCGGTTGCTCCACCCCCTATGTTGTTCCATACCGTACTATTTTCGAAAAGTATAGCCCATGCTAGGAGTAGCGGTGGGTAATAAGGGACGGGTCTGTCGTAGAGGATTTTACCGGTATTCTCTCCTGACACTCCGTAGATTATTGGAGTGCCATGTTGTAAGTTTTTGACACGGGGTATTTCTATAAGGCCGACACCTTTGGGTGGGAGTATTAGAGGATTCTTCAGCCTCACTACTGCTAAGAGTCTAGTGGAATCTTTGTTGTAGAGGTAGACGGTGTCTATCTTTGCTTCTTCCCATCCCGTGTTGCGAACTACTATGTACCGATGAGTGATTTCTTCGATGACAATAACATTGAGCTTCGCATTGCCGCTCTTTGCTGTTAGTAGTGTTTGATTAGTTGTAGCGTATAGGGTCACGCTTATTGCTACTACTATAAGCAGGAGTAGTAGCGCAGAATAGATACTGTTAATGTTGGCTTCCCTCAACTTATTAGGCATTGTTTGTAGAGCCTCGCCTTTTGGTATTGATGACGTTTTATACATTTTTTTCAAACCAATGCAATCATTTAGAACTCAAACACTGGAGAATTAAAAATAGTTGTCACATACAAGTAAATGCATGAAAGTACCTATACAGCATAGTTATCTTGGTACATACAAATAAACCAAAACATAAAACAATGGTGTATAAAACTTAATGAACACGAATTATTATTGTAAAGACTGTTAAGAAAATCTTGCAAAATCACAAAAACCCCACAATACAAGCAATAATGCCTTTATTATATGGGTTATTCCTTGTCTCCACCCTCTTCGCCGAATATCATTTTGCGCATCTCCCGGCCTACTTTCTCTATCTGGTGCTCGCTGGCCTCCTCGAGCATCTTGCGGAGGTTGGGCATGCCCCTGCGGTATTCCTCGAGCCACTCCTGGGCGAACTCGCCGCTTATGACCCTCTCGGCGGCTCTGCGCATGTTCTCCTTGACCCTCTCGTCAATGACCCTGGGGCCCACGGTCAGGCCCCCGTAGCGGGCGGTGAGGCTCACGCCGTTGAGCATCCCCGTTATCCCCCTGTAGTAGATGAGGTCCATGATGAGCTTGGCCTCGTTTAGAACCTCGTAGTAGGCCACCTCGGGCTGATAGCCGAGCTCCACCAGGTTCTCGAAGCCCAGCTTAATCAGCTGCATGAGGCCCCCCACGAGCACGGTCTGCTCGCCTATGAGGTCGGTCTCGGTCTCCTCCTTGAACGTCGTCTTTATCACACCCGCCCGGGTGGAGCCAATGGCCTTGGCTATGGCCAGGGCCCTGTTCCAGGCCTCCCCGCTGTAGTCCTGCGCCACGGCGACGACGGCGGGGACTCCCCGGCCCTTCTGGAACTCCTCCCTCACAGCCCTCCCCGGGGCCTTGGGGGCCACCATGACCACGTCGATGTTGCTGGGGGGGACTATGAGCTTGTAGTGGATGTTGAACCCGTGGGCGAAGTCCAGCACGGCGCCCTCGCGGATGTTGTCCCTCACGCTCTCCTCCCACACCCGGGGCTGGTCCATGTCGGGGATGAGCATCATGACCACGTCCCCCTGCGACGCGGCCGTTGCTACGTCCATGACCTCGAAGCCGTCCTCCACGGCCCTATCCCAGCTGCTGCCGTTCTTCCTCGCGCCTATGATGACCTTGAGACCACTGTCCCTCATGTTAAGAGCCTGGGCCCTCCCCTGGATGCCATAACCTATCACGGCTATGGTCTTACCCCTGAGGGGCTCCAGGCTGGCCTGGTCATCCCCAATCACGTTAACCATACCCACCACCTCCAAACCAAACCATCCGAGGCACACATACTGAGGACACGTCCCATACAGGCTGGGCTGGGAGACCATAGGTGTGCCGGAACCTAGGGGTTATGATGGGAGAAAAACCCTGGTTCAACAAAGAACCACGCGTGGCACTCTAGTTGACAGCCGAGCGGCACTCCCCGGGGGAGCCGGGGCCACATATCTTGACCTCGCGGACCTCGGGGAGCTGGTAGAGCTTCTTGGCCAGCCACATGACCTCCTTGTCCTCCGCCTCGAACTCCATGGTGAGCATGGAGAGGCCTATGCCGAACTCCACCCGCATCTCCCGGTACTGGGCCCTGCCCCGCCGGGCTATGTTGATTATCCTCAGGAAGGCGTCGACGCCCTCGTGGAACACCACGTGAAGCATCGATACGCAGCATCCCCGGGCCCCGTTACCGGGGGTCGCCCGGGGCTTCTCGGCCATGGTGTCACCCTCCTTCATACCTGAGGCTCACCCCCTCCATCCCCGGTGGCAGTATGGCGTCCTCGAGCCAGTCCCCGGGCTTGACCCAGGGCAGGACGATGTCGGTCTCGTTGTCAACCTCAACGACCGCGACTATGGGCTCGTTGTTCCTCAGGGCCCTGTTGACCCTAGAGACAAGCTGGTCTAGGCTCTCGGCCTTGAAGCCCTCCACATCATAGGCCTCGGCTATCTTGACGAAGTCGGGCCTGCCCGTGTAGTGTGTAGCAACTATCCTGCGGTCGAACATGTATATCTGCCACTGCTTGACCAGCATGAGCGCCCGGTTGTCGAACACCACCGTGGCCACGGGGGCGTCGTAGTCCACCGCGACGGCGAGGTTGTTCATGGTCATCTGGAAGCTCCCGTCGCCGTCCAGGCACAGGACGGGCCTCTCCGGTGCTGCCATCTTTGCCCCAAGCGCTGCGGGGAGACAGAAGCCCATCGTGCCCAGGCCAGCGCTTGTGACCCAGGTCCCTGGCTCCCGGACCCTCCAGTGCTGCTCAGCCCACATCTGATGACCCCCCACGCCCGTCACCGCAATGGTGCTTGGAGGAACGGTTTTTCGGAGCTCCTTCATCACGCGCCAGGGGGTCATGCCCCTTATGCTGCGCTCCCACTTCTCCATCGCCCTCTCATACTCCCCCCGGACGCGGTGGAGCCACTCGAGGAAGCTCCTCCTAGAAGCAACAGCAGTGAGGGGAGCGGCCTCTAGATGCCGGGCTATCTCCTCCAGAGCCGCCCTGGCATCCGCCCTTATGGCTATGGTGGGGGCCACGTTCTTGCCAAGCTCACTCGCGTCGGCGTCTACGTGTATTATGGTCTTGCTGGAGAACTCGGGGGAGAACCTCCCCACCGTCCGGTCGCTGAACCTGGTCCCAACAGCCAGCACAACATCTGCGTTGGCAAGAGCCGCGTCGGCCTCGGCCCTCCCGTGCATCCCACTGGGCCCCATCACAAGCGGGTGCTCTTCATTAACCGCGTTCTTCCCGGGGAGCGTCGTCACGATGGGCGCGACGATGGCCTCGGCCAGCCTCCTCACAGCATCCCAGGCCCTGCTCCAGTACACCCCATTGCCCACCAGGACCACGGGCCTCTCCGCCCTCGCTAGCAGGCGGGCGGCCTCCCGGGCCTTCTCGGGGC
>JALWDA010000048.1 GCA_027014955.1 Desulfurococcales archaeon | reverse complement strand
TCTCCAGTCTCACCGTGGCCTTGCTGGGGAGCACCTCCTCGCCTCCCCTCGCCCTCCTCACAACGTAGCGGGCGGGCTCCCCGGGGCGTCCGCCAGCGAGTCCGTAGGGGCGGGTGAGGACCCTCTCTCCCGTAATGGTCACGACAACGCCGTCCACCAGGGCGCGGAAGGCCCTCACGAGCCCCAGGCCCCCACGGTAAGTGCCGGGTCCCTCGCTGTCGGGGCGGAGGGAGTAGCGGGTGAAGAGTATGGGGTACTCCTTCTCCAGCACCTCTATGGGGGTGTTGAGCGTGTTGGTCATGTTGGTGTGTATCCCATCCACGCCATCCATGCCCGGCCTCCCGCCGCTCCCGCCTCCAATGGTCTCGTAGAAGGCCCACGACCGGCCCTCGTGGACGCCGCCCACGGTGAGGTTGTTCATGCTACCCGTGGAGGCTGCGGGCACCCTTCCCGGAAGTATGTCGGCAAGGGCCCTCAGCACCACGTCGGCTATCCTCTGGCTGGTCTCGGTATTACCCGCGGAAACGGGGGCGGGGCGACGAGGGTTGACCAGGGTCCCCGCGGGAGCCTCTATCCTGACCAGCCTCTCGAACCCGTGGTTCATGGGCATCTCGGGGTCGAGGACGCTCTTAAGCGCGAAAAGGCTGGCCGCCACCGTGACGCCATAGACGGCGTTGAGGGGGGCCTCCACCTGGGGGGAAGTGCCTGTGAAGTCAACGTGGGCCCCGCCCGGGGATATCGTGACCCTAGCCTTTATCCTCACAAGGCCCTCCCGGGGCATCTCCATGTAGTCAACCGCCTCCGCCGTACCGTGGCCCGCCTCCTCCAGGACCCTCCTCGTGTACTTCTCCGTGTAGTCCAGGGCCCACCTCCACGCCTCGAGGAGGGCATCGGGCCCGTACTTGCCGAGGAGCTCCCCCAGCCTCCTCTCGCCCGTGTTGAGGCTGGCTATCTGGGCCTTTAGGTCCCCCCGGACGTAGTCGGGGGTCCTGACGTTGTTCTCAAGGATCCTCACAATGTCCCTGTTGAGGCGCCCGGACTCAACCAGCTTGAGCAGGGGGAGGTTTATGCCCTCCTGGACCAGCTCCTCAACCTCTCCCCCCACGCTGCCCCTAACGGTGCCTCCCACGTCCACGTGGTGGGCCTTGTTCGCCAGTATCGCGACCAAGCCCCCGCCCCGGTCGAAGAGGGGCTTTAGAAGCATGATGTCGTTGAGATGAGTTCCTGCTATGTAGGGGTCGTTCACAATGATGACGTCCCCCTCGCCCATGTCCATGCCCAGCCTCCCCATCTCGCGTAGCGCGTTCCTAGCCCCCACAGCCATGCTGCCCAGGTGGACGGGGATGTGCTCCGCCTGCGCCACCAGGTTGCCCCGGGGGTCGAGGACGGCGCAGCTGAAGTCGAGGCGGTCCTTGATATTGGGGCTGTAGCTCGTGTTCCTGAGCACAACGCCCATCTCCTCAGCAGCGTAGATTGCCCCATTCACTATTATCTCCAGG
>JALWDA010000047.1 GCA_027014955.1 Desulfurococcales archaeon | reverse complement strand
TCGCCTATGAGGGAGAGGTACACGGTATCGGCTGTGAAGGGGTTTAGAATGATGAGAAGCTGGACGTAGATGTCGGCGAGCAACAAGCCCCCCACCCCACGGCACCCGCTGCACGAGTAGAAGACTATTTGGCGAAGTGGATGTATAAGGGGGAGGACGGGGTTTTTTAGTTTGAATATAATTTATTTTTTCTGAATTTTAGCATTATCAGTAATGGGTGTTTACAGAAAACATATATTCAGAAATCTCAATAACAACATAACAATGAAACGTCTTATCTATCTCAACACAATAATACATGAACCAATACTGGGTGAGGGGTTATGGGTGGAAAATCAGCAGAGGTCCGGGTTGGTAAAAGAAGGACTATAGTAATACCCCGTCAGTTGGCAGAAGAGGTGGGTATAGAAGAGGGCCGCAGGGTACTCATTGAAGCCCGGGGTGGGGAGCTCGTACTCAGGCCAGTTCCTGATGCCATTGACCTTGCCTTGCAAGGAGATTATGTTGCTGAAGTAAGCTTGGAAGAGATTGAGGAGATTAGTATAGATGAGCAAGAGAAATATATACTGGGTAAATTACGCGAGCGTCACGATCAGTAAAATGCCATAGAAACTGCAAAATAGCTTAGGTGCTCTTGCATGAAGAGTCCTCCACATATTCTAATAGATACCTCATTCCTTCTCCCAACACTTGGCATTAGAGTTGAAAAGAGAGTACTGAAAATATTACCTCTTCTACGTAGATTCAGAGTCCACTTCCTTCGAGAGGGACTCTTAGAGGCAATGTGGATAATCCTGAAAAGAGTCCCTCCCAGCCAGTTGGAAAGGGTCGAGAAAGGGTTAAGGATAATTGCGCTCAACTACAAGCCACTCGAGCCTCCAATTGTGGCATACTTGGAAGCTAATCGTTTATACCACAAAGGTCACCGAGATTTTATAGATAACTTATATTACGCGACTGCGTTAACAAGCAAAGTCCCTTTTCTCACAATTGATTACAAGCTTGTAGAGTTCCTAGAGAGAAAGGGATACCCAACAGAGGGAGTGGTGTTCACACCAGAGGACTTAGAGTAATTGCACAACACAATTTAACAATAACGAGGATTTCGCAAAATATTTTATAGTGACTATTTGTTGGCGAAGCGCAGGATGGCGTCCCTTATCCTCTTATAGTCGTAGCCGTGCTCGCTGGGGAGGAGGACCTCGGTCCTCTGGCCCCCCTGGGCGTCCTTCTTGACCATGAGGACCATGGGGCTCCGGTCGACCCCGTGCTCGTGGAAGGCCTTCTTGCTCGCGGGGTTGCTACAGTTGTTCTCGAAGAAGGTGCAGACCACCTTGATGAAGTTGAAGCCCCTGAGCTTGGGGTCCTCCACGAGGGTGTCCCAGACCACGTCGAAGACCTTGCAGAAGGGGCACTTGAGGTTGTCGAAGTAGATTAGGCTCAGCCCTTCGGGTATCTCTAGGGCGTCGGTCTTGACCCACTCCCCGCCTCGGTATACGTATATGCCCTCCCTGTCCGATTCACTCTTCTTGCCGAAGAGCCCCATGGCCTCCACCTCCGCCCGCTTGTTTGTTGGGGGCACCTGGGCTTATGAGCCTTGTGCATGCCCCTAGTGATCTTGCTGTTAACGGCGTTAATACGATAGACTGATTAAAACCCGGGGCCCCAACAAAAGAGACAAGACCCACAACCCAGAATTATGTGTCTTGGGTGAGAGCATGTCCAAGAGATACGAGCTACCCCCACTTCCCTACAAGTACGATGCCCTCGAGCCCCACATCTCCGCAAAGATAATGGAGCTCCACCACAGTAAGCACCACAAGGCCTACGTGGACGGGGCCAACAAGGCCCTCGACCTCCTCGACAGGGCCAAGAAGGGCGAGGAGATAGACGTCAAGGCCGTGATGAGGGACCTCAGCTTCCACGTGGGAGGCCACGTGCTCCACAGCATCTTCTGGCCCAACATGAGCCCCAACGGAGGAGGCAAACCCGGGGGCAGGATAGCCGACTACATTGACCGGGAGTTCGGGAGCTTCGAGGCCTTCCAGAACATATTCACCAAGGCCGCCAACACCGTCGAGGGCGTGGGCTGGGCCGTCCTCGCCTACGACCCCCTCAGGGACACCCTAGTGGTCCACCAGGTCGAGAAACACAACCTCCTACACCTCCAGGGCCACACGCCCCTCCTGGTAATCGACGTCTGGGAGCACGCCTACTACCTCCAATACCTCAACGTCAGGCCCAACTACGTGAAGGCCTGGTGGAACGTCGTCAACTGGGACGACGTGGACAAGAGACTCGAACGAGCAATAAACGCCGGAAGCCCCGTCTAAGACCAAAACCATTAATCCAAATATTAATATTACAGAACAATATTTTTCCCCCACAATCACCAAACGCACCCAACCCGGAGGCCTGACTTCTCCCGAAACAAACACACATACATATCTTTAACAAAAAATAATACAAGACCTCAGCCAAACACCTCTAAACAATACAATAACGCATTTAATCACCTGCACCATTTCAAACAAACACCTAGAAGAAAGACTTCGTATATATAGGGTCATACATGGAACACAGCACACCCCCAAGGGTGGAAGATTGCTAAAAACACGAAAATCAGCCATCAGCCCCTACGCCGCCACCCTCACCCTCGTACTCGTCGTCGTGGTATCAGGAGTAATGATAAACGCCTTCGTCAAGCAAACCACCACCCAAGTCGAAACCGGGGGGGGGGGAAGGAAGGCTAAACAAGGCCCTAATAGTTGAGGGATACCAGGTCAAAAACGGCTTCCTAGTAGTGACACTCAGGAACCTCGGCAACACGCCCACAGTCCTCAAAGATGCCTACCTCTACACCCGCGACGGGGCCCTCATAGGACACATGCCCATACCCGAGACAAGCATCCCCCCAAAGGGCGTAGCGGAAGTCGTGCTCCCACCCCAGTTCTACAACCTGCTCAACAAAACCCAAGGCCAAGCAAGCCTCGTCATCGCCGGCGACGCTGGAGGAATAATGGGAGCCAGCGAACCCCTAGTAATCAAAACAGGTGAAATCAAGGAAAAAATAGACCAATACAGATACATACTAACCTTCGGATACATGATCTTCTATCCAAGTGGCACTACAGACCCCGGCTATAGAATACCCGACTTCACAAAGGGTTATTGGGTTACTTACATAAACCTCCTAACAGGAGACTACGCTCTCTTCAACCACAGTATCTCAGACGGCAATCTCACCATCTCTGGAAAGGCCTTTGTCACCACCGAAAAAGACCCCATTATAGACCTATACTCAATGTCAATAGACGAAAGGTACAGTCTCGGACCCGGAGTAATAGCAATAAACCCAACAAGAGCTACAGACATAAATACAGTAACAATTATCCCAACAAATGACCACGGTTGTATTGGTTCGACTCCGACCTCGCAACCGAACGATAACAAGTACTGGATCAAGGCAATTATGCATCCACTAACTAATGACCCGAACGAAGTCTACTTGGATGCACTTGTTATGCTAGAGGACTGGTTCTATCCAGGTGCTAATGAAGATCCTCCATCTGTCCTCATATATGACAATCTCCTTGACCTTATCGCAAGGTTCACAATATTTCATAATGGCTCGGTTAGGGTAGAGATTGACACCGTGGCTGGCGGATGGCCTAGCATGCTAATTTATAATGCAACACACCCCCTACCGCCATTCAATGAACTTGTTGATTATATTGCAACCTATTATAATGATGATAATAAACTACTAGGCGACCCCCAATACGCGGCGATAATAGTTAAACCTAGGTTTAAAGCAATGATTAACACCACAGTGTTCTTTGACCCCTCTAATCCCTCTACCAGTCTGACGGTATACATGGATACTAATGATCCCGAGGGTGCGTACACGTATCCGCCGTGTTTCGACATTGACGTTGATTCAACTGACCTCTACAATGCAACGACTGGGAATCCCATTGGTACGCCCGTGTTTGTTTTGAGCGGAAGCCCCTAAGTCGGACTATTTTTTCCCGCACTATGTGAAAGGTTAGGAGTACTCTACTTCAGGCATTTTTTTAAATATTCATGCTGTGGGGGTTGTTTAGCGCTTTCAGTGTTTTTGTGTAATTATTTGTATTTTCCTTGTGAAGGGCCCAGGGATTGTTTCTGAGCTGTTATTGTAAGGTAATCTTATCGTATGTGTAATAGTTTATATATACATGATACCTTAGCCTTGTTTAAAGAGATGATGTGAGGTAATTGCGTGGAATGATTTTGCGTAGGGCTGTGGCGCCTTTGCTGGTTGCTGTTGTACTAGTGCTTGTGGTACTGGTTTCTGTTCTCGTAATCTATGTTTACATTTCCAAGCTAGCGGAAGGGAGCCCCGAGGGGGACTTAGCCGGGTTTGTTATTGTGGAGGAGGCCCGTGAAGGGGTTGTGTATCTTAGGAATGTTGGAAAGGAGAGGGTGGTTGTTGACGCGTTGTATCTCTATGGGCCGGAGGGGGGTCTTGTTAGGGCGTCTAGGGTGCAGCCCCCCGTGGTGGTTTCCCCGGGGGAGGTCGTGGGGCTGAGGGTTTCGCCCAGCCCCTTCGCCCCAGGGCACCTGGCTTCGGGGTCACGGCTGGTTATAGCGGGGAGGGGGTCCACGCTTGCCG
>JALWDA010000046.1 GCA_027014955.1 Desulfurococcales archaeon | reverse complement strand
GCTATGAAGTTGGCCTGGCTCTCGGTCGCCGCCGCCTTTGCTAGGAGGGTCTTGCCCGTGCCCGGTGGGCCGAAGAGCAGTATGCCCTTGGGGGGCCTGATGCCCATCTTCTCGAAAACCTCGGGGTGCTTGAGGGGCCACTCGACCGCCTCCTTCAGCTGCTGCTTGGCCTCCTCCAGGCCTCCGATGTCCTCCCACCTGACCGTCGGGACCTCCACGTATATCTCCCTGAGCATGCTGGGCTGTATGCTCTTCAGGGCGTTCATGAAGTCCGCCCACGTCACCTTAAGCTCCTTGAGCAGCTCCTTGCCCACGGGCTTCGACAGGTCTATCTTTTTCTCCTTCATGAACCTGCGGAGGGAGCTCATGGCCGCCTCCTTAACCAGCGCCGCGAGGTCCGCGCCCGTGTACCCGTGGGTTATCTCGGCGAGTTTGTCCAGGTCCACGTCGTCCGCGAGGGGCATGTTCCTCGTGTGCACTAGGAGTATCTCCTTACGGGCCCTCTTGTCGGGCGGCCTAATCTCAATCTCCCTATCGAAGCGACCGGGCCTCCTCAGCGCCGGGTCAACCGCATCAGGGCGGTTTGTGGCACCAATCACCACTACCTTGCCCCTCTCCTTGAGGCCGTCCATGAGGGCGAGGAGCTGGGCCACGACGCGCTTCTCGACCTCGCCCGTTACCTCCTCCCGCTTGGGGGCGATGCTGTCGATCTCGTCGATGAATATTATCGCAGGAGCGTTCTCCTGGGCCTCCTGGAATATCTCCCTGAGCCTCTGCTCGCTCTCACCGTAGAACTTGCTCATAATCTCCGGGCCGTTGATGGATATGAAGTAGGCGCCGATCTCGTTCGCAAGGGCCTTGGCGAGCATCGTCTTGCCCGTGCCCGGTGGGCCGTATAGTAGGACGCCCTTGGGCGGCTCTATGCCCAGGTGGCGGAACAGCTCCGGCTGCTTGAGGGGGAGCTCTATCATCTCCCTGAGCTTCTCCTTGGCCTCCTCCAGGTCGCCGATGTCCTCCCAAGTTACCCTTGGTACGCCCCTCACCTGCTCCTCCTTCACAGGCTCCGTCTTGAGCTGTATCTCAGTGTCCTCGGTGACGAAGACGTTGGTCGAGGGCTGCGTTGATACCACTATGAACTTGAGCTCCGGTCCCATGACTGGTACGAGTACGCTCTCGCCCCTCCTCACGGGCTTGCGTAGGAGGAACTCCTTTATCAGAGCGACGAGGTCCTGGGGGTGTATCAGCATGGTGACCTGGTGGGACTCTGCGGTTGGGGCGAGCACCACCTTGGCGGCTGGCTCGGCCTCCGCTTTCCTCACTACAACCTTGTCTCCCACGCTGACGCCCACTGCCCTCCTCACGTACCCATCTATCCTCACAGCGTTGGGGTCCTGGGCCTCGTCCTCGGGGTAGGCGGGCCACGCCTGGACCAGCACGGAGCCCTTGCTGCCCTCTATCTCGACGAAGTCACCCGTGCCTATGCCGAGCCTTTCCATTACTTGCCTGCTTATCCTGGCTATCTTGCGCCCCACGTCCCTGGAGCGGGCCTCCGCTACTGTGAGTTCTATCTCCCTAGGGTGAGACATGTGGTGAACCACCTCCTTTTGTTAAGGTTGAGTGATAAGCGCGAGCTTGCCATGCTTTATAGTATTTGTTTGTCATGATTATAAAGATATGGAGATAGATTAATGATTATAAATGATAAATAATTGAGAAACAACAATGCAACATGTCCAGAGACATTAGTTTATAATGGTCCCCCAACAGAGAGAATCATAGCCACTAGACAAGGGTGTGAAGCAAATGCCTCTAGGACTGGGGACCCCCGAGGTGCTGATAATACTCGCGATAGCACTCCTCATCCTAGGCCCCACCAAGCTCCCCCAGCTGGCCCGGGCGCTGGGGCAGAGCCTGAGAGAGTTCAAGAAAGCCAGCAGCGGGCTCCTAGACGAGGAGGAGAAGAAGGCCGTTGCCTCCATGAAGGAGAAAGGGGGAAGCGAGGTTGATCGGGAGACCCTGGAGAAGATAGCAGCCAAGCTGGAGATAGAGCAGGAGGGCAAGACCGAGGAGGAGCTGGTTAAGGAGATTGTCAAGAAGGCCCGTGAGAAGGGCCTTGTCAAGTAACCCATCCCAAACCAAGGCGTAAAAACCACCACTTGGGTTTAAAGCGAATCTATACAGTTGCCTTTCGCAGCAGTACATACAAGGCCCTTATAGGATCGGCTCCTGATAGGGCAACCCGCTGGTTAAGAGCGTGGGGTCAGGGTTTGGGAAAGAAGGGCTTCAGGAGGCCGAGGAGCCCCGACGAGGAGCTTCCCCTAGAGGCTCACCTGGAGGAGCTCGCCGAGAGGCTTAAGAAGTCCATAATCGCCCTGCTCGCCGTTTTCCTCGTCGTAACTTTCATCCCCTATGACCTCGAGCAGTCCTATGTCCCCCTGGTGGTCGTAGTCGCCAAGGCTATGGCGGAGTACGTTCTGCCCCAGAGCGTAACATGGATGGGTCAGACCTACAATGTAACGATAATATACACGGGGCCCTTCGAGGGCTTCAGCGTCCTCCTTTACTCGAGCCTTTTGGTCAGCCTCCTGATCGCGAGCCCCTATATCGCCTATCAGGTCTACGCCTTCATAGAGCCCGCCCTCTACGAGCATGAGAAGAGGAAGCTCAAGGGGGGCGCCATTGCGGCGGTCGGGCTCTTCGTGCTTGGGGCGGGTATTGGCTTCTTTATTGTCGCGCCCATTAGCCTGAGGATAATGCTCATGCTCCAGGCTGCGCCCGTGCCTACGGAGAACCTCCTAGTCAGCATAACCATGTCCAAGCTACTCGACTTCATCATAAAGATAACCCTTACCACGGGCCTGGCGTTCGAGATACCTCTTGTGATATACTATCTCCTCGCCCTGGGGGTAATAGAGCCCAGGCAGGTTAAGGGCAAGAACAGCAGGATAGCCTTCCTGATAATACTCACAATCGCCGCCATAATCACCCCCGACCCCAGCGGCCTGACGATGATACTCCTCGCAATCCCCTACTACCTGGTCTTCCTACTCGGCGTGCACTTCGGCGAGAAGGCCTACTACAGGAACCTCAAACGCGCCCTCGAGCTGGAAACGGGGACTGACACAGTCTCTCAGGAGGGCTGACCACCAATCCCCTCCTCGCCGCCGGGTCGGTTGGGCTGCTCCTGCTCCTCAAGGGGCTCCACTATCAGCACGGGGCCCTCCTTATCAACAACCCTAACTCGGCTCCCCTTGGGTATCCGGGCGCCCATGGTCCTGGCCCTCCAGTACTCTCCCTCGAGGAAGACGAAGCCCTCACCTCCCGGCTCTAGGTCGTCCACCGCTTTGCCCGTTTTGCCCCGGGGATCCCAGGTGAAGGGCTTCTTCTTCCTCACCTGTATAACCTTGTAAACCGCAACCGCCGTAAGGCTCCCCAGTATGGCCCCCGTTCCATAGGCCGCGTAGAGGAACTGGCGGGCATACTGGGGGCTGAAGTTGTAGCCTCCCGACACTGGGAGCAGGGCTATGCCCAGTGCTAGCATCACTATGCCCGTGGCCCCCACTATCCCAAAGCCCGGCGTGACGAACATCTCCACCGCTATGAGTACAATGCCCAGCACCAGTAGGAAGAGCGTGGTCATGTTGAGGCTGTAGCCACTCCCAATCATGCCCAAGAGCAGCAGGAGGACCCCCACGGGGGTTATGGCCAGGTGTCCGCTCAGGAGGCTGAAGAGTATAATGGTTATACCCAGGGTCATGAAGAGGCTGGTGAGCATGGGGTCGGAGAGGGCGTGGGCTATCCTTATTCTGAGCTGAGGTTCATAGCGCTCGATGCTAGCCCCATCGGTTCTTATCAGGAAAACATCTCCCGTATAGGGCATCTTGACGGTCGTGCCGTTCATCTGCCTGAGGAGGTCGTTGAGATCGGTGGCCACGTAGTCAATCACGCCCATCTCGAGGGCCTCGCGAGCGCCCAGGTTGAGGTTCTCGGTGACGAATAGCTTTATCGCCGTCACGTTCCTGCCCTTGTTGCCCGCCCTCTCCTCGAGGAACTTTAGGATGGGGTTGATTATCTTGCTTTCATTGACCGGTCGGTAGTTGCCCGTGGTGGGGTCATACTGTATAGGCTGCATGCTGCCGATTATCGTGCCCGGCTGCATGGCAGCTACGTGGCTTGTCACGAGGATGAGGCTCCCAGCGCTCTCTGCCCACTTCTCGACAACGAATACCACCACCGGGACCCGGGCCGTGTCTATCCGGATGCCAATGTTCATCGCCGACTCCAGGAGGCCCCCTGGGGTGTTTATCTCGAACACTACGAGGGACCTCTCCCTCTCGGCCCTTGTTATCACGTCGTCGACCATCTCCTCCAGGGCCCGGTCAATGACCCCGTCAATACGGGCTACTATGACGCGGTCTCCTATGATTCTCTCCTGTCCCTCCTGACCGTAGGCCACCTGGCTTGGCATGGTGGCGAGCAATACGATTGCAATAACGGAGGCTGTCAAGAAGGTTACTTGGAAGCATCGTGGGGCAGGCATATCTCTCCCACTTCTCTATAGGGGGTACATTGACCTATCCTGGGTTCGAGAAATTATTTGTGGACAGGGTGTAAAAATCCTTGGTTTGGACACCCTGTGCTCCGCTAGGGGTGGCTAC
>JALWDA010000045.1 GCA_027014955.1 Desulfurococcales archaeon | reverse complement strand
ACATTGCCCCAGCTGTAGAGGCCCTCATAGGGGTTCCGAGTAACATTGTAGACCATGTATATGGTCACGCCTCCTCCCGCGGGGATGCTGGGGACCCTCACCCAAGCCACGAGCTCTCTCGCAGCGGTGTCTAGCCTCTGGACCCAGTAGGGGAGGGGGTTCATGGTGCTGAGGTTGTCCACGAAGTAGACGCCCTCGGAGCCAATGCTCCCCCAGTCCCCGAAGTTCACAGCGTCAAGCAGGACCCTCACCGGGTAGTCGCTCAGCGTGCCAGACCCCGTGTTGCTCACCGCGATGGGCAGCACCTTAACACTCTCGCCCGAGGCCTGCTCAACCACCAGAGCCTGCCTCGCGAAGGCCACGGGGCCCTCCTCGCCCTCGCTCGGCACCTGGCTCTGCATGTAGCTGTACAGCAGGAACGCCGCCCCCACCGTGACCATGATAAGCAGGATAGCGGCAAGCGTGGGCGAGACGCTACTCGCCCTCCTCCCCGGTTTTCTGCTGGAGGCTCCCATGGCTTCCCTCTCCCGCAGGGGTGCTCGCCATTATCAGCCCAGAAAAGGTGTGGCCTGTGCCTGCTATTTATGTGAGGTTGCCTCTATGTAACTCTTTCCCCAACCAGGGCCACTTGGCCTCAAGCTGGAGCGGGAGCCCCCTAGGGTGCCAAGTCGGCTATGAGCGGGCCCCGCGGAGAAGCCGGGGGAAACCCTGTAAAGGCTGTCAAAAGGGTTAGAATAGGAACGTGCATGGGTGGAGGAGCTGGGGGGATTCGTGGAAAAAAGGGTTGTGGACGGGGCTCCCTTGCCTAGCCCTGCTCCTCTCCATAGAGCAGCTGGAGGAGGTATATCCTGCCCTCGGGCGTGGGGTACAGGGTGAACGTGGGCCCGTATAGCTCCTCTAGCACGTCCCTAAGCATCCTCCGGTCCTCCTCAGAGAGCCTCGTGACGGGCTTCATAAGCCCCCTCTCCACCAGCACCCTGTATGCCTCGGCGACCCCCGTTTCGTTCAGGGCCTTCTTAACTAGTGCCTCGTAGGCGCTGGGGTCCTCCCCGCGGAGCCTCCTGAGACCCTGCTCAAGCCCCAAGTCACCGAGTGTTCCGAGGAGCCTTCCCAGGCCCTCTTCGAGGCCCTCTAGGCCCCTCCGCGCCTCCTGCATGGCCTCCAGCATGCCCGGCGTTATCCTCACGACCACCACTAGCTTCGGCTTCTCCCCGGCCTCTCCCGGCAGGGGGGCTAGGCGTACCTCTATCATCACGCCCTCCACTGTCAAGAGGTGGTCCACCGCTCCCCTTAGCGTGTCGCACTCGGCGGCGCCCTGGCATAGGGGTCTCCCGTCAACCTCCACCCCCTCCACGAGGCCCTGGGGGAACCCCAGGCTGGCCCTGCCTGCCTTGGCCAGGGTTATTGTGAGGAGCCTGCCCGTCTCCTCCACGGAGATGCTGGCGTTGGAGACCACGATGACGTCCCCCGCGGAGGCCACGTGGAGCCCCGTGGGGGTGCCCTGGGC
>JALWDA010000044.1 GCA_027014955.1 Desulfurococcales archaeon | reverse complement strand
GTATGAGGTACTGCTTCAACTGTGGAGCCCCCCTTCCGCCGGGTGCCCGTTTCTGCGCCTCCTGTGGTATTAGGCTGGATGCCCTCTACCGTGCAACGGGTGCTGTGGAGGAGCATGCCTAGGCTTCCAAGGAAGCTTTATTGTAACGCGTGTTAAAACCCTTCATGTGGAGAATAGGGGGTTTTTGGGAGAGGTACTTATTTCTAAATGATAGATTTATAACTGATGCCTTCTCATCTAGTATAATCAAGGATTTACTAGTGTTAACCCTTACGCCACAGGAGTTGCGCGGGTGAGCCTCCCTTGGTCAACATACGCAAGATTCAGAGGCTGGGGAGCTCGAGCCTCATCATAACCATCCCCAAGGACTGGGCCCGCCGCACGGGTTTGAAGCCCGGGGACAGCGTCTATGTCATTGAGAGGGAGAACGAGCTCCGCCTCATCCCCTTCGTCTCCGAGCAGGACGAGGGGCTCCCCGTGACCATCAAGGTCTCGGGGCCGAGCATACTCGTGATCCAGAAGACCCTCCGCTGTGTCCTGAGGCTGGGGTTCAAGAAGCTGAACATAGTCTTCGACCCCCCTATTGATGACCGGCTGCTGGGGGAGGTGGAGAAGCTCATCCAGGAGAACGGCAACTACATGGTCCTGGAGAAGACCCTTAACCAGATAAAGCTCAAGATGCTCGTGGACCCCTACCGGGTCGACCACGGCCTGCTGATGAGGGAGCTCATGAGCACCACGAGCCGGAACATCGACTACATGGTGGGCATACTAGAGGGGGACACGAGGGACCTGGACGAGAAGCTCGCTGAGAGCCACGCGAGCCTGAGGGATATTGTGAGCATCAGGGACAAGGTCACAAACGTCCTCATCCTTAGGATAGACAGCGTCAAGGGGGATGCGAAGGAGGAGCGGAGGAGGGTCCTGAGCCTCAACGTATTCTTCCTGATATGGAGCATCATAAAGACCATAAACGAGGCAATGCTCGAGGCCATGGAGAGGTACAAGGAGATAAAGATAAGCGACCAGCACGTCAAGAACCTCCTAATAAACCTCCTACGGGGCATAGACAACGCCCTCTGGGAGAGCGTCGGCGCACTAAGCAACGAGAGCGCCAAGCGCGCAACCGCGGCCCGGGACATCCTCTTCGACCTCGAGAAAACCGTGCGTAAGCTAGAGGACTATGGGCTCGAGAAGATACCCGCTCCCCTCATAAAGTTCGTCGTCATGGCCGCCCACATAACCCACCAGCTCCACCAGGCACTCGACATGATAGAGTGCCTCATAAGCATAGAGAAGATGGACCAAGCCACCTAACCCCGGCGACACCGGTTCTATAAAACAACACCCACGCAACACAACAGGCAACCGCAGGGAACTCACCACCGGTCCCCAAGCACACAAGTAGGCCGCCTCCCGGGTAATACCGGACGACCCTCTTAAAAACTCCATCCAACAATACCAGGAACCACAGGCACGCTGAGACGGGGATGAGAAGATGGAAGCAGGCGTAGCAGAGCACCCTGGAG
>JALWDA010000043.1 GCA_027014955.1 Desulfurococcales archaeon | reverse complement strand
CCCCAGGCCCGCCTGGGCCGCAAGGAGGGCCGTCCAGAGGCCCACGACCCCGCCTCCCACCACTAGCACGTCGGTGAAAGCCAATGTTCCGGGACACCCCTGCGCCACCCTATAAATAAGAGGGGGACCACACAATCCCCAAGGGGCACCGCGGAGCACACTGGTGGAGAGAGCATGGACCCCGGAGAGTGCCTTCCCCTCGCGATAGACCTGGGCTCTACCCGGATAAAAGTCCTTGCACAGCCTAGGAGGGCGGGGAACCTCATCTACCTCCACCACCCTGCCCCCTACTCGGCCCCCGGGATCATAGACACCGAGGCCTATCTTAAGGGAGCCGTAAAGCTCCTCCGCGACGCCTTGGAGCATTCCACGGGGTCCCTCAATGGGCGTAGGGCCTGCCTCGCGGTAACAGGGCAGAGGGCGAGCATGGCCTCCTGGAGCCCCGGGGGCCAGGAGGCGAGCCCCACCCTTACCTGGAGGAGGCCCCCCTCTCGGAGGGTCCTGGAGCGTGTGGAGAGGGAGGACTCGTCGGGCCTGCTATCCCTTTTCCTGCAGCCCACCAGCGGTCTGCTCAGAGCCGAGGAGCTGAAGCCCCTCCTCGGCAAGCCCGGGGCCAGGCTGGGGGGCTTGGAGGCGCTGTTCGTGGAGCGGGTCTTCGGAGAACACCTAACCGACCCCAGCTTCGCAGTAGCCTATGGCGCCCTCGACCCCTTCACCCTCGACTGGGTTGAGGACGTACTCCACTTCCTGGGCCTGGACCCCTCGGCGCTACCCCGCCTCGTGGAGACTCGGCCCAGGGAGCCGCTCCAAGCAACCCTAGGAGGTTGGAGTGTGGAGCTGGTCTCCCTGGTCTCGGACCAGGCCGCCAGCTTGGTGGAGGCCTGCAGCCAACCTGGATGCACAAAAGTGACCCTGGGCACGGGCTTCTTCCTCGACCAGCATACGGGTGGAGAGGTCCGGGGCGACCCCGGGAGGGGCGTGCTCCCCCTCGTGGCCTGGAGGGCCTGGGGCGGGACGGTCTACATGGCCGAGTGCTTCCTCCACCACGGGGGCGAGAGCATAGACCTGCTACGTACTGTCTTATCTCCCGGGGTAGAGGAGAGCAGGGTGGAAAGACGGGAGGCTGCGGGACCTTTGCCTCGGGTTCTCCCGAGCCTGGCCTACCTCTCGAGCCGGGTTAGGAGGGGCTATGAGGGGATGTGCATAGAGGCGCTCAAACAAGGCCATGGGCCCGGGGATATCCTGAGGGGCCTGAGGGCCTCCCTCGCCGTCCTCCTCGCCCAAGGCCTGGGCGCCTTGGAGGAGGCCACGGGGAAGCGGGCGGGCGCCGTCTGGGCCAATGGGGGGTGGGCCAACGATCAGCCCCTGCTCGAGTATATTGCGACAGCCCTGGGGAGGAGCCTCCGCGTGAGGGAGAGGCCCGAGTGGGCCAGCCTCATCGGCGCCATGGCCCTGGGCCTGGCGGGGGCGCTCTCAAGGGAGCTAGGCTCCCAGGGCAAGGCCGTGTGGGAGGCGGTCAAGAGGGCCCTGGAC
>JALWDA010000042.1 GCA_027014955.1 Desulfurococcales archaeon | reverse complement strand
CCCCCACAAGCCCACAGTGGTGCTCAAGGGGGGCCGGACCCCCCAGGGAGCGCGGGCGGCGGGCTCTCACACGGGGAGCCTGGCGGGCGAGTACAGGGTCTTCCGCGCCGCCACCCTACAGTCAGGGGCCCTGGTGGCGGAGGGCCTGGAGGAGTTCCTGGCCATGGCCCAGGGCCTGGAGCAGCCCCTGCCCCGGGGAAGGAGGGTCGCCGTTCTAACCAACGCGGGGGGACCCGGGGTGCTCATGGTCGATGAGCTGGTGCGCAGGGGGCTCGAGATAGCACGCCTTTCGCCCGAGACAGTGGAGGCCCTGAGGAGCTTCCTACCCCCCGCCGCCAGCACGGCCAACCCCGTGGACATGGTGGCGAGCGCCCGGGGCAACGACTACTGGAGGGCCACCCGGCTCATACTACAGGACCCCGGGGTGGACATGCTCATCGCGATAAGCGTGGTGCCCACCTTCGCGGGCATACGGGGCGTGGACCACGCGGATGGGATAAGGAGGGGGGTGAGGGACGCGCGGGTGGAGAAGCCCGTGCTGGCCCTCTTCATGGCCGGGCGCGTTGCCGAGGAAGCGCGTCTCGCCCTCGCCTCCAATGGCATCCCCGTGTTCGAGACCCCCAGAGAGGCCGCTACTGCCGCATGGGCCCTCGCGTGGCGGGCGGGGCTGGTGGGAGCGTCGCCTGGGGCCCCGGTTGCCTAGGTTTCTGCATTTGCCTTGGAGGGTGGTTGCCTTGGTTAGGAGGGGTGGCCGGATAGTACTTGCCCCCGAGGGCGAGAGGCTCCTCATGCTGGGCAACGAGGCAATAGCTAGGGGGGCCCTGGAGGCCAACATCGGCCTCTACGCTGCCTACCCGGGGACGCCCAGCACGGAGGTCGCGGACACGCTCGCCTCGGTGGCCCGGGAGACGGGGGTCCACGTGGAGTACTCGGCGAACGAGAAGGTCGCGCTCGAGGTGGCCATGGCCGCCAGCTGGGCAGGTGTTAGGAGCATGGCGGGGATGAAGCACGTGGGCCTCAACGTGGCGGCCGACGCCCTTCTAAGCGGGTCCCAGATTGGCGCCAATGGCGGGCTCGTGGTCTTCGTGGCTGACGACCCGGGGATGTGGAGCAGCCAGAACGAGCAGGACACGCGCATGTACGCTCGGATGGCCCTCGTCCCCGTGGTGGAGCCCACCAGCCCCCAGGAGGCCAAGGACATGGTCCCCCGGGCCTTCGAGCTGAGCGAGGAGCTGGGCTCCCCAGTGGTCCTCAGGACCACCACCCGGTTGAGCCACATGCTAGGCGAGGTCACCCTGGGCCCCCTGCCCCCCGAGATAAGGGAGGGTAGGCCCAAGCGCGGCGAGTTCCGAAAGAACCCCTCCCGCTACAGCGTGGTCCCTGAGAACGCCCGCCGAATGAGGCTGGAGAGCCTAAGGAGGCACGAGAGGGCCCGTGAACTGCTGGATGGCTGGCCCTTCAACGCCGTCGAGGGGGAGGGGAGGGTCGGTATAGTGGCAAGCGGCCTGGCCTACACCTACGTCCGGGAGGCCCTT
>JALWDA010000041.1 GCA_027014955.1 Desulfurococcales archaeon | reverse complement strand
CCGGTGTAAAGAGCGTGAAGCCCTACGGGAGACCCCCAGCCCCACACCAACTCCACCAGAAGGGGGCAAAGGTATAGATACCGGGGTTATCCTAATATTGATAGGGATAGTCATCGCGGGAGCCGCTGTGGCCATCACGGTTAAGAAGAGATAGCGGAGACGGCGTTGAGCACCCCCACAAGCCAGTGGAGTCTAGGGCCACTCTCCCTGCTCCTACTAGCAATATTTTTGACCCTACTCTCCCAGCCCATATTTTCACAACCCCAGTCCACACCAGGGCCAGAAGCCGAGGGCATGACCGTTGTATGCCAAGGCAGGCTGGGGGACACCCTGGCCTGGATGGAAGAGCGTGGCATAAGCCTCCTTGTCGAGGGGAAGCCCCTGGGAGAAGAAGTCTGTGGGCACACCGTGCGTGAAGCCATCCTACTCATAAACGCGGGGGAGACCAGGATAAGGGAAACCCTCACACCCTTCAGGGGCCCGGCTGAGCTGCGGGTCAGGCCGGGGCAGATATACGCGGGCCCCCCTGAAGTAGTAGTGGAGGCAACATATTGTAACCAGACCTATCTCCCCGGACACTACTTCCACCTAAGCGTCAACACAACGCGCATAGAGGGCGCCCGGCTCACGGTGGTCACCCAGGAGGGCCAGGTACTCAGCCAGGGGTTCCCCGCATCCCTCTATAGGTACGCTCGCCCCCAGGATAACTTCTACAGCATCCCCCCGGCGGGCTGCCGCTCCAACATGCTCTCCCTTATAAAGCTGGGCGACCTCTACCTAGCACACGTACGGGCAGGGGACGCGAACATAACGGTACTGGGAGAACCCCTCGTCACGCCAGTGGGGGAAATAGGTGTAGAGGAGGAGACGATGCAAAGCGGGAGCACGGGCACTAACAACGCCGATAAAGGAGTTGAAGCCCCCCTCGCGCCCCCATTCTCGCGGGAGGAGCTGGGTAGTCCCGAGCCTCCCACGGGTGATGGGAAGGGGGGTTCCTCGTGGCTTTTTTCGAGCATTGCAAGGGCATCGATAATACTGGGCCTGGTCATAGTTTTGGTTGCACTCTTCTCCCGACCACGCGGAGTGAGGCGGGGCTGACGTGATTGAGACTGAGGCGAAAGTCCTCCTGGGGGGAGAGGATTCGTTAGAGGAGGCGAGGAGGAGGGTATCCAGGGTCTGCAGGTACTTGGAGAGGGTTAGGCAGGTAGACGTCTACTACAACCACCCCTGCAGGGACTATGCTGAGACGGATGAGGCCCTCAGGGTTAGGCAGGTCAACGATGGGGAGAGGTGTGTGCTGACATACAAGGGGCCCCGTAGCGTGGAGGCCGGGGTCAAGAGCAGGCTGGAGCTGAAGTCGCTGGTGGAGCCGGGTGACTGTGGGGCTCTCGAGAAGATACTCGTGAGCCTGGGCTTCAGGGAGGTGGCCCGCGTTGTCAAGGACAGGGAGAAGTACCAGTGCCCCAATGGGTTCAAGGTAGTCTTAGACAGGGTGGAGGGGCTTGGCGTTTTCGTGGAGGTTGAGAAGAGCGGGGGT
>JALWDA010000040.1 GCA_027014955.1 Desulfurococcales archaeon | reverse complement strand
CCATCACCCCTGCCCCCCGGCGCCGGGGGGCAGGGGTGATGGTGAGGGCGAGCTCGTGGTCGTCACGGTGCTGGGAGCAGACAGGCCGGGTATCGTCGCGGGCATCGCGGGGGTCCTGGCCTCCCGGGGGGTTAACATCGTGGACATATCGCAGACTGTTGTGAGGGGGATTTTCTCCATGATAATGATAGTGGACCTCTCCACAGGCGACGCGGGCCTGGAGGAGCTGAGGAGGGAGCTGGTGGAGAAGGGCCGGGAGCTGGGCGTCGAGGTCACGGTGAACCACATTAGCGTCTTCAGGGCCATGCAGAGGATATAGCCGGGGGCGGTGGAGGTGGCCCGGTTCTTCTCCCCCGAGGAGATAGGCGAGATTGTGGAGATGCTCGTCTTCCAGGAGCTCGACATAAGGGCCGTGACCCTGGGCCTCAGCATAGCCGACTGCACCAGCCCCCGGGCCGATGAGATGCTGGCCTGCGCCGAGGAGAAGGTCAGGAGCCACGCCCGGCGCCTCACCCGGGCCGTGGAGAGCGTGGAGACCCGCTACGGGGTCAAGATAGTCACGAGGAGGATGGCCCTCACCCCCGCCTCCCACCTGCTGGAGCCCATAGCAGCGGGGGACCCCGGGGCCGCTGTCGACACAGCGGTGGAGCTCGCCCGGGTCCTCGATAGGGCCGCCCTGGGTGAGGGCGTGGACTACGTGGGGGGCTTCGCCGCCTTCGTCCACAAGGGCTTCACGCCCGGCGACCGCGCCGTGATAGAGGCCATCCCCAACGCCCTCTCCACTACTAGGGGCCTCTCCGCCATGGCTAACATCGCCTCGACCCTCACGGGGATAAACGCTGACGCGGCCCTCATAATGGCGGAGAAGGTCCTCGAAACCGGCCACGCGACCCCGAGGGGCCTGGGCGCAGCCCGCCTGACGGTCATGGCCAACGCCCCCGAGGACAACCCCTTCATGCCCGGCGCCTACCACGGGCCCGGGGAGCCCAGCCCCACCGTCAACGTCGCGGTCAGCGGCCCCGGGGTGATAGAGACCGCCATAAGGAGGGCGGGCGAGGGCGCCGACCTCCGCAGCCTCCACGACCTGGTCAAGAGGACCGCGTTCAAGATAACCCGCCTGGGCGAGCTCGTGGGCCGCGCCGTGGCGGGGGTGCTGGGGGCCGAGTTCGGCATAGTGGACCTGAGCCTCGCCCCCTCCCCCAAGGTGGGGGACAGCGTCGCCGCCGTCCTCGAGGCCATCGGCCTGGAGGTCGCCGGGGCCCCGGGGAGCCTCGCGGCCCTCTACCTCCTCGTGGACGCCGTGAAGAAGGGCGGGGCCATGGCCACCTCCAGCATAGGCGGCCTCAGCGGCGCCTTCATCCCCGTCAGCGAGGACCACGGCATGAACCGGGCCCTGGAGAAGGGGGCCCTCACACTCGACCGCCTCGAAGCCCTAATGACAGTATGCAACACGGGCATAGACATGCTAGCCATACCCGGGGACACCCCCAGGGAAACCATAGCCGGCATAATCCTAGACGTAATGGCCGCCGCCATAAGCCTCGACAAAAC
>JALWDA010000039.1 GCA_027014955.1 Desulfurococcales archaeon | reverse complement strand
GGTCACGGGTAGCCCCGAGTACGCTCTTCCCCGGGAGCTGGCGCTCCCCGAGGAGCTGTTCACTGCCAAGCTCGCCGGGGTGGGGTTCCTGTCCAGGGAGATGGAGGAGAGCATGGAGGGGGCGCTCTACGTGCTCCTAGACAAGTGCCTGCCGAGCAACGCCATGATAGCGATGGGAGGGGGTGAGGAGAGGCCTCTGGGTGAGGTTAGGGAGGGGGATGAGGTCCTCAGCGTGAGGATACGGTTCTCCCACTACGCGCGGAGCCTGGCGGGGTGGAGGAGCAGGCACACCCGCATCGACCTGGAGCCCGCCCGGGTGGTAAGGGTGGTTGACGGGGGGGTGAAGAGGGTGCTCGGCCTCAGGACGGCCTGGGGGGTTCTGAGGGCGAGCGAGGACCACCTGCTCCCCGTTGTCAGGGATGAGAACATCATACTAGTCCCCGCCTCGCAGGCGAGGCCGGGGGACAGGCTCCTCGCCTGGGGGAGGCCCCAGACGGTTGAGGAGGACCAGGTCAGCGTCTACAGCGGGGGGAGGCTGGTGAGCGCGGAGGTCACGGGTATTGAGCCCCTGGGTGAGGAGAGGGTCCTGGACATTAGGCTTGATAGGAACCACCTCTTCATAGCGGACGGTTTCGTGGTCCACAACAGCGGGAGCATGGGAGGCTACAAGATGATATGGTCGAGGAGCGTGGCCCTCGCCCTCTACAGGGTGGCACGGGCTAGGAACCGGGACTTCCTACTAAGGATGTTCGACGCCCGCCTCCACCCCCACGACAGGCCCCTGGAGGACCCCCTGGAGGTCCTGGAGGCCCTCCTCAGGGTGCCCCCCGGCGGGGGGACTAGGATAGCACAGGCTCTTGAGACCGCAGTGGGGGACATAGTTGAGAGGGGGCTGGGGGACAAGACGAATACGGTTGTCCTGATAACCGATGGTGAGGACCAGGTCATCCTCGACAGGCGTCTCCTCGAGAGGGCGGGCGTGAGCCTCGTCACGGTCATGATAGCGGGCGAGAACACCACCCTTAGGACCCTCAGCGACCACTACATAAACGCGGCACTGGACCCCGAGGGCGCCCTCAGGCTGGTGGGGGAGGAGGGGGTGTTCCTGCCCCGGCTTAGGGGGCGCTCGCGTTACAGGCACGCTTAGGCGGTGGGCAAGGTTTTTGGCCACATCCGCATACATAGGCTATCTGAAGGCCCTTGTCGGGTTCCACCTTAGTTGGGGTGATGGCGTTGGCCCGCCTTGTGGTTAGGGTTGATCCAATGGTTGAAGAGGGTGAGCTGGCAGGGGTGCTCGAACCCGTCGTGGAGGTGCTGCGGAGGGGTGGTATTGCCATATATCCCACGGACACCGTCTACGGGGTTGGTGGGAGGATAGACCTGGGGGAGGCTGTTGAGAAAGTCGCCCAGGCGAAGCAGAGGGGGGCCTCCCCCTTCCCCATTCTACTCTCCAGTGTGGGAGATGCTGAGAGGCTCGCCCACATGGGGCGGAGGGCCCGGCTCCTTGCCAGGGAGTTTTGGCCTGGGCCTCTGACGCTCAAGCTAGAGCCACGGGTGAGCCTGCACCCTCGGTTGTTGGATGGGGAGGGGAGGATTGCGGTGAGGGTGCCCGACCACCCCGTGCCCCGTGTGCTAGCTAGGGTCATCGGCGGTTATATTGTGGGGACCAGTGCCAACAGGAGCGGCGCGCCCTCCCCCACCACTCTAGACGAGGCCCTTGCGCAGATTGGGGACCGGGTGGACGTGGCCGTTGATGGGGGTCCTTCGAGGTATCGTGTGGCCTCAACTATTGTGGATGTCACCGTTACTCCCCCTCGGGTCGTGAGGGTGGGTGCAGTAGGTGTTGAGGAGATTGAGGAGATTCTGGGGGAGGAGGTGGTCGTCGAGTCTGGGAAACCTTGATTAACATGGCCCCTCCTTAGTCCATGTCTGACCACATATGAGGCGTCTGGCCCCTTCCTCCGAGCTCCTGTCGTGTGGGTGACCGGGTTGTCCATGCCAATGCAGAGCACCCGCAAGCAGCTAATTATTGGCCAGGTCAGCATCATAATATTCGCCCTAGTTGCGGGCTTCCTGGGCAGGAGTGGGTGGCAGTACTGGATTTTCGTTATCCTCTACTTCATAGTATTCGCGGTTGTGATGCAGAAGCTGGGCGGGGGCGGTGTCAAGGGCAAGGCCCGGGTAGAGGAGGTGGAGCAGGGCAAGGTCCTGGTGGAGGAGAAGGAGTCCTTCCAGATACTCACCGAGGACGTGGACTACCACAGGGAGATGGCCGACCAGATGAAGATGATGCAGGGCCAGATGCTCATGTTCTTCCCCATAATGCTGTACTTCATACTCGCCTTCAACCCCATCCTGAACACTGTGCCCAAGTACTTCGAGAACGAGCACCTGGGATACGCTGCCGCCTACCTGGTCCTATTCGAGGGAAGTTTCCTTCTAAGCCGGCTGGGCCAGTGGGCCATGGAGAGGTGGATGAAGAAGACGGGGAAGAAGTTCGTGATGATAAACGCTCCCAGGGCATTCACTGTCACGAGCAAGGGCATAATACTCCAGGGCCTGGCTAGCAGGAACGCGATAGCCTTCCCCCTCAAGGACTACAGGGTGAACCACAGTCCCCAGAGGAAGTTCGTTGAGCTCGTCCACGAGATGCCCAAGGCCATTCTAAAGATAAGGCTCTATACCAGGCAGCACGAGAGACTCTACCAGATACTAAAGATGCACTCGGGGGAGCAGGGTAAGGAGGGGGAGGGGAAGCGTAGAAGGTGAGTAGTGCCAGACATCCTTGGACCCGGGGCAGAACTATGCGCCGTTATCAGGTATGTATACTTCTATAACCGCCCGGTCCCCGTCCTTCAACCCCAGGACGCTCCTGAGGTACTCCGGGGCAACTATCTCTATTATCTCGCTACCGTGGCTCGTCCTCTCGGGGATAACTATCCCCGCTGGCTCGTAGCCGTTTATCTTCGCCCTGAAGAGCCAGGCGCCCCCATAGACCCTCTTCTCATCCCTGAACCCGGGTATGTGGAGGGTCCTGTAGGCGTTCAGCTGCCTCCTCTTCCACACGCTCTCGCCCACCAGCCTAACGTTCAGGGTGCCGGGGTAGGGCTTGAATCCGAGGAGCTTCTGTATCATGCTAGAGTAGTAGGGCATGCTGATATAGTACCTCCCCTCCCCCAGGCCCGATACGACGACGCCCTCGAGGACGAGGATGTTCCGGTCCTCCTCCACAATGCTCGTGGCGAGGCCCGCCATCTCCTCCGCCATCCTCAGGCCCTGGCTGGTGACCTCCACGTACTCCCCCCTCCCCTTCACTATCCTGGTTATGAGGCCCCTCTCCTCCAGGGTCCTGAGCAGGCGGGAGACGCTCTGTTGGCTCAGCCCCGTGTCCCTGGCCACCTCTGTCTGCTTGAGCCTCCTCCGCCTCTTCCCCTTCATGACCAGGAGGAGGAAAGCAACCAGCTTGGCATCCTCGTACCTCAAACCACGCACCTCGCCTCGCTCCCAATACGGGCTTCGCTTGTCCCAAGAAGATGGTTTGCAGGCACCCTAGTTAATTAACCCTGGGCATGACCATGTGGAGGAAAGCCAAGCAAGGCAAACCCTGAGGCCCCCGCACGGACCTGCTAGAGGGGTCTCGTCTCCTCGAAAGCGCCCTCCCTTGTTGCCACTGCAATGTCTATCCTGTCTCCCGTCAAAGCATCCCTCTTGGCGGCGACCCTGATAGCCCTAACGGCGAGCTCCACGGCCTCGTCCCGCGGCATGTCCCGGCGGTACTCGTTCTCCAGCACCCCCATTGCGACGGCGCCGCCCGTCCCTGCAGCCGCGTAGTCGTCGCTTATCGTCGAGCCCAGGGGGTCCAGGACGACCAGCTTGGGCGCGCCCTCGACCCCGCCTAGCATGGCCTCCGTCATCATGGGGAACATCTTGTAAGAGTAGAGGATGTT
The DNA here is from genome assembly GCA_027014955.1 of Desulfurococcales archaeon. GTDB lineage: Archaea > Thermoproteota > Thermoprotei_A > Sulfolobales > Fervidicoccaceae > JALTXS01. Next base: position 849 of record JALWDA010000039.1, on the reverse strand, counting down.
GGAGAGGAGGCGGGAGGCTGCCTCCACGCTCATGGGCTGGCCCGCCTCTATCGTGTAGTATCTTATCTCCTCCCTCATGACACGCAGGAGGGCCTGGGCGTCCGCTATGAGGCCCGCGAACCCCACGATCAGCTTCCCGTCGAGCACGTGGACCTTCTTGGCCTGACCATGGACGTAGCTGCCCAGCGTCACCCTCCTGTCCGCCGCGAGCAAGACCCCATCCTTGAAGACCACGCCGACGAGCGTCGCTCCCACCATGGCTTCCACGCCCCAGAAGTTCTGGGTCGGTTTATTAATGGTGCGGGGACCATTATATGAGTGCCCCAGGAGGTGGAGGCTACCATGCTCTTCGAGAGCGGTGCCTGGTTCAAGCCCCGGAGGGTTCCCGTGGAAGCGGCGGTCATAGGGGGAAGTGGGGTCTACGACCCCGGGGAGCTGGAGGACCCCCTGGAGCTGAAGGTTTACACCCCCTACGGGCCTCCGAGTGATAACATTGTCGTGGGGCGGATGGGTGGGAGGAGCGTCGCCTTCCTCCCCCGCCACGGCAGGGGCCACCGCATACCCCCCCATAGGATAAACTACCGGGCCAACCTGTGGGCCCTCAGGGCACTCGGCGCGAGGTGGATCATAAGCGTGAGCGCCGTGGGGAGCCTACGGGAGGACCTGGGGCCGGGGAGCCTCGTGGTCCCCGACCAGTTCATAGACATGACCAAGAGGAGGGAATACACGTTCTTCGACGGGCCTGTGGTAGCGCATGTGAGCATGGCCCATCCCTTCTGCAACAGGCTCTCCCAGCACCTGGTGGAGGCTGGTAGGAGGATCGGACTCGAGGTTAGGAGAGGAGGCACC
>JALWDA010000038.1 GCA_027014955.1 Desulfurococcales archaeon | reverse complement strand
GGATTAGGATAAACTAAAATATTGCTACCAGATAAATAGTCATCAATACCATTTGTTGCAGTACGTGTAATTTCTATATCCAATAAATATGTTCCTGTTTCTCCCACAAAATATGGTGAAACTTTAAAATACACATTACCACCATTATTTACAACAATATTTCCCGGCATTACATCATCAAAAGTACTAGACCAAGAGTTCCCATTTTTATAAATCCAAGAAACATCACAAGTATAAGTATTTCCATTACCTGAATTATAACTATCGTGAGTTCTTGCAGTTATTGTATAATCATAACCAGAGGCAAGATTAAGTTTATAATAATCATCATCCGTTCCAATATGTAAATTAGAGCCGGTAGTTAAAACTGTTGAATTATTACCATTGAAATTTACTGATAAATTATAAGCATTATTTTCAGTATCATTATTTTCATAAATATCAGGTTGTATGGCGGGTTCTACTATTGTTACATATATTGGATTTGAATAATATGACGAGCCAGATAATTCCCAATTGCCACCATTTGCTTTATGTTCAAGTGCTAACATATAGGTGCCAGGTGGTAAATTAATACCATTTGTTGAAAATTGTAAGTCATCATAATAATAACCAGCATCTAGACTACCACCTGTTAATGTTTCTACGGTTTCAGCAAAATTACCATCTAAATCATAAAGAGATACATCAAAATCGCCATTGAACGTAGAATTACCGTCATTAAGAATATCAAGAGTGACTGTAAAAGGTTGATTTTGTTCAATAGTTGTACCGACATCTATTATCATATCTTGATACAATTCAATATCATTTGAGTAATAAACTTGAAAAGGAATTAAATTTGAATAGGAACCATTACCTACAATTTTCCAATCACCACCAGTTGGACGGTAAAAAACACCAATATAATACGAACCGGGTAAAATATTTATCATACCTGATGTGGAAAAATCCAGACCATTTGTGTAATGGCTATTTCCGTTTAATGTGTAGCCGGATAGAGATTCAATATAATCGATGAAATTGTAATTGTTATCAAATATGGCTGCTGTCCAGTCGCCATTAAATGTATTTTGGCTCCAATTTGCCACATCGGTATGTACAGTAAAAGAAGAGCCAAACCATACAGGATTTGGGTTTGCAACTAAATCATCGTAAAGAGTAATATCATAATTAATATACCCTTGTGGTGGTTGAATACCAATAACTGCTTGTTGTCCGTTGTTGTATGTTCCTGCACCAGAACCAGTTCCGCCTGAACCCGGATTTAAAGCATCTATAAGAAAATAACCGTCTGCATAACCACCCCACCCCCAATTCATATGAAAGTAATTATTGTTGTCATAACCATCGCAGACAAAAGTATGTCCACCTTGTCCAAAACCTGCATATTGAATTGGTCTCCCTGCATCTAAATCATTTTTTAATAATTGAATCCAAGCATTGTCGGAATAATTAATTCGTCTTAATCCTTGTATGGTTGATGCGTCATACCCAAAATATGTTTTATAGGCATATTCAGATGTTTGTTCCTGACTTGGTGATGCAGCTATTATCA
>JALWDA010000037.1 GCA_027014955.1 Desulfurococcales archaeon | reverse complement strand
GTGGGGTGCTGGGGCTGTTTGGGAGGAATGGCTCGGGCAAGACCAGCTTGCTCCGGGTGCTCTTCGGCTCCCTGAGGCCCAGCAGGGGGCGTGTCAGGAGGCCTTCAAGGATAGGGGCCTCTTGGCAGAACCCCTACCTCTCGTTCTACCGGTCCACTATAATGGAGGAGGTTGAGGCCACCGTGGGTGGCCGGGAAAGGGCCCGGCGGGTCCTGGAGGAACTGGGCCTGAGTGAGAGGGGTGGGGACTCGCCCTTCAAGCTCTCAGTGGGCCAGGCCAGGCTTCTGAGCATTAGGCTGGCGAGCCTATGGGGTCCCGAGCTCGTGCTGGTGGACGAGCCCACCACGGGCCTGGACCGGGTTGAGAAGAGGAGGGTGGGAGAGTTCCTCAGGAGCCTGGGCGTCCCAATTGTAATGGCTAGCCACGACCCCCTGTTCGTCGCGAGGTACACGGATAGGGTGGCGTACATGGAGGAGGGGAGGGTCCTCTGGGTGGACGAGCCTCGGCGGCTCTTGGAGGAGCTCAGGGGGATGGGAGTATGGCCCTGAGGCTGGGCCCCCTGGGGGGACTGGGTGTCCTCATCTGGGGCATCGCGGTTCTCCTACTAGGGTATCCGTTGGAGGCTGTGGCCCTGCTGCTCCTTCTCGGCCTGGCCCTGGGCTCCTGGCGTGTGGTCGCCCGGCTGGTTGGCCCCCTCGTGCTCTTGACCTGGGGCCTCCTCTCGGTGATGTACGGGGTGTGGGAGAGCGTGGATACCGTGGCTAGGCTAGCGGTCCTCGCGCTCTCCGCGAGCGTGGGGCTCTCCCGTGTGAGCCCCGTTGCTTTCTCCCGCTTCCTCCTAAGACTAGGGCTACCAGCGAGCGTGGCCGCGTCCTTCGCAATGGTGTACCGATTCCTGGATCACCTCTCCTCCCTTGTCCATGAGGCCCGGGATGCCCTAGCCGGGAGGGGTGCGGGGGGGAGGTGGTCGGCCCTCCTGAGGCTCCCCATCCCCCTGGTGGTACACTCCTTCCGGTCCTCCATGCTCATTGCCGAGGCGGTGTATTTCAAACCCCCTACAAGGGAGTCCCTGGGGCGCGTGGGAAGGATTGTCGAGCCATGGGACCTCCCCCTCCTCGCGGCCCTGGCCCTCGCCGCCCTGGTCCTTGTCATCGTGGGGCGCTCATGACGCCCCCGCCCTCCGGGCTGGTTTTTAATACCGGGCGGGCCCCATTTTCCACAAGAGCCGGGAAGGGGCGCGGGTCATGCGCATAGCGATTGTTGGCGCGGGGGCGCTCGGCTCCCTCTATGGATTCTACCTAGCCCGTGCGGGTTCATCGGTCACCCTTGTCGACAAGAACCCCATAATTGCCGAGGCGGTTAGGGAGCGGGGCCTCCGCATGGAGGGGGACGCCGTGCCTGCCCGCGTAGAAGCCCTCACGCCCGGGGAGGCGGGGTGCTGTTTCGACGCCGTGCTGGTTGCGGTGAAGTCCTACCACACGGGGGAGGCGGCGGGGCTGGTCTCCAGGATGCTTGACCCCGGCGGTATCGCCGTGACCCTTCAGAATGGCCTGGGGAACAA
>JALWDA010000036.1 GCA_027014955.1 Desulfurococcales archaeon | reverse complement strand
CCCCCTCCACGTCTATTATCGTGAGCAGCACCCCCCAGGCGCTGGTCCTCTTAACCATACCAAGAGCCTCCTCCAGTCCCAGGGCCTCGAGCCTCCTCCACCCCCAGGTGGCGACCCTCCCCCTCTTCACCTCCACGGCGGCGACGGCCCGGCACCCTGTCTCCCGCATCACCTCGTCCAGGAACCCGGGGTTCCCCAGCCACGCCGTCCCTACGACGAGGGTGTCCACCCCCTCTACGCTGCAGGCCCTCGAGGCGGAGGCGAGGCTCCTTATCCCCCCGCCCAGCTGCACCCTCAGCCCTGTCTCACCCGCTATTCTCCTCACTTGGGCCAGGTTCTCGGGGGAGGGCTCCCCCCTCTCCGCCCCGTCGAGGTCGACCACGTGTAACCTCTGGAACCCGGCCTCCCTTGCCCTTCCCGCCACCTCCAGGGGGTCTCCCACGACGAGCCCCGTGCCTCTCTGGCCCCTCACCCTCTTCACGGCCCTTCCGCCCTCGAGGTCTATGCTAGGGAGGACCCTCATGGTATGACCCTCTCCAGGTTTATCACCACTATGTCTCGGGCCCCGTTCTTCTTCGCCTCAACGATGGCCCGGTTCAGCTTGTCCGTGGTCACGGCTATTATCACTTCCCACATGGGCTTGTCCCCCCCGGTTATCCGGGAGATGCTGGGGCCGCCCATGCTGGGCAGCACGGCGAGCACGTCCAGTAGCCGGTCGTCGGGCACGTTCATTAGAACCAGCTTGGAGCCCCGGGCCTGCACCACGCTCCTTATGTTCATTATAACCTCCTCGACCAGGGGGTCGTCCCGGGGAACGCTGGGGGCCCTTATGAGCCTCGCAGTGCTCTCGAGGAGCACGTCCACCACCCTGAGACCGTGGAGCCTGAGCGTCGTGCCCGTGGAGGCCACGTCTATGATGGCGTCCGCTGCCCCCAGGCTGGGCATGGCCTCGGCGGCTCCGCTTATGCGGAGTATCTCCGCCTCTATACCCCTCTCCTCCACGTACCTCCGGGCTATGTTGACGAACTTGGTCGCAATCCTCGTGCCCGGGGGGAGCTCCTCGGGCGAGGCCACCCCGCTTGACTCGGGCACCGCCAGGACGAGGCGGGCACGCCCCAGGCGGAGGTCGACCTCCTCCACCACCCTAGCCCCGTACTCGACGACGAGGTCGTGCCCCGTTATCCCCAGCTGCACGGCCCCCGAGGCCACTATGCCGGGGATGTCCTCGGGCCGGAGGTACACTAGCTTGACCTCCTCCCGCGTGGTGGGGACTACGAGGAAACGGCTCCCCGCCTCGTCCAACGCGGGCTCTATCCCGGCCTGCTCGAGGAGCCTGAGGACCGGCTGCTTGAGGCGGCCCTTGTTGGGAACCGCTATGAGGACACCGCCCTGTGACCCTGCCCCCCCGGTTCCAGAAGTAGCACCAGCAAGGCCCCCTCTGGGGCCGCCCTTGTTTCTAGAGGTGAACGCGCATACCCCACTACCCCCGCGTCGTGGGAGAAGCCACTACACACACCCAGGGCTCGTGGGGGCAATATATAATTTGCGCCCCGCAGAGAAACACCCGGGGGATGATGAGGAGTCCGAC
>JALWDA010000035.1 GCA_027014955.1 Desulfurococcales archaeon | reverse complement strand
GTAAACAATGGTGCCGAAATCCCTGCAGGAGAGGCTCTGGAGGGCAACCATTACGGGGGTTATCCCCGCTCCCACCACTCCCTTCACCAGCCCCCCTGCTACACCAGAAGCGACGCTTATCAGGGCCTCGCCTCCCCGTGGGTTCCCCCTACAGTTTCTTTCTGAGAGGCTGAGGAGGGAGAGGCTGAGGCCCGAGGCAACTAGCAGAAGCCCCGAGGCCATAACCCTGGTCTCACTGCGTAGCTCCACGCCCAGGAACAGTGCCGCGGTGAAGGCGGTCAGGGAGCCAAGGGTGAGGAGGACTATGCTGTGGGCGTCTCTCCTGCCCCTCTGCTCGCTCCTGGTCCGGTAGGCGGATGTAGCTAGGGCCGAGGCGAGCTGTGCGGCGAGTATGGGGGGCATCATCGTGTTAGCGTCCAGGCCTAGGAGGGTCACGAGGACTATCATGGTAAGGGAGAATGCCACGCCCATCCAGGAGTAGAGGAGGCTCGCCACGAGAGATGTTGTAACGAGTGCGGGGAGAAGGGGGGTCTCCATCCCAGAGTCTCTCCCTTCTGTGGGCTTGGGGGCTACTCTAGGGCTCTTTTCGGCAGGTGTCCCTGAGGAGCCCTTGGGACTCTATGTAGCCTAGGAGCTTCTGGGTGCTCTCCTCCACGGTCTCCCTCTCCGTGTCTATGACCAGCTCGGGGCTCTGGGGCTCCTCGTAGGGGTCGGATATGCCGGTGAAGTTGCTTATCTCACCCGCGAGGGCCTTCTTGTAGAGGCCCTTGGGGTCCCTCTTGATAACAGTCTCGAGGCTGGCCTTGACGTAGACCTCGTGGAAGGGAACCTCCTCCTCCACAATCTCCCTAACCCGTGCCCGGGTGGACCTGTAGGGGGAGACGAAGCTGCACAGCGTTAGCACCCCGTTCCTTGCCAGGAGCCTTGCTATCCAAGCCACGCGGAGGAGGTGCCTCTCCCTCTCCTCCCGGGTGAACCCCGCGCCCACGTTAATGGTCTTGCGGACCCAGTCACCGTCAAGGAGCTCCACCCTATAGCCCCGCGCCTCGAGGGCTTCCTTGACCCTCTGTGCGAGGGTGGTCTTCCCGCTTCCGGGGAGGCCGGTTAGCCATATGACTCCCGCCATTGTGCTCAGCCCATTTAATTAAATTTAATTAAACCATGTAAGCAGGAAAAAGATCCCGCCCAATAAAAACCTTACCCCCAATAAACAGGAATGACCCAAGCAGGGCTTCTATACAAGAAACCACTCATTGGAGATGCCACGCTAGACATATGCAACCAGCTTGATGTAAACAGCTCAATATCCCTGATGAAACAGAAAAGTAGGAAGGTCTAGAGCTCTATGTTGGCGTGGTTGCGTTTCAGCTGGTCCTCGGTCTTGCCCAGCAGGTGCATGAGCTCCGCTATGAGCCCGTCGAGGACAATCATGGTAGTGTCCTCGAACAGCGTCCCCAGGGGCGCCAGGGGCTCGTGGATGCCGAGAACCTGCCGGGCAAAATAGTCGGTCTCCTCCGCCAGCTTGGTCCTCCCCGGGACCACCACCACGTGGTCAGCAAGCTCCCCCAGGGGGCTGTCAGGGTGGCTCGTAAC
>JALWDA010000034.1 GCA_027014955.1 Desulfurococcales archaeon | reverse complement strand
TCTCGATTATCCTGCTCCGGGGTAGGCCCCTCATCACCGCTATTTTCTCCTCGAGGAGGTAGCTGGCCCCCCTGCCCCCGAAGATGAACCGGTCGGTCACGGGGTCCCAGGTGAACACGGGCACGGCGGCGATGGCGTCGCTGGCGGGGTCGTATCCAATTATCTCATCTATCTCAATCACTCTCCTAGCGGGGAAGACCTTCACGTAGACGGCGCTCTGGAACCACGCGAGGTTCAGGCTATCCATGTTGGTCTTGGGAACGTTTATAGGGTGGTTGGTGAGCCTCTGTATCAGCCTGTCCAGGTTCGCCGCGTGGAACGTGGCCATAACCGGGTGGCCCGTGTTGTGCAGGGCTATGGGAACCGTCCCTCCCATGAAGAGCTCCGTCTCGGGGACGCTGAAGTCATAGACCATCTCCTCGGCTCCCTCGAGCTTCTCCACCCTCTCCACGGGTACAAGCTCAACCTCAGACTCGGCCACCTGGGATAGGAGCCTCACAAGCGCCTCGGCCTTGTAGATGGTCCAGCCGCTCCCCCTCTTCCAGCGCAGGGGCTTGAGCCTTAGTATCTCGTTGGGGTAGACACGCTCGTGGGGGGCCTTTGTGGAGAGTATGCTTTTCTCAAGCTCCACGCCCAGGTCGTGCTCAATGATGTCAATGAGCTTCCCCACCACATGAGCCTCAAGGCCCCCGGGGGTCCGGCTTATCCACTCCTCCCAGTTCTTCCAATAGGCCTCATAGCCCGATTGGGGTTCACATCGGAAACGCCTGCCCTTGTTGGGGGCGATGAGGAAGTCCCTCCTCTGAAGGCTGCTAACGGGCTTGGGGACTATCTTGGCCTCGTTCAGGTCCAGGACGAAGACGCTGTGGCTCCCCGTCGTCCTGACCCTTCCCCGCCCCCCAGCGTAGGTTATCTCGTAAATGTCCCTCGACACGTGCCTAAGCACCCGGGTTACGGGGGCCCAGGTGACCCTGCCCTGGGGCGTGAGGGTGAGGGTCTCCAGACCCCCCGCGGGCGCCTCGCCCTCCTCATCCCCCTTAAAGTACTCGTCCACCACCCGAGCAATGCTCGTGAGCATGGGCTTGCCCCGGGCCCTCCTAACAAGCACAGGCGTGTCCCCCGTGACGCTCTGCATTGCCTGGAACGCAATGTTGCCCTCTGCCCCACGAATCTCACCCACGATAATGTAGTTGGGCCTCTGCCTCAGCGCCGCCCTCAGCAGGTCAAACATAGTCACACTGCTCTCCGGGCTCCCCGTGTCACGGGTCAGCTCCCTCGTCCAATTAGGATGGGGAAGCACAACCTCCGCCGTGTCTTCAATCGTGACAATCTTCGCATTAGGCCGGATAAACGCGGAAACAGCATTCAGACTCGTAGTCTTACCGCTAGCAGTGTTATGTGCGAGAATCCCCCCCAGTCCTGCCACGAAGTTCTCGGTACCAGGCACCGATATGTCATAAACGTAGCCTTCGTAGGACTCCTCCCTCTTGATGGTTTTGACCCTGTCGAGCACTATGTCTGACTCCAGGAGCCGACTTACATTAGCCTCCACTTGGACTTGGCTATCCCTTAGTATCTGTTGGAGCAAGTAAGCAGAATATCCTCCCTTGCGATACACGAGGTGTCTAAGCCTTCTACGAATAAATGGGTTGTCTGTCTTGACGAGTGTGCGGGGGTCATTGTAAACGGGGGGTATTGTCCAAGTCGTCCTCCTAGAAATCCTCTTCAGGTACATCCTCATCTTCTCCTGGCGGTCCCTGGTCAGGGGCTTAACCAGCTCTGCAAACCTCCTAAGGTCGGGGCCTGTGATAACGAGCGTGTGGAATACCCCCTTGCCCCGTGCTCTCCTGTCGTCAACCTTGTACCGGGCCTTAACGCCCAGCCCCAGGAGAAGAAGCCAGAGTCCCTCAATGAGCTCCCTCGACCTAGACCAGAGCCTAATCTGGCGGGAACCGAAGCTCGCGTCCCCGGCCAGGTATGCTCCCAGAAGGGCTCTGGCGAACTCCTCGCCCAGGCCATACACGAAGCCGGGTATCCTCTTGTCCCAAGCATTGGTTCCCAGGCCCATTTTCCTCATAACTAGGCTCAGGGTCCTGCTTTTGACCTCGAGGTGCTTCACACCCGTCTTTCGCTTTATGAGGTAGGGCTCTACCTTGAAGACTGCTCGGATGGCATTCCTGGCTGCCTCTATGATACTATCGTCTTTGTTTGTTATCTGGAGCGTGCCACCGGTTATGCATCCTTCTGACAGGAATAGGCCCAGCAGAACCGCCAAGTTGGTGTCCGCTTTTATGAGGGCGGGTACCCTTATCTGGCTCTGCTTTAGCCTTATCCAAAGGAGTCTTCTTTCAACGCTATTGCACTTATCTAGGAAAATCTTTAGAGGGGCTTGGTAGTAGCCTGTCTTGTAGTTGTAAGTCATGTGACTGCATAGCCTGTCCCTGCTCTCGACCAGGAGCCTTTCCGCTTCTGGCTCGTCCCGTAGGAGCTCTAGGAGGTCAATGTGGTCAAGCTTGTTGAAACCAAGCGGTATCCTGGCGGGCACGACTATGCTGTCACCGGTCCTGAGCATTGCCACGGGTATTGGCTCTACTCTGAAGTTCCTTATGGTGAAGAGGCTGTGGTCACCGGTGACCCTTATCCTCCTACCACTCTCCGTTACTATGGTGTAGACACCGGTCCGCGGCCGGTGTTTGATGAACCGGGTTATAGGCCTGAATGTGAACTTTAGCCCCTTGTCCAGCGTGAGGGCCTCGTATTCTTCGTATCTGTCCTCGAGCTCCTCTATGGGCACGAGCTCTATCACGCGGGTTCTCCTGTTCCTGACAATGACCCTCTCTCCCCGGGCAATGCTCTCTCCACAGACAAACATGCTCATGCCTTCGCGGAGCATCATCCATATGTAGGCGGCTATCCTGCTGTCGAAGGTGCCCCAGTTTATGAGCTGGGTTACGCTTATGGGTGTCTTGGCTACTCTTCTGATGGTGAAGTTGCTTCCCCTGAGGCTAACGTCGCTTCCGAAGACGATGTTTATCCTGCTCCCGTCGGGTAGGGTGGCGTCCACGACGGGGCGGGCGGTGCTTATGGGCTTGCCTATTTTCTCCCCCAGCCTTATTATGAAGGCGTCGAGCTCCTCCTCGTTCTTGAAGCCCAGGTTGCTCTCCATGGGGCCGAACATCTTGTGTACTATGAAGATGTTGCCCAGGCCGCTGAAGCTAATGTCCTCAATGTAGGGGTCGCGGAGGAAGGGCTCTAGGATGCCCACGCCGACCTTTTCTCTAACCAGGTGGTACTTTAGGTACTTTATCTCCTCGTCCCCCAGCCTCGGAGCTGCAGCTCCATTGCCCCCGTTACCGCCCCTCCTCCCAAGGGGCAGGGGGAGGCGGAGCCTCGCGGCGGCGCCATTGCCCTTGCTCAGCACCTGGTCGACGAGGTAGAGGAGCATCCGCTTCTTCTCCTCGCTGCTCCGGGGGATGAACTCCCCGCTTATCATCATGGCTAGCCTTTCCTCGATCCACGCGAAGACACGGGGCTCGGGCTTGGGGGGCTCTATCACTATGTACCGGTTGTACCCGGTGGTGGGGTCCTTAGGGCTGTGGGCGTGTATGAATATCCCGTTGCCTATGGGGTAGATGATGTTGAACTCCCGCCACTTCTTCATCTCGCCCGTGAGCTTCTCGTAGAACTTGGGCTCCCCCACCTCCTCCCGGGCCTTCTCCAGGTACTCCTCGAGGTAGGGAGGCCGCTCGCCGAACTCGGGCTCCTCTATGCTCTTTATGGCCTCGTATATGCTCTGGGGCCTCTTCCTTATCCTGAACGCCACTGCCCTCAAAGCCAACCTGTTTCACCACCAGTATGATTGCTACATAACATTGCACAATACCTCATATAATACACACGCCTACGCCCTCGCCAGCGCAATGGGCACCAGCTTCACCCCGAAGGCCGGGTCCACGTCAAAGGTTATGGTCGAGTCAAAGGTCGTGGGCGCGCCCCTCAGCTTGAGTATCTCCATCACCTTGACCGTCTTCCCCCCAACCGCCGCTATCTTCAGCCTCAACAGGCCATCCGCTATGGCCCGGGCCCTCGTCGCGAGGTCCTCCCTCAGAACCCCCTCGTGGAGAGTTATGAGAACCATCCTGTCCCTGTCAGCAGTCCTCCTCACGACGTTGAAGAAGTCCATCACCTCCCCCGGGCTCGAGTATATGGCCAGGTGGCTCAGGCTATCAACCGCTACCGCGTCGAACTCCCCCACCCTCGTCAGCATCCACCTTGAGAGACGGGGGAGGAGCTGGCGGGCGAAGCTCCGGGTCCACCTTATGCCCCGGACCTGGGTGCTGTAGACCCTTAGCCTCCCCCTGATGAAGTCCTCCACCACGTCGAAGTTGAGCCTCGTCATCTTAACCACGTAGTCCCGGCTCGTGGTCTCCGTTGTGAAGACCACCACCCTGAGCCCCTGCCTAAGGAGACCGTAGACGAACTGCTGCACCAGGACCGTCTTGGCCGTCCCGTGGCCCCCCTCTACGACGATGAGGCTGGGGAAGGGCAGTCCCCCCGCTAGCTTGAGGTCCAGCTCCTCGTTCCCCGTTGGTATAATGATCTTCCTCTTACCACCACCATTGCCTTGTGAACCGTTTGAGGACACCCTGTGTCACCTCACGATTCTGTTGTTACGGTTATGGAATCCCGGGTCCCGAATATCGTGGCGACCACGAGCTTGAGGGGCGTGTTGGGGGCAGCGGGCGTGGGCAGGACAGCCTCCACGAGGGCAGCCTCGCTGGGGTCAAGGTACCCCCTGTCCCCGTAGGGGGTGCTCAGCCCCCCGTTTATGAGGATGCTTGTTATGTTCCAGTCCCTCCCATACTCCAGGCGCACAACCCTTGGGGAGCCCGTGGCGTTGTCGGTGTAGGTTACTATCACGTCGAACTTGGGGAAGTCGTAGAAGGTGGGGCTCCCGTTGTTGGCGAAGATGAA
>JALWDA010000033.1 GCA_027014955.1 Desulfurococcales archaeon | reverse complement strand
GTTGACTGGACCGTGGAGGCCCTGCGTATGTTCCTAGAGGGCAGAATCACGATTAAGATGCTCAAAGAGATGGTCCCCGAGATGGCCCGGGGCAAGAGGCCCAGCGAGGTGGTGAGGGAGAGGGGGGGGGAGGTCATCTCCGACCCCCATGTGCTGGAGGGGGTTGTGGATGAGGTCTTCCGGGAGAACCCCAAGGCTGTTGAGGACGCGCGGAGGAACCCGCGGGCGGTCCAGTTCCTGGTGGGGATGGTGCTCAAGAAGACGGGGAAGAAGGCGGACCCTAGGCTTGCGTATGAAATTGTGAGGAAAAAGCTGGAGGGGGGCTAGGCCCCCTTCTTCCCATCGCCCCCGTAGTCCACGGGTCCTATAACCTGCTTGCCCACCATCTTGTTTATGCGCTCCACCTGCTCGTCGACCATCTCCTGTATTATCTCTATCTCGAAGTCCCTGAGGTGGGCGAACCTCCCCTGGAGCTTCAGGTACTCCCTAACGGGCTTCCTCTTGGGCACTGGTGTTGTGACCCTTAGCCGCCCCTCTTCTATCTCGTAGTTTATCCAAACCCCCGTCTCCACGGCGAGCTTGGATACCTTTATGCCCAGCCGGGGCTCGAACCTCCAGCCCGTGGTGCATGCCATGAGCACGTGGACCAGGCTGGGTCCCTCGGTCTGTATGGCCTTCTCGAACTTCTGCACCATGTCCACGGGGTAGGCGGGGTTGGCTGCCGCGGCGTAGGGTATCCCGTGGGCGAGTGCTATGCCTATTATGTCCTTCTTGCGCCTCCACTCCCCCCTTATCCTCCTCCCCACGGGCGTCGTTGTTGTCCAGGCCCCGAAGGGCGTGGCCCCGCTCCTCTGTATGCCCGTGTTCATGTAACCCTCATTGTCATAGACAATGTAGGTGACGTTGTGGCCCCTCTCCATCATGCCACTGAGGGCCTGGAGGCCAATGTCGAAGGTGCCCCCATCGCCCCCAATGGCTATCACCTTGACCTCCTTCTCGGGGTCCAGCTGGCCCTTCAGCTTGAGGGCGTTTATCGCCGCCTCGACCCCCGAGGCAACCGCCGCGGTGTTCTCGAAGGCCAGGTGTATCCAGGGCACCCCCCAGGCCGTGTAGGGGTAGGGGGTGGTTGAGACCTCCACGCATCCCGTCGCGTTCACCACGATGGTGTCCTTGCCCGCCACCTTGAGGAGGTGCCTCATTATGGTCCCCGCGGTGCACCCGGCGCAGAGGTTGTGGCCTCCGTGGAACAGCTCCCCGCGGGGAAGGCTCCAGATGTTCTTCATCCTAAGCTCGTAGGCCGAGCTCATGCTCCCCTCACCCCGTAGAAGAGTGTCTCCCCAGAGTATCGGTCTCCCCTCATCCTCTCGTAGAGGAGCTTGAAGAGCTTGACAAAGTCCTCCACGAGCATGGTCCTCTGCCCAATGCCCGCCACGATGCTCTGGAACCTCGCCCCCACGCGGTCGCGGAGGGCGGTGCTGACCTCATTGTAGAGGGGCCCTGCGTTGGGGAGGCCCCAGCTTATGGCCCGGTCAACCACGCCAACGACCCCCGTCGAGCCCAAGGCGCGGGCGAGCTCCTCCACGGGGAGGGGGCGGTAGAGCCTTAGCTTCACCAGGCCCGCCTTCACCCCCTCCTCCCGGGTCCTGTCGACCGCGACGCGTGCGTTGTCCCAGTACGAGGCCGTCACAAGGAGCGCCACTTCGGCGTCCTCGGCCCTATAGGTCTGTACTAGGCCGTACCTGCGGTTGAAGACTCGGGCGAACTCCTCCTCCACCCTACGCGCTGCTTCGAGGGCGTTGAACATGGCCCTGTGCTGCTGGTACTTTATCTCATAGTAGTACTCTGGAGAGGCCAGCGTGCCCACTGTTATGGGGTTGTCGGGGTCAAGCTTGTCCCAGGTGACCCTCTTGGGGGCGAAGGAGAGGACCCTCTCCCTCCCCTCCACCACCACGGGCTCGGTGGTGTGGCTCGTCACGTAGCCGTCGTAGGCAACCATGACGGGGAGCCTCACCTCGGGGTCCTCGGCGATGCGGTAGGCCATGACAAGCGTGTCGTAGGCCTCCTGGGCGCTGCTCGTGAAGTAAATCACCCACCCCGTGTCCCGGGCGTTCATGACGTCGCTGTGGTCGTTCCATATCGAGATGGGGGCGCTGAGGGCCCTCATCGCGACGGCCATGACCGTGGGTATGCGCAGCCCGCTGACGATGTGGAGGACCTCGTGCATGAGCGCAAGCCCCTGGCTGCTCGTAGCGGTGAAGCTCCTCGCCCCAACAGCCGTGGCGCCGGCGGCGGCGCTTATGGCGCTGTGCTCGCTCTCCACGTGTATTATCTCGGCATCGAGCTCGCCCTTGGCTATTAGCTCGCTTATGGCCTCGACCATGGTGGTCTGGGGCGTTATGGGGTACGCTGCAACCACGTCCACGTCCAGGTCCCTAACCGCCATGGCCACGGCCTTGTTGCCTGAGAGGGCCTTCCGGGCAACTCCCGGGACCTGGGCCCGGGCCGCCTCGAGCGACTCTACCATGCTAGGCCACCTCCTCGGGGACCATCTCTATCGCGTCCACGGGGCACTCCTCGGCGCAGATGCCACAGCCCTTGCACCTGTCGTAGTCGACCTTGTAGGTCAGCTTGTAGGTCCTGCCCTTGCTGTTGGTGTAGGGCTCCTCCACCTCGAGAATAGCAGTGTCGGGGCAGTAGATCCAGCACAAGCGGCACCGGACGCACTTCTCCGGGTCAATTACGGGCTTCTCGACCCTCCACCCGTTCTTGTCCAGGCGGAGGGTGCTCCCCGGCTCCCTCACTATGCCGCCGGGGGTGACCTCGGTCCACGTGGGAAGCCTGGTCTCAGACACTGGCTATCACCTCCTCCCTCTTCCCGAGAACAACCCTGTTGTAGCCCTCCTCGACCGCCCTTAGGTTCTTCTCCAGTATCCTGCCCGAGAACTTCTCCCTTATACTCGCCTTCACGCTTTCGAGGCTGACGAGGGGCACGGCCCTAACCAGGGCCCCTACGAGTATCGTGTTGACAATGGGTCTCCCCAGGACCCTCATGGCTATCTCCGTGGCGTTTATCGTGTGGACCTCCAGGTCATCCCTACCCAAGATGGCCCGGGCCTCGCTGGGGCTCTTGCCCGTGTTGACAAGCACTGTGCCCCCGGGCCTCACTCTTGGCATGAGGCCCCGGGCCCTCAGGAGGCTGGGGTCCATAACCACGAGTATGTGGGGCTGGGTGATGGGGGTGCGGGGCACCACGGTGTCGAGCGTGGCCGCTATCCTGTTATAGGCCCTTACCGGAGCCCCCCTCCTCTCGGCGCCGAACTCGGGGATGGAGAGGGCGTTCCTCCCCTCCATTATGGCCGCCTGGGCCAGAATCTCGGAGGCCATGACGGCCCCCTGCCCACCGCGGCCCAGCCAGGTTATCTCAACCATCTCGCCGTCCAGGGGCATCCTATCCTCCTCACAATCCCACAATGGGGTCGAGTGGGGCCGTTCCTGTCAAATGTCTCTGCACCGCATGTTAATTCATGGCAGGCTATACCCTCTCCCAGCAGGTATTTAACACGGGTTAACACGAGGAGGGGGCTATGGGAGAAGCAGGAGTATGTACCCTGGTAAACGGCGGGTTCTTTTTAAACCCCCCACAGCAAACCTGAGCCCAAGCACCCCCACGGTGGGGAGGCCAGGGGGCGAGAGCCACGCTGGAATCACCCCTGCGCTTCGCGGAGTGGCTCCACAGGCTCGGGGGCCTGCGCACCTTCTGGACCGGGGCCCTGAGGTCATACAACGCCCCCCTGGAGGGTGAGTGGGTCCTGGTGGAGTGGCGGAGGAAAAGGGGGGCCCGCCGAGGGCTCTTCCACCTCCTGGGCGAACCAGGGGACGCGGGCGGGCTTGCAGAGGCGGGTGAGGCAACTTGCAGGAGGGCCGCCCGGCTGGGGGCGCGGGCCTTCATCGTGATGCGGATTAGGGCGGAGCAGCTTGAGCCAGGATTCTTGGCTGGGCTCCTGGCCCCGTGCAGGCGGTCCAGCATAGCCATCTTCTACGACCCCGGCTCCCCCAGGAGGCTCCCGGGTAGCGGCGTGGCTGAGGGAGTCTCCATAAAGGTTTACGAAGGAGGAGGGGTGGGAGAGGGGGCTAGTCACGCCGAGGTCGTGCAGAGGTCCAGCTGGGGGTTTTTCCAACCTCCCCTGCCGGGGGATGTTGTTGTGGTGGCGTTCCTTGGGGGGAGCCCCGTGGCCTCCGCCTACTACAACCCGGTGTCGAGGAACATAGACTATGGGGTCCACGTGGTCCGGGGGATGTGGAGGAGGGGCCTGGGGAGCCTCCTGCTGGGCAGGGTGCTGGAGCTCGCTGGTCCTGGGGGGCCTGTGAGCGTGGTCAGGGTCCTGAGGGGAAGGCCCCTCTCCGGGTCTGATAAGAGGGCCCTCCTGTTCTACAGGTCCCATTCCCCCCTGGGGGCCCTGGCCGTGTGTGAGGCCGTTTGTGGGGAGGGTTAGTGTGTTAATAGGTTAATGTTAATAGGCGGGGCCTGGGCAGACATATTTTCTTGATAGACCGTGGTCGGAACTGTTTATGGGAGGTGGTTGGGATGGTGTTCTTCTTCCTAAGCCCCTACATGATGCTCGGCATGCTCCTCGCGGGAGTGGCCATGGCCCTCGTGGTGGGGGGGCTGGCCCTTGCTGCCCCCCGTTTGGTCAGGGGGCCTCCTAGGAGCCTGTGGGGCCTCAAGTCCTCGATGAGCCTCACGGCAGCGGCGGTTATACTGGGAAGCCTGGGGGCCCTCTACCTGGTGCTCTACTACTTCCAGGCCTCCCCCACTATGCTCTACGGCGCCATCGGGTTCATGACCCTACTCATGGTGCTCCAGTGGCTGTTCAGCCCCAGCATAATAACCGCTTGTGTGGGGCTTGAAATGTGGCGCGGCAATCCAAAATACGCCGAGTTGACCAGTTGCAACATTTTGCCGGTCATCGCCATATCTTCCGCCACAATCCGGC
>JALWDA010000032.1 GCA_027014955.1 Desulfurococcales archaeon | reverse complement strand
CTCCGTCCCGGTGGGCAGCCGCTGTCATTATATACCGTATGATCGAGCGCCTGCCCACCGGGACGGAGAGGATGGTGGAAATATGGAAGGCCATACGCGACGGCAGCACGGCGTATATGAGGAGGCAGTTCCGAACCATCATCACTTTCAGCGTCCTCATGGCCATGGTGGCGGCGCTGTCCATCTATGTTGGGTACAGGGTCAGGGTGCTGAGCGTCTACCCCCAGCTACACGGGGAGGTGGTGCTGGAGACGGTGCTCATAGCCGTCTCCGTGGTGCTAGGGAGCCTCTCCAGCCTCGCGGCCGCGTTCTTCAGCATGGACGCCAGCACCAAGGCCAATGTCCGCACCGCGGAGGCTGCTAGGAGGAGCACCTGGCACGCCTTGAAGACGGCTGTGCTGGGGGGAAGCGTGCTGGGTTTCAGCGTGCCCAGCATGAGCCTCTTCGGCCTCAGCCTCCTCTTCATAATATACTCCAGCCTCCTCGAGAACCCCCTGGAGAACCCCTTCCAGCTCAGGCTCGTACTAGACGCGCTGGCGGGCTTCGCCTTCGGCGCGAGCCTCGCGGCGCTGTTCGCCCAGCTGGGTGGGGGCATTTACACCAAGGCCGCCGACATAGGGGCGGACCTGGTGGGCAAGGTCGAGGCCGGGATACCCGAGGACGACCCCCGGAACCCGGCTGTGATAGCGGACCAGGTGGGCGACAACGTGGGCGACTGTGCAGGCCGTGGCGCCGACGTTTTCGAGAGCGTGACCGCCGAGATGCTGGGCGCGATGCTGATCGGGTGGGCCCTGTTCTTCTTCCTCACCAACGGGGGGGTCGAGGCGGGTGAGGCGGTCAGGTTCCTCTTCCTCCCCCTGATAATAGCTGGAATCGGGGTCCTCGCCACCTTCCCCGGCGTCGCTGTGGCGAGCCTGCAGAGGAGGTTCAGGGAGCCCATGGAGCCCCTCCGCAACGGCGTTGTGGTTAGCAGCGTGGTCGCGGTTCTGGGGTTCCTCCTCGCGTTCAAACTGATTGTGCCCAACGCTTGGCTCCACGTCTTCGCGGCGACGTTCTTCGGCGTCATCGCGAGCATACTCATAGTGCTCGTCACCAACATGTACACCGCCAGCGAGGCGAAGCCTGTCGTGGAGATCGCGGAGGCAAGCAAGAGCGGGCCCGCCATAACCATTATACAGGGCCTGAGCGTGGGCATGAGGGCCACGGGCATGCCCATCGTCATCATCGGCATAACCCTGCTCCTCAGCTTCATAGTCGGGACCAACATGCCCCTACCCACCCCCACAGACGCCTCCATCGGGGGCATGAACCTGGCCAAGTTCCTATACGGCGTCTACGGCACCGCGATGGCCACAATGGGCATGCTAGCACTCGCGGGCATCATTATGACACTCGACGGCGCCGGGCCCATAACCGACAACGCCGGCGGCATAGCGGAGATGAGCGGTCTGGAGAAGGAGATAAGGGACCGCATAGAGCCCCTCGACGCCTTGGGTAACGTCACCAAGGCGCTGACCAAGGGTTACGCCATGGGAAGCGCGGCCCTGGCTGCCCTCCTGCTGTTCCAGGCCTTCGTCCAAGACTACGTGGCCAGGGACCCCGCCGTCCTGACAATAGCGGGCGGGACGGTGGGCGTTAGCCTCGAGGGCTTCGTCGAGTCCATCAAGGCGTTCCTAAGCTACCTGCTACTAGTCAGGCCCGAGATAGTCGTGAGCGCCCTGATCGGGGCGATGATACCCTTCTACTTCACAGCCCTAACGCTAAGAGCGGTGAGCATAGCGGCCTACAAGATGGTCGAGGAGGTTCGGAGGCAGTTCAGGGAGCGCCCCGGGATACTCGAGGGCAAGGAGAAGCCCGACTACTACCGCGCCGTCGACATAAGCACTCAGAACGCCATCCGGAGCATGACGGCCCCCGCCCTCGTCGTCATAGTGGCGCCCCTGGTGATAGGCCTGCTCTTCGGAGGACCCGCTGTGGGCGCCCTGGTCATCGGGGCCACCGCGAGCGCCATTGCCCTCGCCATAACCATGATGTGGGGCGGAGCGGCGTGGGACAACGCCAAGAAGTACATAGAGATGGGCCACCTGGGGGGCAAGGGCAGCGAGGCCCACAAGGCCGCCGTCGTGGGCGACACCGTGGGCGACCCGCTGAAGGACACCGCCGGGCCCAGCCTGCATATCGTGGTGAAGCTGCTCAACACAATATCACTAGTATTCATACCCCTCTACATGATATGGCTGCTCCGCTTCCTCCTGCCCTAGCAAACCGTTTTTAACAAACCCACGCAACCCCAGGTGCAACTTCTACCCCCTCTAGGGTCGATGGAAAACGAGAAAACCCGCAACCACAATAAAACAACCCACACCCCCCAGGCCGCTGGCGACGTTGACGATGCCCTGGGGGTCATGAGGGTGGTCGCCTTTTGAACAAACATAGCATAAGGACCAGGCCCTTACCATTGCTCGCAACGGCAGTACTGTTGGTGATGATACTCGCTCCCCAGCCTCCCGCCTGGGCCCAGGGGGGCCTCAGTGTCGAGTATGTGGTGAGGATATTCCCCACCCTCACCGACTACTATTATGGAAGGGCGTCGGAGGAGCACTTCTTCACAGTGAGCCTGGAGCCCGAGGGGGAAGGGTATAGGGTCACCAGTGTGAGTTTCTCAGGCATGGGGGCCTCGGTGTTCAGGCTCCCCTCGCTCGTGGGGGCCCTTTCCTTCCCCGGGGAGTGGCACTTCGCCCTCCCCCCAGGGGTGCTCCGAGAGGCCGTGGAGGGGGGAGAGACAAGCTACAATGGGGCTAGGGTTCTCTACGTGAGCCATGATGCGGTTACCTTTGCTGGGGGCAGGATGGAGGACGGGGTCGTGGTCATCCTATCAACGCAGGAGGGTGGTAAGAGGGTGCTCTACGATGACGAGACGGGGATTATGCTGAGGGAGTACTTCATAGTAAGGGGGAGCCTGGGTCAGAGGAGTGTGGTCATCACCCAGGTCCACAGCTCCCCCGGCATAATCGGGGACGAGGAGATAAGCCGGGCCAGCATACTCGTCTTCCAAGCCGCCTCGGCCCTCATAACCCTGATGGCCCTGGGGGTCTTCGCGCTCAGAGAACGATATCGGGTACTATAGCGGGTAGGCCCGCGTTTGTTTTGTTTGGGGGATCTTCCACGTCAAAAAAGACATACTGGTCAGGTGAAAGACTGGGGGTGCTAGACCACGCTGTTTCTGAGGAGCATGCCCCTGACCGAGGGCTGGGTGAGCTCCACCTCAACCACGTCTCCGCTTCTCAGCAGCCTTGGGGGACTCCGGGCATAGCCTACGCCGGGGGGTGTTCCCGTGTATATCAGGTCGCCGGGCTCCAGGGTCAGGTAGCGGCTTATGCTCGCAACCAGCTCGGGGAGGGTCATGACCATGTCCCCCACGCACCCCCTCTGCATGACCTCGCCGCTCACGGTGGTCTTTAGACAGAGGTTCTCGAGCTCCCCGGGGTCTCCTACTATCCTGACCAGGGGGCCAAGGGGCTTGAAGGTGTCGAGGCTCTTGGCGAGGCTCCAGGGCTTCCCCCTTTCCACCTGGAGGTCCCTTGCGGTCACGTCGTTGCCCAGCGTGTAGCCCAGTATCGCCTCCCGTGCTTCCTGGGGGGTTGCACGGGTTATCCTTTTGCCCATGACCAGCACTATCTCCCCCTCGTAGTCAACCTTGCTTGTAACCTCAGGGGGAGGCAGCCTCACGGGGTGGCCGTGGCCCACCAGCGCGCTGGGGGCTATGAGGAAGTAGTCCGGCTCCTCCACCGCATCCGCGCCGAACTCCTGGGCGTGGGCAGCGTAGCTTTTCCCCACTCCCACTATCTTACCCGGGAAGGGGGCGGGGGGCTCCAGCTCCCCCAGGGTATCCAGGCGTATTTTTAGGGGATCCCCGGGTTGGCTGTCCAGTGCCCGTTTTGCGATGGGGAAGCCCCTCCTCTGCTCTGTCCAGAGGGCTTCCTCTCCCTCGATTCCCATGTGGTAGAGGTTGCCCTCGCCATCAACTAGTAGCAGGGCCGGCTCTTTGTCCAGGCGTACGATAAGGAATCCAAGGGACTCGGCCATGACGTTATCCGCCTCCTCGGGGCTTGTTAGTGTTTGTCCCTCCCGGAATATTATGGCTTTTACTAGATTACTTCACGGCGGCAGATACCAGAGTGGACAAAGGGGGGAGGCTGGCTTGAGGAGGAGCCTGAGGCTAGGCGGGGAGAACAGGGTCAACGCCGGTGTACTGGTGCTACTGGCCGTTGTTCTGGGGAGCCTAGCTTACTTCTACACTGTCTACGCCGGCGCACTGGATACTGCGGGGACCTACTACCGCCCCAGCTACATGCTTGAGAACCCCCCGGCCTTCGAGAGGGCCCTGGAGTCAAGCAGCAGGCCCGTGGCGGTCATGTTCAGCAGCCCCACCTGCCCCGTGTGCAGGCAAATGGAGCCTCACTGGAGGCTCCTTGCCGAGCGCAGCGGGGAGCTCCCCCTGGACTTCTATATTCTCATGCTCAGCGACGCCACTGCGCACCTGTTCCTGGAAAATGGCGTTACGGAGACCCCCACATTCATCGTGTTCCTAGGAGGGCAGCCCGTCGCCCGTCACGTGGGGGGCTTCACGGGGCCCAACGTCACCGACAACATGCTACGGTGGGCCCTGGCGGTGTCGGGTAAGGGCCTGGACTCCGGGAGGCTTAGGGGGCTCATGGAGACATACTGCGGCTCTTGCCACTCCACACCCCCCACTGGTAGGGCCAGGGACGAGCTGTGGAGATGGATATCAGAGCACCCGGGCGACCCCCTGGCCCAGAGAATGGCCGAGGCACTCGCGCGGGGAGAGCCCCTCTCCACACAGTACGGGGGGACGCAGAACCTCGCCCTCCTCATAACCCGCATGGCCCCCAACATGAGCGGGGCCGACGCCTACCAGCTGGCGCTCCTCCTCGACTCCCTCACCGCACCCCCCGGAGCCCCGGGTCAGGCAGGCGGGGAG
>JALWDA010000031.1 GCA_027014955.1 Desulfurococcales archaeon | reverse complement strand
CCACAGGGTAGGGTGGGCTCCTAGACGACAACCAGGCCAGCACGCCTAGCGTGGGCTGTGGGCAGGGCGGGGCAGAACCGCCTGTAGTCGCAGTAAAAGCACCTCCCATCAACCAGCGGCGCGGGTGGCTGGGGGGAGGCGGAGAGCCTCCTGAGCCTCGCCACCAGGGCCTCGACCTCCCTCAAGTCCCTCTCCAGGAGCTTCCTCGTGAGCACCCTCTCACCCACCACGAGCACGTAGTGCTCAACGCCCCCCAGGACCCTCTCCACCAGCACAGCGTAGGCCCTGGCCTGGGCCATGAAGTGCCCCAGCCTCCTCGCGTCACGGGGGTAGCGCTTGACCTCCACCACGACCCTCCTCCTCTCGCCCGCCACTATGTCGGGGCATCCCCTTAGACCCAGCTCCTCGTCCACGAGGCAGTGCTCATAGAGTCGGGGATGGGGGAGGTTCAGGGCATCTGCTATCCGGGGGAGCTCCACCTTCTTGCCCTCCTCCATGCTGGGCGTGGGCTCCACCCCCTCGGCTAGCTTCGAGTGAAGCCGGTGCCACGCGTAGAGGGGGCAGTAGGCGTACTCCTTGACCAGCCCCACGCTGAAGACCTCCCGCACACCACCATCGTCCATGGCTACCTGCCCTCCTAGTAGCTCAGCACGTAGTGACCGGGCGCCCCCGTCGCCCAGAGGGGCGTGCCTAGGACTATGACGCGTTTCCACTCCTGGAGCCCCACGGGTATGAGGTGCACCACGTCCTCCCCAGGGTCTATGATTGCCTCGAGGGCGCGGGAGAGGTCCCTTATCCTCGAGTAGGGCAGGTTCCCCACGAAGGCGCTCCTCTGTATCCTCCTCAGCCCCATCCTCTCCAGCATGCGGGCCGCCCGGAGCCTCCGGCCATCGTCGCTTATGTCGTATACCACGTAGACCCACACCATGGCCCTCTCAGCCTCACCAGGTCATGCGGAAGGACTCGCAGCTCATCGTCCCCAGGAACATGCGGGAGAGCTTGAACGCTAGCACTCCTAGCGCCTCCTCCAGGCTCCGGGGCACGCCGTCGCCCGTCCTCACCCTCATCGCCATCGCGTCGTGGAAGAGGGTCACTAACATCTTCCTCGACTCGTCGTCCAGCATGCCCCCCTCCACGCGGGGCACCCTCCCCTGGAGCAGGGCCTGGGCCAGCCTGTGGTCGAGGAGGGGCTTGAAGGGCTCGGTGAAGTCGTAGACCAGGCTCCTTCTCCCACTCTTGTCCACGTGGAATATGCCTCCATAGGGGTCCAGGCCGCTCACCAGGAGCCTGTAGTAGGCCTTCGAGTAGAGGATGGCGTAGAGGTAGTTCAGCGAGGTGTTCACCACATCCCCCGCACCCGGGTCCCGGCCCGGGAACTCGACCCTCTCCCGGAGCAGCAGGGAGAGCCCTGACCAGTAGACCCTCGCCGCCTCCGCCTCCACGTGGCGGAGCCTGTTCCTCCAATCCTCCCCACCCTCAACAGCCTCGGCCTCACCCGCCTTGTCCCGCAGCCTCTCCACGAGCCTCCTCCACGCCTCCCTCTCCTCCCGGTACTGCGAGAGCAGCCTGATGGCGTGGGCCTGGTTGAGTATCTTCGCAGATACCAGGCACCTCGCCACCCTCAACCCC
>JALWDA010000030.1 GCA_027014955.1 Desulfurococcales archaeon | reverse complement strand
CTCCTCGCCCTCCAGTACTCGCCCTCGAGTAGGACCATCCCCTCTCCCTGGGGCGGTATGTCCTCTACGACAGCCGCGGTCTTCCCCACCAGGGCCTCAGGGCCGGCCTCGGGTGCCCTTAGCTGGGCCTGGGCGGCCTTGTAGCCCACCGCCGCCATGAAGGCCACGATAACCACTGTTGCTGCGAGGGCGGCCTCCCTTGGGAAGACCCCTGTGCCCCAGGCGAGGAGGACCAGGAGGAGCGCAACCGCGCCCGCCACCAGTAGCTCGTCCACCAGGGCTATGATGGCCTCAGTGCGGCCCATTGCCCAGCCACTCTCCAAGGGGGGTGCGACCCTGTTCCCCCATTGTGAGACGTTGTTTATAAGGCATGGGGGTGTCGCCTGGTGCGGGTAAGGTTATATGGTGGCTGTGGGGAGTTAAACCCTTGGTCGAGCTTCTAGTGAAGGGGATGAACGGTTGGCGCGTAGGAGGCTTGTCGACATAGACGGCGAGCAGGCCATACTGCTGGGCATGTACGCGGAGGTGGACGGCCACGCGGGAAGGCCCCTCCGGTTCGTGACGCACTTCCACTCCGACCACACCGTGGGGCTCTCCCGGAGCGTTAGGACGGCTAGCATGGTCGTGGCGACGCCCGCCACCCTCGAGGCCCTCAGCGTCCTGGGGCACAGGGTCCCCGAGGACAGGGCGGTGCCCCTAGAGTACGGGAAGTCCCTCTACTACGACGGGGAGAGGTACACCCTCCTCCCCACCCGCCACGTCTTCGGGAGCGCCCAGGTCATAGTGGAGACCGTGGATGGCCAGAGGCTCGGGTACACGGGGGACTTCAAGACCCCCGGGACCCCCGCTGTGAGCGAGCTCGACTACATGGTGGTTGACGCCACCTACGCGGCCCCGGGTATGGTGAGGCCCTTCAAACACGAGGTGGAGCAGCTCCTCGCCGACCTCGTGAAGGACCTCCTCTCGGGGGGCATGCCGGTTAGGATAAGGTGCTACCACGGCAAGATGCAGGAGGCCATGGAGCTCCTCCGCAGAATGGGTGTCGAGGCACCCTTCGTCATGCCGAGGAGGCCCTACACCCTCACCCGCATTGCTGTGAAGCACGGGGCGCGGATAAGGGACTTCCACCCCGACGACACGGAGGAGGCCCGGGAGATAATGGCCCAGGGGTGGTTCGTCTACTTCCAGCACCTCAACAGCAGGGCTCCCCCGCCCTTCGAGGGGGGCGTTGACATTGTTCTAACGGGCTGGCTCTTCGACAACTGGATCCAGGAGACCAGCTGGGGGGGCCGGAGGACCCTCATAGTGGCGTTCAGCGACCACGCGGACTACGAGGACCTCCTCGCCTACATCGAGGAGGCCCGTCCCCGTAGGCTCCTCGTCGACGCAACGAGGACCGAGCCGGAAGCGGCTGCGCTTCTTGCCCGGGAAGTCGCCCGTAGCCTGGGCATTGAGACAGGGCTCCTACCCGAGCGCCCCGAGCCCCGTGCTTTGGCGAGGGCCCGTCCCCCTGAGCTGGAGGAGAGGGGGAGCCTGGGGCCCCGGGGATGGTTGGGCCCAAGATATTAATCCCACGGGGTCCACAGATCCCTAGGAGGGCCCCCCTAATGCTCTTCAAGTGGTGGTGATT
>JALWDA010000029.1 GCA_027014955.1 Desulfurococcales archaeon | reverse complement strand
CTGCACCCCGTTCGCCCCCCCTCGGACCCCTGCGATGCTATTGGCAGTCGCCATCCCGAAGTCATTGTGGCAGTGCACGTCAATATCGACGCCCGGTGGCAGGGCCTGCTTTACCTCCCTGACTATCTCCTCCATCGACCAGGGCGTCATGACCCCCACGGTGTCGGGTATATTGATGTACCTCACACCAGCGTCGACGACAGCGCGGTAGACCTGCTTCAGGTACTCCCGGTCACTCCTGGTAGCGTCCTCGGCCGAGAACAGGACCGTGGCCCCATAGGACCGGGCCCTCTCCACGGCCCTGACCGCGTCCTCTATCACCTTCTCCCGGGTGCTCCTGAGCTTGTGCTTTATGTGGATGTCACTCGTCGCTATGAACACGTGTATCACGTGAGCCTCGCTCTCCCCCGCCTTGTCCACGTCGAAGTCATTCGCCCTCGCCAGGGCCGCGGTCTTGGTCCTCGTCGTCTCGCGGCTTATCATCTGGGTTACCTTCATGTCGATATCGCTGCTTGCGGGGAATCCTGTCTCTATTATGTCAACGCCCAGCTCCTCGAGAAGTCGGGCAATCTCGACCTTATCGTCCAGGTCGAGCTCCACGCCTGCCATTTGGTCTCCGTCGCGGAGGGTAGTGTCAAAGACCCTCACACGGTTTATCTCAACAAAAATCCCACCCACGTGACACGGGTTTAGTTTTCATATGGTGTGTGAAACATACACGAGTTTGGTGAGCTATTATACTTTTCCCCTAAATAAGCCGCGTGGAGAAGGGGCTGGAGTGTTATCAATTGTGACAAATAATGACATTGTAATGACATGAGCGTTACTCCAATTAACCCCTCCCACAAAAAGACCACCCGCACTCAAGGAGGGTGAGCCAAGCGTGAGGGTCGTGGGAAGGGTCGTTAAGATGGGGGACAACATCAGCACGGATGACATAATACCCGCCCGTTACCTCCACCTCACAGACCCAGGCGACCTGGCCCAGCACCTCTTCGAAGACCGGCCGGAGATTAGGGAGAGGATGGAGAAGACCCCCAAGCCCATAGTAATAGTCGCGGGCAAGGGTTTCGGCTATGGTAGTAGCAGGGAGCACGCCCCTATAGCCCTCAAGGCCTACGGGGTGTCCGCGGTGATTGCGGAGAGCTTCCACAGGATATTCTACCGGAACTCGATAAACAACGCCCTCCCTCTGATAGAGCTGGAGAACGCCCCGGTCCTCTTCCAGGAGGGTGAGGAGGTCGAGATAGACCTCGACAGGGGCGTGGTGAAGACGCGTAGCGGTGAATACAGGTTCCCACCCTATCCCGAGGAGCTGGCCCAGCTTCTCAGACAGGGCGGGTTAAAGAAGGCCTTGGAGCAGGCCGTTCAGGCTCAGCAAGGCGCCTAGAAGGGACCCCATACCCTACGGGTCAGAGGCTTGCGCTTGCACTCCCTTGTTTCCCCCTAAACCATTGTTAGTGATTTTTGGGTGTAACGGGTGGTTTGATAGCCAAGCGGTGCCTCGGCCACATTATGTGCTAAAAAATATTAATATATATGCTACCATCTAACCCGTTAATACGGGCAAACGTGATAGGGGTGAGCGCGTGAACTCTACTAGGATAATAGTGCTATTAGTTGCGGTAATACTACTCGTCCTTCTCGTTCTCTACGCGAACCCCATGATCAGTGTGTCAAACATATCCTACAAGACAACGAGCACGGCCACAGGGATTTTCATGGATATCAAGAACAACAGCCCCCGGCAACTATGCCTTACAGGAGCCCGGCTACTCGACGATCCCCAGGCCATGGTTGAGATACACCAGACGGTGGAGCCCTCGCCCGGCTTCTACAAGATGCAGAAGGTTGACCAGGTATGCACAGGACCCTTCGGCACAATAAAGCTGAAGCCCGGCCCCGGTG
Source organism: Desulfurococcales archaeon (assembly GCA_027014955.1). GTDB lineage: Archaea > Thermoproteota > Thermoprotei_A > Sulfolobales > Fervidicoccaceae > JALTXS01. The sequence continues at coordinate 3,153 of JALWDA010000029.1, read as the reverse complement.
GTTACCACATCATGATAATGAAACCCCTGGACCCCAAGGGCAAGACCCTTGAACTCGAGTTCAACGGGGGCAAGATAAAGCACCAAGTAAAAATACCCTAACCACCAAACACGTGACTGGGCGCGTCAAAATACGTTCGTTATTTTCTATACCGTACTGTTTTTAAATCATGTTTATCAGGACCGGTAGCTGGTTCCAACATATCCGTAATAGCATGACGCGCCGGGGTGACCGCAGGGTGCCCACCCTCATGATAATGCGCCACGCGCAAGCCGAGCCCCCGGGCAGTGGCCCCGACCCCGATAGGAGACTAACCGACGAGGGCAGGGAACAGGCCCTAACAATAGCACGTAACCTCGGGGTCAAGCCCAGCATAGTGATAACCTCCCCCTACAAGCGGGCGGTGGAGACGGGGAGCATAATAGCAAGGGAGCACGGTGTTGACCTCAGAGTTTCGGAGGAGCTGGAGCCAGCCCGGGCCAGCCTGGAGAGCCTCTCCCGGATAAACCCTCCCGATAACGCACTGGTGGTGGGACACAATCCCAGTGTGGAGAACATTGTGTCGAACCTCACGGGATGCACCATAAAGATGTCGACAGGCGCACTCGCAATTATAGTCTACGGGACCCGCCTTGCACCCGGGTCGGGGATACTTAGGGCACTCCTTGACCCGGGTCTCCTCAGGAAGCCCGCCGTCAAGCAAGGAGACTAGAGGTCAGGGGGATAACCGCGACCCCACAGGCCCCCACATACAATGGGGCAGGGGCCTCGGTCTCCCCGAAACCCTCCTCATCCCAAAAACGCTAAAGGGATACGGAGTCTTTTGAACCTTCCCTCCCCTTCGCCGACCTGACGCTAGTTTTATCCCCCAGCGGCGCCAAAGAACCAGCATGCCTAGAGTAGTACGGGATAATTAAGTTGTGCTACAGAGGGAAGGGGATTGCTCCTAGAAGTCCTTGCACTGAGGCCCGACAGCATAACCGTGTGGAGGGACCCCAGGGTTAAGAGGGCCCTGAGCTGGTACTGGGACGTCATGAGGGACAGGGCCCCTGCAAGGTACCGGATAGCCGACGCCATTCCCGCCGACAGGGATCCCCGGGGGCTGGACACTAGGGAACTATGGAGCCTCCATGACCGCCTTTCCCAGAGGGCCCTGGAGGAGTGGCGCAGGGTCAGGGAAAAGGGGCTGGCCTGGGACGAGCTGGAGCCCGTGGAGCCCAGTTTTCTGGACGTTAAAACCGAACTTGCCCGGAGGATACTCAGGGAATGCGTCTTCTGCGAGAAGAGATGCAGGGTCGACCGTACCAAGAGCAACCGGGGCGCCTGCAGGCTTGGTGCTGAGACCATTGTGTCTACCTACTTCCTCCACATGGGAGAGGAGGCTCCCCTGGTCCCCAGTGGAACAATATTCTACGGGGGCTGTACGTTCAAATGCGTCTTCTGCCAGAACTACGACGTCTCCCAGGAATACCCCTACCCCGGCGAGGTGGTCGATGCCCGGCGCCTCGCCTCCATACAGGAGAAGCTTCGCCGCAAGGGGGCCCGTAACATTAACCACGTGGGAGGAGACCCCACGCCTAACCTCCACACAATAATAGAGAGCTTCAAGCACCTCCGGGTAAACGTCCCCCAGATTTGGAACAGCAACCAGTACCAGAGCGTGGAGGGCCTCAAGCTAATAAGGGACCTGATAGACCTTTGGCTCCCCGATTTCAAGTTCTGGGACAACAGATGCGCCCTTAGACTCAGCCTTACAGCCCGTTACAGGGAGACCCTGACGCGCAACCTCAAGATGATCCTAGGCCACGGTGACATTATCATAAGGCACCTGGTCATGCCCAACCACCTAGAGTGCTGCACCCTCCCCATACTAGACTGGATAGCCGCCAACATGCCCCGTGATAGGACCATAGTGAACATAATGGCCCAATACAGGCCCGAGCACAAGGCAGCGGCTCATCCCGAGAGGTACCCCGACATAGCCCGGCCCATAACTGGGGAGGAGTACCAGAAAGCCATCGAGCACGCGGAGAGGCTGGGGCTCCTCCACAGCCTAGTGTAGTGGAAAGGAGGCCTGACGGAGGCTGGACCCCGGTGCCCATAATGGTTCACATCATCTCACCCGGTTCAAAGCAAGGGAAGACAACCGTGGCCGCACACCTCATAAGCAAGCTCTCAGGACAGGGCTTGAGGGTCTGCGCCCTCAAGCACACGCACCACGGGCTTGACTTGAGGGACAAGGACAGCTACAGGCTACACGAGTCGGGCGCCTTCCTCACAATAGCCCTATCAGACCACGAGGTCCTCATAAAAACACGGGAGCTCCCCGATGCCCGGTGGGATCTCCTCAAGCACCTCTTCAGGGGATGCCAAGTAGTAGTGGTTGAAGGGCTCCGCGAGGGGCTCCCCCAGCCCCTGCTTGACATGGCCTCCGCCATAATGACCCTGCTAGTGGAGGGGGGCAGGGTTGTTGACAGGAGGTGGTCCCCCGTTCCAAGGGATAACGAGTCGCTAGAGATGGCTCGCAGGGTTGAGGAGGCCCTGGAAGCCTAGGGCAGTAGTCCGTGTGATAGGAGGAGGACGTAGAGGGGAAAGAAAAGAGAAACCGCAATACCTGCTGCGAAGTATCTCCTCCCCATACCCATGGTGTAGTACACCAGCATTATCCAGGGAAGCGATACTATGAGGCCGAGACCCAGCACTGTGGGGAACAGGCTTCCCCCGACATGGCCCACGAGCATGAGCCCCGCCGAGAACAGGACCAGGCCCCGTACTAGGTTGGGTAGGCTCACCATATTCCCAGGCCCCTGAGGAGTATCCTGAACCCGCTGTACAGTATGAAGACTATGAAGAGCTTCAGGAGCAAGCTAGTGCGGGCAGCTAGCATGACCCTGCTACCGAGGCTCGCGCCGAACATGATGCCCACCAGGAGAAGCGCCACCATGTGGGGGACGGTTAGGCCCTCCAGGATGTAGATAACGGCCCCAGCGCTGGCAGCCCCCCCGATGACGAGGAGGCTTGTCGCTATACTCTCCTTCAGCGACAGGCCCACGACAAGGTTAAGAATGGGTACAAGAAGGGTCCCTCCCCCCACGCCCAGCATGCCAGAGGTTATCCCCGCAACGTAGGTGAGCAGGGAGGTCTTCACATACC
>JALWDA010000028.1 GCA_027014955.1 Desulfurococcales archaeon | reverse complement strand
GGACGCCTGGCTCCCCAACGCTGCCGCAATGCTGGCGGTGGGCGTGGCCTATTTGCTCTACACCCGGCTCCTGGGGCGACCGGACCCGGGCGGACCCCTGCTCTCCAGCAGGGGGGCTCTAGCGGCTGCCGTGGCTGTCCCTCTAGTGCTCTTCCTCCATGCCTCCCTTACGCAAGGCATGTTGGGCCCAACGCTTATGGTATCAGGTCTAATAATGGCGGCCCTAGCCCTGGTGCCCGCGCTCAGCGAGGAGCTCGCGTGGAGGAGGTACACTACCGGCCTCCTCTTCAAACAATGGGGGCCGGGTGCTAGGAGCTACCTAGCCTCGGGTCTCCTCTGGGGCGCCTGGCACTCCCCCCTGCTTCTCGCCACGGGAGGACCCCTGGGGCTGCTTGTGGGCATACCACTTGGGGGCCTACATGGGGTGTGGATCGCCTTCCTGTACAGGTGGGGTGGCCTAGCCGCCTCCACGGCCTATCATGCGCTCTTCGTGGGGCTACGCGACACCGTTACAACAACGACCGGCGACCCGGGGGCAGCGAGTGTTTTCGCCCTGCCCAGCCTCCTTGGGCTCGGCGTCCTCCTGGGACTCGTGGTCTCCAGGCGCCGTTAGTAATTTATTTATAAAATTGTTATGGGAAGCCCTAGGACATGTTGAAGGATTACCAAACATCCCCTGGCCCTGTAACCACGTTGTCAACACCGCGCCGTTCCATATTGTTGTTTAAGAGTGGTCATATAGCTCGGTATAATTACGGTCTACGACAACTAGTAGACCTCGTTTGGGTTCAACCTTGTCCTCCAAAGAGGCAATCCTCTCGGCAAGGCTGGGTATCTCGCTTGGAGGAGGCTGATAGGCTAAGTAAACAACCCCAAACCTAGCCAGTTTCAAGAGGTTCGCTGTTATGAAGTCCGAATCTCTTGTAAGGATTGTTCTTTTGAGCTCATTTGCCAAGCTGACAAGTTCCCTGTCACTCGCTCCCCTTACTCCCCACTCTTGAACACGATGGACGTCAACACCATACTGCTTCAACAGGGTCACGAGCTTCTTAGGGATGTTCTCGTCAGCCAGTAGTCTCAGCAACAACGACTACCCTTTTCAACGCCCTCGACGCGAACCTTAGTGCCTCATAGACCGCCTCAAGAGGTATATCAAGCTCCTCGGCAACCTCTTCGGGCTTCCAGCCAGCGGCGAGCATATCCAGAATGTCGTCAACAGTCACACGAGTGCCCTTTACCGTGGGTCTTCCTCCACGCCTCCCTGGAACCGTCTCAAGCCACTCGTATCCTGGCAACAATGCCATGGAGACCACCAGAAATCGTCATGACACTCTATATATCGCCCTAGTTCTTAAAATTGTGTCCCCCTGCCACCCGGTCCCCAGCTGCATGTACGTATTCCATGTCGTTGTGGATCATGTGGATAATGTTGGGTAACAGAGGGGACACGCGTTTGGATGGGGGATCAGAAGCTTGCCCGGGGGTTCTTTTCGCGATTCGTCGTTTACTGTGGGGGAGTTTCTTTATATCCCTCATACGCCCCACGACCTGATCTTACATGTGTTGCCCTGTTCATTGTGGGTAGGCTTCACGCGTGTAAGTGGTACCTGGTTCGCATTTAGGTCTTCACTTGTTTTTGGGTAA
>JALWDA010000027.1 GCA_027014955.1 Desulfurococcales archaeon | reverse complement strand
CGAGGTGGAGTAATAACAGGGAAGCCCACCTAGTAGTGCCCCTTAGCCAGCTTCTGTCGATGGGGTGAGTTCTTGGAGAGGCCCGCCCACATAGCTGTCGCGATGGGTTTCTCCAGCCTAGTGGCCACACTCTCCCTCCCCGGCCTTAGTGCGGGGGAGCTCATGCTCGTATGGCTCGTGGCGGGGGTGGCGGGCGTCTTTCCCGACAATGATGTGAAGTTCGGCGTCCACCGCAAGACCCTGCACAATGTCTTCGCCCTCCTGTTGACCACCCTGCTGGTCTCCTTCGCCGCCCTTTACCTGGGGGCGGGGCCGAGGCTCTCCCTGCTCGTGGGGGTCTCCTGGGCCTCGGGCATGCTCTCCCACCTCGCGGTCGACAGCCTAACCGTGTATGGGGTTGCTTGGCTCTATCCCCTCCGCGGCCAAACCTACGGGCTCAGGATAACCCGGTTCAACAGCCTTGTCTGGAACAAGCTCTTCTTCCTCGCAGGAGTCGCCGCGAGCGTGGCGAGCGCCCTCCACGTTACGGGCTTCTCCTTCAGCGACCAGCTCGGCGCGGCCCTGGGGTGGCTCTTGGGTCTCCTACCCTAGGCTTAAAGGGCCCATACTTGCAAAAACAATATTTCCACCCACGCGTGCACCCATACAAATTGTCAGAAAAGAATAGGAGGAGGACGGACATGCCCCGGTTCAGGATAATAGCCGCTAAGAACGGGCCCCTTCTCGTGGAGGTCGATGGGAAGGTGAGAACCGCCCTCTGCAGGTGCGGGGCCTCTCAGAAAAAGCCCTTCTGCGACGGGGCTCACAGGAAGATAGGGTTCCAAGCGGAGGAGGCCGTGGCCTTCGAAGCAGATTAGGTAACCCGAATGCCAGCCGCGTGTTTCGTTTATAAATTTTAAAGACGAACACTCAGCTCAGTATGATTATGCCTTATCTCCAGAGTACATTTTTAGAATAATTAGGCAAGTTTCGCGGATTTGCAGTCACCATAGCCCCACCAGGACGTCAGGGTACGTGTTTTTCCATCTCCCTCTTTTCCACCGAGGGTATTTCATGCAGAATGCACTCGAGCTCCTCTTCCTCCAGGACCTCCTCCATAACCTTCGCCAGTGAATGCGTGTCCCACGCTCTTCGTGTAATGAGCTCATTGATACGGGGGTGGTCGGAGAGGTAGAAGTAGAGGGCCACCCGGCGCTTGGGCTCCCCGATACAGAGTTTCGCAGCTTGCTTTATGCTAGAGAGAATCTCGTGGAGCGAGCGCAGGGCCCTCTCCTCCTCGGCCGCCTGGAGTAGCCTCTCCAGGACCCTCCGGGCTGTTATCCCCATCTCACCAAAGCTTGTCACCGCTAATCCAAGCCTCCCACCCCAGGCCAAGCCCTGGAACGGGACGATCACGTTCCCACTAGTAGCGTCCACGGCGTTGTTGACCAGCTTGCCCCTACTCATGGCCTCTTTCGCCAACTTGCGCGCCAGCTCTGGGTCATCCAGGGCTATCACCACCAGGTCATTCTCCTCCAGAACACGCGACGCGACCTCCTTATCACCCAGGTCGGCCTCCACAAACCTAATCCCTTCAGCCTCCAGCTCTTCCCTTGAGGCGCCGTTCAGCTCCAGGGAGTATACCGTGACCAGCGCGCCCGCTTGTGAGA
>JALWDA010000026.1 GCA_027014955.1 Desulfurococcales archaeon | reverse complement strand
GCATTGTTGCTGGCGGTCGGGAGCATTATTCTCGTACAGAGCCGCGTGGATGGCATCGTGTCCCTCGACACCTACTATCACACGATTGCATGTGAGAAGTACGAAAAGGGGGAGATAACCCTGTTCACCCCCGAGAGACCCCTCTTCACCCTCACCACTTGTGCCCTGGCCCCCCGGTTGGGCGGGTACTACTTTTTCTTCGACGTGACAATCCCCCTACTGGGCCTCCCGGCCCTGGCGGTGGCAACATACTATATCCTGACAAGGAACGGCATGAACCCCCACTGGGCGGGGGCTGGAGCGGCCCTCTCCGTTTCCTACTGGGCACCATTCTTCCTATACGCGGGGTTTCAGACTAACCTGCTCGCCCTCCCCATAGCCCTTTGGATGATGGACAGGTTATCCCGAGACATGGCACGGGGAGAGTCATCCCTACTAACTGGATTCTTGGCACTATTTCTGGGGCTCTTCCATCCCTGGACTCTGGCATACTTCACCGTTTCTACCGGAGTATATATAGCGTTATCAACCCGGTTGGAGCAGACCAGCCCATCAACAGCCACCCGCGTGGCCATAACGACCCTCCTGCCCGGGTGGGTGTCGTACGCTGCTGTCACCCAGCTCAAGGGAACTGCAAGCCTAGCGACCATAACCGGTCAGCTCGTCCAGCCCCTATCAGGCCCCTTCGCCATAGGGGATACTCTGAGGATATTCGCCTGGGGCACGGGGCTCCGAGGAGAAGTAGTCCTCCCTCTAGCCCTCCTAATAGCCTTCCTCTACGTGAAGAGGGGAGGGCTGTCTAGGACCGACTGGATGACCGCGGCATCACTGACGTCGGCCCTGGGCCTCCTCTTCCTCACCAGGGGTGACATAACCCTCAGGCTACTCGTAGACATGCCTGCCCCCCTCGCCCTCATGCTCCTCCTCAGGAGGGAGGTATCGAGCAGCATAAGGCCCCTCCTCATAATAACGGCTTCATCGATAATTGTACTCCTATACTTCCTTGCCTTCGCCCCACTAACCCCAGCCGAGCTCGAGCTCTTATGAACGTACCAGCTCGCCCAACAGCTCCTCCAAGTTCGAGACTATGAGCCGCGCGTGCTCGCGGCTATGTAGGAGGCTGGGCAGGAAATGTGCAGTGTCTTCTGTGAGGTAGAGTGCTCCGCGATTCCTCTGGTACAGGTGGTGGAGGTAGTTGAACTCCCTGCTCCAGCGGAGCTCGTGGGCCTCTGTGGGGTTCCAGGGCCTCCTCCTGGTGAAGTGTAGGCCCACAAGCAGGCTGTCCCCAGTCACGTGGCATGGTGTCTCCTCCCCGCAGGTCCTCTCAGCCTCCCTGGCGAATTCCCTCCACACCTCCCTTGCCCTCTCGTACTCCCCCCTCATGCCCAGGAGCCTTGTTATCATCTCCCTACCCAGCGCCAGGGTGAGGTTGTTCCCTGAGAACGTCCCGCCAACGAAACAGGGCGTGCCGCTCCAGGAGCCCGTGTCGAAGCACTTCATATACTCCCACTTGCCCAGAACTGCCCCAGCGCTCGGGCTCCCCCCGCCCACTATCTTGCCCAGTATTACCAGGTCGGGCTCCACGCCATAGAACTCAACAGCACCCCCGGGCGCCAGCCTGAAGCCTGTTATCACCTCGTCAAAAACAAGCAGAACACCGTGCTCCTCGGTTAGCCTTCTCACTTCCCTCAGGTACCCCGGCCGCGGGCCTATGGCTCCCCCCGCCCCCAGGACGGGCTCCATTATGACGGCCGCGGGCCTGTGCTCCTTTAGGGCCCTCTCCAGCGCCTCCAGGTCGTTGTACTCCACGGTTATCGTCGAGGAGACGCAGCAGTCCACAGTGCCGGCTGTCTCGACACCCCTGTAGGGGGGATGCACGTCCACTATGAGGGCCTCGCTACCCCCGTGCCATCCCCCCTTCATCTTCACAATCTTTTCCCGTCCCGTGTATGCCCTAACTGCCCTCATTACGGCGTTGTTCGCGTCTGTCCCCGTGTTGGTGAGCTTCACAGCGTCCATGCTGGGATACGCGCGTAGTATGGCATCAACATAGTCCTCTAGAAGGCTGCTCGGGTACCCGAAATGATATCCCCTGGAGTAAACCTCGCCCACAACCTCGCCCAGCCACCTGGGGGTGTGCCCCATTATGTGGGCCCCATGGCCCATCCAGTAGTCGACGTACCAGTTTCCATCAACATCGCGTACCCTAACATCCCTGGCCTCGGCGATGTATAGGGGGTGGGGCCTAAGCCTCCTTATCCTGTAGTTGACCCCCTCGGGCATCCTCCTGGAGAGCCTGGTGTATTTTTCCAGTGAGGCCCGGGTCCTGGAACGGTAGGTCTCCTCCTCCCTCCGGGTTAGTCTCTCTATCCTCTTCTCAAGGGAGGCTCCCATCGATACTACTCACCTCCTCCCTCACGGGAAGTCCCTCAACAAGCCCCGGCTCCAGGTCCCCCTCCAGGGGGAGGACCTGGGTGACCAGGGTCCCCTTCTCAAGCGGGAGGGCGTCAACGCCCCCGTAGAGCTCGGCTATGGTGGAGGACATTGCTATGAAGAAGCGCTCCCCCCACACACCCGAGACCGCGTAGTATCTCTCAAAAGCCCCGGCGTCACCCTCCTTCGGCAGTCTGTAGTCGTGAAGGAACCCAGCCACAACGAACCCTCCATCCCCTGGCTCGGTGAGGGCGAAGGCAACGTTAAGACCCCCTCTAGCCACGCGGTTGCGCCACTCCTCGTCCTCCAGCCTCCCTATAACCTCCTCGGCGCTACCCAGTCTCGCCAGCTCGAGGGCCAGGCTCAGGCTGTCGCTCCTACCCACAACGCTGGCCTCTAGGGTCTCCAGCTCCACGCTTCCATTGTGGGCCAGCACCAGGGAGCCTCCCCGGGGGGTCAGCGTGTGGAAGGGGTGCACATCGAGAGGGGTCACGGGCAGTCCTTTTGAGGCCTTCCGGCTGTGCACTATGAGAACCATCCACCGGGACTCAAGGGCCATCCTGAGGCTCATCTCAAGCCCCAGAAACCCATCCTCGTCATCGAAGACGGGCAGGGGGCTCCTGTAGAGGATCTCTCCCCCCGAGTGGGGGCCCCTCCACGCCATGTAGTAGCCCCATCCGTCACCGTGGGACAGGTCCTCGCCGCCCGTTATCGCCTTCAGGTGGGGGTCCTCCTCGCTGGCTCTCCTGAACATGTCCAGGAGGACCCTCAGCCTAGCACCCCCTATGTCCACCGGGCGTCCCGATGCCATAAGCATCCTGCACACAGCAACCACCCTCCATTCCAAGTGGGCTGGCTAGGGGGGCTTTGCCCCCCGGAGCATGGCAGCTAGGACACAGGAGGTGAGGGGCGGGAGAAGGTAGGAGAGGTCCACCCCCTCCTCCCGTGCCTTCTTGTCCAGCTCGAAGAGCTTCCTCCCACCGGTGGGGGACTCCATGCCCCCCTCCTCTAGGGCCCTCTGCACCTCCCTGCGGAGGGGGTTCTGGGCATCGTTGGAGGCGAGTAGAAGGAATCCCCTAACAATTGAATTGTTGAGCCCCTTCCCCTCCTCCACTCCCCGGTGGACGGTCTTGCTGCACTCCTGGATGGTGCGGGCTTCCTTGAGGAACCCGTACTCCCTTAGCCCCGCTTCCTCCAGTAAACCCATGAGGTCACCCAGGCTAATCCCCCTGTCCCTGACCCTCCGGGGGCTGAGGCCCGAGCCCGATGCTGTTCCATAGGCCTTCTCATCCGCCACCCTAAGTGCCTCTAGGAGTCCCGCAGAGTCCTCCGGGGAGAGGTAGAGGAGCATCCTCTGTGCTTCGGGAAGGGGCTCGTCCTTAATGGTGGCGGCGACCAGGGTCAGCCCCGTGTAGAGGAGTATGGCGGGCGCGAGGCGCTCGGTCCTCTCGCTCCAGGCGAAGAACTCCCTCGTGGCCCTGTTAACGTGGTCGCCCAGGCCCAGCTCGGGTAGGCCTATGCGGGCCTCTCTAAGCCTGGCGGCCTTGTCAAGGAGGGGGTCAATGCGGGTTGAGGCTACGAGGGCCAGGTCTATCAGGGCCTCGAGCCTCCCCCGGTCGGCCGAGTACCTGTGGGGAGCCCCGGGCTTTATGTAGGCGAGCATGGTCCTTGCTATGGAATCCCCGGTGAGTAGTCTCGCCCTTTCCCTCTCCCTCGGGCTCAGTAGGGGCATCATGGTCACCTCGCAGAGCGGCTCAACGATAAACTTACGACAAACTCAGGTCTCCCCAGGGCCTCTTGGGCCCCCTTGCCTGGCCATGTGGTAGTAGTCCTCACCATAGTAGCCTGAAAACCTCCAGGCCGCTAGGGTCCTTAGCTTCTCCAGCTTCTCTCGGTTCACCAGTATCGGTACGAGGGCCATCCCGGTGAGGAAGCCCCCAATGTGGGCCCAGAAAGCCACGCCCGTTGGTATCCCCGTGAGCGTGAAGACCCCCATAACCAGCTGGTAGGCGAACCAGAATATTATGTAAATGCTCGCGGGCACCCTGAAAACCATGGGTATCCAGAACCAGAACCCCACCGCGCGTATCAGGCTCCCGGGGTACAGTATCATATACGCGCCCAGGACGCCGCTTATGGCCCCGCTGGCGCCCACCGCGGGCACCAGCCAAGGGTTCACGCCCTGGAAGGCGTAGTTAAGGAGCCTGTCGGGTGGGATGAGGCTTATGCTGGCGATGTGGAACACCACGGCCCCCAATCCGGAGAGTAGATAGAAGGCCAGGTACCTGACCCTCCCCATGACCGCCTCGATGTTGTCCCCAAATATGTACAGGTAGAGCATGTTCCCCAGAATGTGCGCGAGGCCCGCGTGGAGGAACATCGCGGTCAATATCGTCCAGAGCATCTCGCCCCGGGCTATGAAGAAGGGCTTCACCCCAAGGGCGTTGATAACGTCCTCAAGACCCATGGCCCCCGGGACCAGCATCTGGGGCCTCATTATGCTGACTATGAACAAGACAATGTTGAGACCTATAATGAGGTGGTTCACCACCACCCTCTCGACACGGATGTTCTCGTCGCCCGCGGGAATCAACCAGACCACCCACCCGGCCCCGGTGGGCCTTAGGCGAATATTACACACAAGCCCCCCTTTAAAT
>JALWDA010000025.1 GCA_027014955.1 Desulfurococcales archaeon | reverse complement strand
GTATGATAACGAAGCATACATGAACACTGGGATACAGAGGAGTAGCTCCACTCCCCCGGGAGCATGGACCACGACTACTCCCCAGTCGGGTAAAAGCGAGCGTAAGAAGGACGTTGCCCGTATAATGGTTGCACACGACGTGCCCTATGTCGCTACTGCCAGCATCGCGTATCCTCACGACTTCTTCCAGAAGCTGGCAAAAGCCCTAAACGTAAAGGGGTTCAGGTACATACAGCTCCACGCACCCTGTCCCATTGGATGGCGGTTCCCACCATCGAAAACAGTAGAGGTAGCCCGGCTTGCTGTCGAGACGGGTGCTTGGATTCTCTACGAGTATGACCAAGGCCGATTCAGGCTAACCGGGCCAAGCGTTGTGGTTAGAGACCCTTCCAAGAGAAAGCCACTGTCTGAGTACCTCTCGCTCCAAGGCCGGTTCAAGGGTCTCGACGAAATGAAGATTTCCATCCTAGAGGAAAACATTAAAGAAAACTGGAAGTGGATTGAAATGATGCTTTCTTCCTAACGTGGGATGCTCCTCCAAGGCGTTGGCTTCATAGCGTTGGATATTAGTCACCTGAACAACGTGGAATGTAAGTTGGTTTCCTCATTGATTATCATATAAATCGTTATAGGAAGAGTGGCCTCTAAATATTTAGGAGAAGAAAAGCGTGTGCTAGGTAACCACGCAGCGCATTATTAGTTGTATCTGGTGAAGTGAATGGCGGATAAGTTAAGGGTTGGGATAGCGCAGGTCGCATCCCATGGTGGCAAGTCTGTCACTATAAGTAAGATTAGAAAAATATTGTCGTCGGCCAAGGTGGAGGCCGACGTCATTGTGTTTCCAGAGTACATTATGGCCGACCCCACTGGAGTTGATAGGTGGAGTATATTCTCTGTCAGTGAGGACATTGGGGGGAGGTGGACCCGGTTTTTCGAGGAAATCGCGAAAGAGTATGGAGCTTTCGTTATAACTACTCTGTTTGAAAAGAGCGAGGGTGAGAAGGCGTATAATACTAGTATAGCAATATCGCCTAAGGGCGAGGTCGTGGCTGCTTATCGGAAGGTCCATTTATTTGACGCTTTGGGTTACAAAGAGTCGAAGGTCTTCTCAAGTGGAAAGGAGGCTTCTCCTGTATTTAGTATAGGTAAGCATAAGTCCGCAATGGCAGTGTGTTTTGATATAAGGTTTCCCGAGCTTTTTAGGAGATATGCTCTAGAGGGTGCTGTTATCACATTCGTTCCGGCGGCCTGGTACAAGGGTCCTTACAAGGAGGAGATGTTGCGTTTCTTGGCAATGGCGAGGGCCCATGAAAATACCATGTACATGGTGGTGGCAAGCAATCCTGGTGAAAGGTTTGTTGCAAGGAGCATTGTTGTGGACCCTCTTGGCATTATAAGGCTTGACCTTGGGCTGGGTGAGAAGTATCAGGAGCATGATCTGGACATGGACTATGTTGAACAGGTGAGAGAGCAGCTTCCTGTGCTAAAGCTTAGGAAGCCAGGCGTATACGGCTCTCTGTGAGTGCCAGTGGACCGTTTGTAACCGTAAATAAAAACGGTCGAAATGAGTTGTTCACAGTGTTTATTGTATTAATAATTGTACCTAAAAAGGACGGAAGGGGACAAGATCTGCCATCGTGAGAAGTCCGGGTTCTTCGACATATATTCTTTCAGCTAAGCTGGCCACTATTGATGCTGTTCCCATATCCCCCTGGGTCCCGGTACTGCTCCATTCGACTCCACCTTCATCGCCTTCAATCCTTATGGTCTCTCCCTCACCTGCTCCTATGTAGGCCTTGAAGACTACCTCAACTACTAGGTTATTGGCTATGGCTTTGGCTCCCCCAATGACGCCCTTAACTTGACCTGCTTCGAGCTTGCTCCCGTCTGGGAGCTCTATTGTCTGGTCTGCTGTAACGGGTTCTTGCCACTCTCTAACATCGCTGGGTTGTCTACCCAGGACCTGCATTATGAGATATGCGCTTTCAAGGTAACCCACATGTCCAGTTAGTTCTCCTTTTTCAAGTTTTTCTCTGTAGACTTTTTCGCTTAGTCCTATGCCGACTTTTTTCTGGAATGCGGGACGCCTTTTCGTTGGTTCTAGTCTTCTAACCGCCTGTATTTTCCTAAGATTGGGCACAGTAGATGCCAGTATTGATGGCAGAGTGTCTAGAACGAATCCCGGGTTTATGCCAGCTCCCACTATGGTGACACCGTGTATTCTTGCCAGCTTGTCAATCCTGTTCGCGAGTACGGGGTACCGGGCCCATGGGTAGGAGAGTGTTTCACATGTAGAAATGACGTTGGACCCCAGCTTTACAATCTTCTCCAACTGTGGGTAGGCTTTGTCGAAGAAGCTGGTAGTAGAGTGAAGCACAACGTCGGAGCCCTGCACGTCTTGTATCTTGCTACTTACCTTAACCCCTATTTCCTCCCCGAAGGCAAGGCTCCCAGCATCTTTGCCCACTTTGTTGTCGTCTATATCCACTACCGCTATAATATCGTATCCTCTTCTGTATAGGTTCTTTAGAATAAGCCCGCCTATCTGGCCCAGGCCTACTAGGGACACTCTCAGCATTCCGCTCCCCGAGGAGTGTTTACTGTCTTTCTTTAGGATGCCCCCTTATTAAACCAGAGCCAGCTCGAAAGATGTACATATTCCTACTTGGATGTAGTCTCCAATGGATACTTTTGCCCAGATTCTTTATCACGTAGAACCATGTCCACGCCTATTATACCCCTGTACCAGTCGCTGGTCAACGCCCATAGGACAGCTATTATCCCAGCAATAATGTTGCTGAAAGAAATAGAAACCCATACACCCTCTATACCCATTCCCATGAAACGCGATAACAATATAGCTAGCCCTATCCTGAATACCCATAGCCTCAAGAGCCCTATTATTGTGAAGATCTTTACCCTGCCGGAACCTGTCGACGCTGCGTTTGCCATGAAGAAGAGGCCGAAGAAGGGTATTGACGGGACCATTATTCTAATGAGCTTGGCACCCTCGTTAATCACGTAGGGGTCATCAACGAAGAACTTGACCACATGTGGTGCCACGAAGAACAGGATTACACCACCCATACCCATAATAGCGGCGATTAATACCATGGAGCGCGATAGGATTTCGCGAGCCCTGTTCTCCTGGCCTGCCCCTATGTTTTGACCTATCATTATCTGGGTTGCTCGGCTAAGGCTTATGTTGATGACTTGAAGCACATCTATTACCCTGAGGGCGACTCCGTAGGCGGCTACAGCAATCGAGCCGAAGTGGGCTACTATGGAGGCCATCATCACGAAGCCTAGGGAGTTCGCTGACCTTTGTACGGCTAGGTATGACCCGATTTTTACGATTTTGTAGAGAAGCCCGGTTTCCCCGAAAACAGATACGCTGGGAACAGCCTTTATGCCGATTAAGCCCGTGAATAGGAGGTACATTGATAGCAGGGATACTATGATGTATGATATCGTCGTAGCCAATGCTGCACCCATGACCTCTAGCCTAGGGAATCCTAGGAGGCCGAATATTAGGAGAGGGTCCAGCAGCATGTTGAGCGTCGCTGATATCAGGCTTAGCTTCATAGGTGTCCTGGTGTCTCCAAAAGCACTACTTATTGTAACAAAAGTATGATATACTGCAACGAATGGGAATCCGATTAGTATCATCCTTATATAGGTTAATGCATGGGGGAAAATCTCGGATGGCACACGTATAAATGTTAGAAACATTGGGGCCAAGGCAAAGGGAATTATTGTTAACACTATAGATAGTACTATCACGAATGTTAACAAAACTCGTGCTGCTCTTTCGGCCTCTTGCTGTCTATTGGCACCATATAGCTGAGACACAATTGATATACCGGCTTGTGAAAAACCCATGACTATTGAAAAGAAGAGGAAAACAAGAGGCCAAGTAAGCGTGGGGGCACCGAATTCCTCTTTTCCCAGTCTCCCTAGGAACACCGAGTCAACCAAATTGTAGGATATGTTCACTAGCTGTGAGGTCATAACGGGGGATGCCAGCCAAAAGAGTGTCCTTGTAATGTTTCCCCTGAGTATTCGTTCCCTTCTTGCATCCATATCCTTGCTGGTTGGTCTTGTTCTCTTCATGATCATTATGATAGTGTCACCAGGATGCTTAGTAGGGAAGTGAAGGCTCTCTGCTTGGATGAATGTTTTTCCTACTGATGTTTAGTGTAGAGTTGTTACAAGTATTTAAAACAATTTTTTACATGGCAAACACACGTAATAAAACCACAAGTATTCCGAATCCGGTGAAAAATGATGCGAGCAAGGCTCCGAGAGGAGCTGCTATACCATATGCCAATACATGGCTTAAATAAGGAATAACATACCACCCCTTCCAGTCCTCTATATTTAGGAATCCCTTGCCAAGCAAAATCCTCGACAGGACGAATACACTTAGCCCCACAACATACCATCCAACAAAGTTGGTCAATGGGACACCATACCAAGGACCCTCTTCTACCCACCTCCATAATCCAAGCTCTACCATTATAGGGTCTATAGAGAGATCGAGAGCGACAAGCATAATAGGCACAATAGTTATCGCTATACTCCCTCGTTTAAGGACTGGTGCAGCTGTCAGCAGTACTATGAGTGACAACAAGCCCCACATGAAAATTATGAACCATGGGACGCCGAGAGAGCCGCTTAATACTTGGTTGTACTCATATTTTCCAAAGGGAAACCCTGTCCTAGTACCTATGACCTCGTAGATGAGCCCTATTATGGCAGATAACGCAAAGAAGGCCAAGATTCGCCTTCCAAGCTTTTTTACCAAAAATAATATGCCTAAAGTGTAGAGAGTGTATTGCACTATCGATAGGAGTATGTGGTTCTCGATAATTGTGTAGCCTATCCATATCCATGCAGCTATCGATATTACAACTATTGCTAATCTATCGTACAACAAGTGTTCCCTCAAAGAAGGTTTTGTTTACCGCTATTTGCCTGCAATGTTATATTATTTGGGGATATATACTAGAAAGAAGTATAGTTTTTACTAAAATATTTTAGGATTAAATCATAACTTTGTAAAATAATAATAAAACTTTTTATTTTTT
>JALWDA010000024.1 GCA_027014955.1 Desulfurococcales archaeon | reverse complement strand
GACCACGCCTGTGCCCGTGTCGGGGTCTACGAAGGGGGAGGGAAGTACGGGGACGACCCTGCCCGTAAGGGGGTTGCGGGCTCTCCACCCGACGAGCTTCTCGCCCTTGACCCTGTGCTTCTCCTCCACGTGCTTGGCCTGGAACCTTATCTTGAAGAAGGCCCGGTCGCTGAGAATCATATCCTTGCCATCAACGACCGCGTGGACGTAGGTGGCCTGGGGGTTGACCCAGATGTTGGTCACCCCCAGGAGGGTCTCGGGGCGGAGGGTTGCTGTGGGCAGGTGGACCCCGGGCTTGTCCACGAGGGGGAAAAGTATGGTTGTGAACTCCTGTATCTCGGGCTCCACGTCCCCCTTGGTGTCGTGCATGCTCACGGGGTTGTGGTGGACGGGGCACCAGCCCACCGGGTGGGTTCCCTGGACGAGGAGTCCCTTGTCGTTCAGGGTGGTGAACTGCCAGGTTATGAAGGCCTTGTACTCGGGGTCTATTGTGGTGAAGCTCCTCCTCCAGTCTATGGAGAGGAGCAGGGAGCGGAGGTCCTCCACCGCCCAGTCTTTGAAGTAGCTGGCCATGCCCTCGGGGGTCTCGAGACGGGAGAGGTCCTCCTCGGGGACCCCGTAGAGCTTGGTGAAGACCTCGAGGGTGGAGGGATCCCTCCTCTTAACAGCCTCGGCCATGGTGACGACAGGGGTGCCGGTGAAGTGGAATCCCATGGGGAAAAGAACGCGGTAGCCCCGCATCCTGTAGAAACGCGCGATTACATCGGGGATGGTGTAGGTGAGACCGTGGCCTAGGTGGAGGGGACCGTTGGGGTAGGGGTAGGCCGCGGTGAGGAACATCTTCGGCCTCCCGGGCTCGGGGTCGGCCCGGTAGAGGCCCTTTTCCTCCCAGATCTTCCTCCACTTGCGGGAGATCTCCACGAGCCTCTTCCAGTACCTCTCAACGTGCTCCGGCTGCGTTACCTCCTCGTCTCCTCCCTGGCCCAATGCATGCACCCTCGCAGGGGCGTTGTTGCACACTCTATGGTATCCGCGGTATAGGGATAATAAGGTACTCCCGGCCCCGCGGCACCATTAATATAGCGAGTCCACGAATCATGTACATGAGGTCCAGGAACACGCGTGGAGCGGAGAGGTGGGGAACGTGGCCAACGGTGGCCTACTGCTGGGACACTATCCCGCCAGGTACGTGCTCTACGAGAACGACAAGCTCCACACGATAATATCCGCGCTCAACTACCGCGGGATACGATACGTGCCCGTCGCTGACCACGGGGGGACGTACAGGGGGATGCTAAGAGTCGGGCGGGTCCTGGAGAAGCTCCTCGAGCTACGTGAGAGGGTAGAGGAGGCCCCCAAGCTGGCCCTCGTGGAGGCCAGGGAGGTCATGGACCCCAGCGTCCCCAGCGTCGAGTACCCGCCCCAGGGAATCGGGGAGATTGTCAAGGTGATGGAGGAGCACAGGGTCGGCGGAGTCGCCGTAACGATGGGGGGCAGGCTCGTGGGGGAGGTCACCGACAAGATCCTGCTCGACCTCCTCGTCACGTCCTCCAAGACGGGGGTGAGAGTGGGCGACATAGCCACCCCCAGCCCCGTGACGGTGGAGGCAACCGACCCCCTTTACAAGGCCCTCTCCATAATGGAGGAGAGGAG
>JALWDA010000023.1 GCA_027014955.1 Desulfurococcales archaeon | reverse complement strand
GCCGAGGGAACACGCCTTGGGCTCGAGAGAGCCCGGGTGGTAACTAGGATTGCGAAAAAACACAAGCCGTACACAAAGGCTAGTCTCCTTGAATGGATGGAGAAATCCGGCATAGGGACTGAGGCAACCCGGGCTCCGATTATGGAGACCCTTTTCAATAGGGGATACATCAGGGAGAAGAGGAAGGGTATCGAGCCCACGCCGCTGGGGCTGGCCGTTGCCATTATTGTGGAGAGCTTCTTCCCCATGCTTACAGACGTGGAGTTGACCAAGCTTTTTGAGGAAAAGGTTGAAATGGTTAGAGAGGGGAAGGCACGTAGGGAGGCAATTGTGGGCGAGGCCCGGGGGGTTGTTTCAAGGCTTGTGAACGAGGCTGTCCAGAGCCTGTCAAAGGCAGGGAGGATGATGGCCAGCTACATGGACTCGGCCAAGGTATACACATCGTGCCCATTATGTGGCATGCCAGCCACCGAGTCGGGCCTTTGCATTATACATAAGGAGGGTATGAACGCCCTCACCGAAAGACTACAAGAGTGGATGAGGAGAGAGGGGGTAGACCGCGAGAAGGCCCTGCGGAAAATAGCCTCCTCAAAGCAGGTGGGGGAGGCTGTGAGGGAGGTCGCCAGGGCGGTACTCGAAGGCAGGCTTATATTATGACTATGCTCTCCAACCCAGTGTTCGTTAATGTAAAATAACCTGCTTAATACCCGTGTTTTAGTCTTTCGCTATTATAGTCCTAGGAGGCGGATATTCACCTGGATTCATTTGGGAGAGTGCAGTAGCTATGAGTGGGAACCTGGTAGTACTCGGGCCCCGGACAGAGTGGTTTGGAGATCAATTCGCGGACAGTGTTTCCAGAGTCGCTGAGGTCGTCAGAGCAGAGTATAAGGAGTTCCCCGACGGAGAGGCCTATGTAAGGGTACCTGTGGACGATGCATCGGGGAAAAAGGTCCTTGTAGTACAGTCGTTGCCAGATCCCCAGGATCGTAGTATTTGGCAACTATTGCTAATGGTGGACGCTCTTAAGAGACTAGGGGCTGGCAAGATCGGCGTATACGTGCCCTATCTTGCATACGCGCGTCAGGACAGGGTTTTTCTCAGAGGAGAACCTGTGAGTGTAAGCGTCCTTCTGAGGTCACTAGGACTCGTAGGGGCTGGAGCATTCTTCACCATAGACGTACATAACCCTGCTAGCCTCTCCGAATTCCCCGGAGAGTCTGCCAATATACTAGCCTTCAAACCAATAGTGGAGAAGGTGAGGGAGAGGCTTAAAGCCAAGCCTCTCGCACTTGCCCCAGACCAGGGTGCACTCCATAGGGCAGAGCTAGTGGCCCGTCTTTTGGGCAGCGAGTTCGATTATCTAGAGAAAAAGAGAGACAGGGTCACGGGGGAGATAACCGTTTCCCCCAAGAATATCGGGGCCCGGGGGAAGAGCGTGATTATAGTGGACGACATAATAAGCACGGGCGGGACGGTTGCAAGGGCTGCTTCAATGCTACTCGAACAGGGTGCCGAGCAGGTTATTGTCGCGGTGTCCCACGCCCTCATGGCAGGCTCTGCCAAGGAGAAGCTCTTCAAGGCCGGGGTGGAGTCTGTTATAAGCCTTAACACGTTGCCACCACGGGAGGGAGTCGAGTACGTGGATGCGACGCCTGAGGTCCTAGAGCACGTCTACAGCTTCCTCAAGTAGTCTTTTCACAGGTACCTACTTGTATCTCGTATCGAGGAGTCGTCTTCCCACCTTCATGACGGGGGTTCACTTAAATTAGGGATAAAATAGCGTTCATTGATATTGGCAGAGCTTGGGCGGCCATGTTATATTTTCTGGCCATGTTCAACTGAGGTTCTTGCATAAAACCTGGAAGAAGCCGCCGCTATATGACTGTCCCCTGACCCCGTCCGGATGGTGCTCGTAGTATGGACACTTGGTCGGAGCAACTGTACTATGCAGTAACCTCGGGCAGGCATCCCTGCCTGGCCCACGCCGAGTTCCACTCATTATTGAAGGATGCCGAGGTCAGGCTGTATCTCACGCAGACGATAATATTCAAGACCAGTGTAGACGTGGAAACCCTGGGCTACGTACAGCGGGTTTCCTCTACCTTGAAACAAGTGGGCCGCGTTGTTCACATGGCTTCGGCAAGTGAGGATGCCCTGGCAGAGGCCCTGGATGAAGGCCTGATTCCATGCATAGTAAGAGGGGATACTGTGAACGTGTCATTCTACAGGTTCCAGTCCTTTTCCCGTAACTTGAGGAAGGATAGGGCTGTGGACCTTGTGAGGGAGTACTTCAGGAGGAGATGCGGAAATAGTGTGAGAAGTGGGAAGCCTAGAAAAGGCGTGTTCAATATATCTCTGGTCGTGGCCGATGGCCTTCTCTTAATAGGCCTAATGATCTCCTGGGAAGGTAAAAAAGAGCTCCTCGAGGACAACCCTCATAATCTCCCTTACTACTCTCCCGGCGCACTTAACAGGTGGCTTGCTAACCTTTTGGTCAACCTCTCTACCGGAGGAGCCCCCATCCTATTGTGGGACCCATTTTGCGGCACGGGCAGCCTAGGCCTCCCCCACTTGGCTCGAGGTGGTGTTTTTCTATGTTCTGACATCCTTGAAAGACACGTAAAAGGGGCTCACAGGAACTTCAGCAACGTATGCACAGATAACGGAGGGATGGTTATGAGGTGTGACGCTACTTGGCCACCAGTTCGAGAGGGGGCTATTAGGGGGGTTGTAACAGATTTCCCCTATGGTCGGAGTGTCAGGGGAAGGGGTGGAGGCGAGCTTCAAATAGCACATAAGTTCCTCGAGCGGGTAGAGAGCATTCTTCCCCATGGAGGCCGTCTTGTGTTTATGGCTCCCATGGATTGGTGGAAGGACCTGTATCGGATGTTGAGCGGGTTTGTCATATTGTTCTCGTGCCCCATGTATGTCCATGAGGGGCTGACCAGGGTCGTC
Source organism: Desulfurococcales archaeon (assembly GCA_027014955.1). Classification (GTDB taxonomy): domain Archaea; phylum Thermoproteota; class Thermoprotei_A; order Sulfolobales; family Fervidicoccaceae; genus JALTXS01. The sequence continues at coordinate 13,223 of JALWDA010000023.1, read as the reverse complement.
GTGGTGGCTGAGAAAAAATGAGTAGCAGCAGCATAGTCTTCCTAGGTACATCTGCAGGAACGCCCACTCCTAGCGAGTGGTTCCCCTCAATACTGGTCACGCACGGCGGCGCATATCTGTTGCTCGATGCAGGGGAGGGAGCACAGATCCGGATGCTTGAGACGGGCATTGGCCCCGGTCGCCTGGATGTTATAGCAATAACTCACATGCATGGGGACCACGTATTCGGACTACCAGGTCTCATACAGTCAATGTCTATGTCTGCCCGGTCCCGTCCCCTCTCCATACTAGGGCCGGTGAGGCTGAGGCCTTTTCTGGAACAGGTTTTCAGCCTCACTGACTTCGACCCCGGGTTCCCCATAGAATTAGCCGTTCCCCCCTATCGGTTTGAAGTTGCTAAGGGTAATAGCGTCCTTAGGCTAGAGCCCTTCCCAGTCTGCCACGTTGGAGAGTCCTACGGGTACAGGGTGGAGGGCCTTATCAGGGGCCGTGGTGGGGTGAAGAAAAGGTTCTCGATCGCCTATACAGGTGACACCAGACCCTGCAACGAATACCTGAGACATATAGAGGGCGTGGACATCCTTATTCATGACGCTACCTTTTCTCAAAAGACCCATGGAAGAGAAGTGTGGGAATATGGTCATTCCACCGCCCTTGATGCAGCTGAGGTTGCAAGGAGGGCCGAGGTCGGCGTCTTGGTTCTTTTCCATAAGAGCGTGAGATACCAGGGACGGGGAGAAGGTCTGCTTGATGAGGCTAAAAATGTGTTCCCAAACACAATTTTAGCGGAGGATGGCATGCGGCTCCTGCTATAGCTTGGCCTATTCTCCCCAGTCCTCGCTCACACCCTCGAGTAGCCTCAGCTTCAGGTTGCCCTTCTCGTCTTTGTAAAGTTCGAGCTGCGCACCACATTCCTCATGCTCGAAAACCTCTCCGGGCAGGGAGTCATCGGGTATCTCTATTTCTCCTCCGCATATAGGGCAGGTCATCTTCACCCTTGACCACCTCTCCAAGTTTATTCTCCAACGTAGTTGATTCATTTTGTTTAGAAGTTTATTAAGTTGACAGAATCGTCGGGAAAACTCCTGGACAAGTTTTCCTGTCCAGAACCATCTGGACCCTCCCTATTTAACCCGATAAGCCAGAATATATTTAATAGTGTGGCCACAAACCCGCCCAGAGTGAAGTGGTGAGCCCAAGTGCCCTGTGGGAGACTTAGGTTCGGCCCAGCTGGTAAACCTATCGACCTTAAGGGAGACCTGCTAAAGGCCCCAGCGTTTCTCAGAGAACTTGGCCTGGATGCTATGGAGTATGAGGCTGTGAGAGGAGTTAACATTAGCAGGGAAAGGGCTCAGAAGCTGGGACAGCTTGCCCGCGAGCATGGTGTGCTCTTGAGTCTACATGCCCCCTACTACATTAACCTGTCAAGTGATAAGAGGACCACTATACAGGCTAGTATAAGGAGGGTATACGAGTCCCTCTTGGCCTCCGAGTGGATGGGCAGCTACGCCGTGGTTGTTCACCCGGGCTATTATCTGAAATATACTAGGGAACAGGCTCTCAAGATGGTGATCGACGGCTTCAAGAAGGCCTGGGAAAAGGCTGTTTCTGATGGTGTTAGGAACACGTGGATAGCGCCCGAAACTACGGGTAAGAGTAAACAAGTGGGAAGCGTGGATGATATCATCGTCATCTGCAGCAACTTGGAAAAATGCAGACCCACGGTGGACTGGGCCCACCTCTATGCACGGAGCGAGGGAAGGTTTCCCCAGAGCTTGGATGACCTTATAAAGATTGTAGAGAGGTTCGAGAAGGAGCTTGGGAGCGAGGTCGTGAAGCCCTTGCATAGCCACTTCTCCCGAATAGAGTATGGAAAAGGAGGCGAGAGAGAGCATCACACTATGGCAGAGGAGGAGTATGGACCCGACTTCAGAATGGTTTGCAGGGCCCTCCGCGAGACTGGCGTGGACTCGACTATAATATCAGAGAGCCCCATATTGGAGAGAGACGCTCTTGTAATGAAGCGGATCTGTGAAGAAGAATGCGGAGCTTGACGCATCTTTCCCGGGCTGCCTAACCGCACTTGGTCTTTTCATCGACTTTCATCTCGAGGCACTTCAGGAAGTTGTATGTCGCATGACTTGTGAGATAACTCTTGGAGGTCAACCTCACCTTTGTGAACCCCTGCTGCTCGAACACCCAGTCTGGGGGATCGTCATAGCCGCCAGCTATTATTAGGAGTCTTTCCCTGCAGGCGAGCCTCTGCAATGTTTCCTTCGAGAAGGGTTCCCCCCTCTCTGATAGTAAAACGATCTCCCTATTCCAGGTGATTTGCTCATCGCCGAGTATCTCAATGAGGCTTTTTCTGAGCAACTTGACCCCCTGGCCCCTTCTGGCACGTTCCCTGAAGAACGCCATTGCCTCCCCTTCCAGACACTTCCCCGTAAGACACTCGCTCCAGAAGCCAGACCTCAACCACACAGCTAGTGGTGGTTGGGGAGGCCCTTCAAGGACCAGGAGGTAAGACAGGTTGAGACGACCTGTGAGCTCCTGGTCAGCGTCTATGAGACGGGTGGTTCTAATCAGTATGTCCAGGCGACCAGTTTTCCCCGCGTATCCCCTCTGGGGTATCAAGTCCAGGCTAGTGGTAGACCTCCCACTGTAAAGAAGTAGTAGAGTGTCCCTGGTCAAAGGATGCCCTCTTCGGGGGTTGTGGTATTGGTCTAAAAACTGGGGGCTAGAGTATCGTGCCCCTTGGTTTCCGTTCGTGCTCGGGTCTAACCTTGACTATGCCCAGGTGCACCGCGCAGGACACACAGTAGCATTTCCTTACCGGGTATCTCATTATTATTGCTCCCTTCTTCTCAAGCTCCCTTGCAAGCTGGGGCTCCACTGGGCTGTACATGCGGGTAACGCATATCGCTTTGTCTTCTGGAATTATTTTTCCACAGTTATCACACTGTATTCTCTCGACATAACCCTTAGCTCCCTTGTGCCTGCCTCTGTTGTCCCTTTTTTTGGGCATGGACTATCACTCCCGCCTTGACCCATTTTGGCGCCATGAGTATTATATTTATTTGCCACCCCTAGTAGCTCTTCGCCAGTCTCATTGTGGTAACCGCTGGAGCGCCGCACACGGGGCACTTTGCACCTCTAGCCCACTCGGCCTCCTCCACACGTATAGGTGAGCCAAGAGTCTTCCCCTCAGTCTCCTCCTCCATGCGGAGACCGCAACTCGCCTTGCCGCACCAGGGGACCTCCACAATGCCCCTCTTAGAGGCCAGGGATTCCCTGGCCTCCTCGAGGTTGTGGCATCTGGTGATCCTCTCCCTCATCCAACTCCATGCTTTCTCTTTGAGGGACTCGTCGATGGACTTGCCCTCTTGCTCTAGGGTCTCACAGAGCATTTCTAGGGGTATGGTCCTCTTTTCCAGAGTGTCCCTCCTTGCCATGAAGACCGTGTTTTCTCTGGCCTCGCGTGGTCCTATCTCAAGCCTTATGGGTACGCCTTTCTGCTCCCATTCGTAGAATTTTCTTCCGGGCGTCAGCTCGTCCCTCCAGTCTACTCTGGCGCGTACTCCGCATTGTTTCAGCCTCTCCATCACTCTATCAACGTGGCGTTTCACGGCCTCGTTTTCTTCATCGCTCTTACCAGGTATAGGCACTAGTATTACCTGTATGGGGGCTATACTGTAGGGTAGCTTAAGCCCCCTCTTGTCGCCGTGAATTGCTATAAGGGAAGCTATTATCCTATCCGATATCCCATAACTGGTCTGCCACACGTAGTCGTTCTCCTCGTTGGGGAGCTGTATCTTGACATCGAGTGCCTTGGAGAACGATTGGCCCAGGTGGTGTACTGTTCCTATCTGGAGGGTTTTCCCATCGGGCATAATTGTGTCGAAGGCAATGGTGTAGAGGGCCCCGGCGAACTTGTCCCAGTCGGGTCTTTTTTGTATAGTGTATGGGATTCCTAGGGAGTCGAATATCTTACTGTAGAGGCCTACGGCTTCCTTTACCTGCCTGTCAGCATCCTCGAAGGTAGCGTGGGCTGTGTGAGCCTCTTTGAAAGTGGTCACCTCCCTAAGCCTTATCATAGCACGGGTTGCCTTGGTCTCGTAGCGGAAGATGCTTACAATCTGGTAGTAGAGCTTGGGGAGCTGCTTGTAGCTGCTGAGCCAAAGGCTCTCCATGAAACTAATGCTAGTCTCACTGGTTGGCCTGAGGGCGTATTTAACATCAAGCTCCTCGAGACCACCGTGCGTGACCCAGTAGACCTCGTCCCTAAAACCTTTAATGTGCTCCTCCTCCTTTACGAGGAGGTCCTCGGGGATAAGCATTGGGAAGAGGACCTCCTCGTGGCCTGCATCGTCTAATATACTTCTTATGAGGTCTGTCACCCGCCTCCTAATCGAGAAGCCATAGGGCATCCATACTCCTGTGCCTTTAACAGGATAACGACCGTAGTCGTAGACCTGGGCCTCTCGTATAACGTTATCAAACCACTCGCTGAACTCGCTAGGGGAGGGCTTTTCCAACCCTTTTCTAGGATTCCCCATGAACCTACCCTCGTGGGCTGCTTGTAGCTTCAATAGAGCAAGAAATGGGACAGCGCTGTCCCACGAAACACACTGTTTAAAATATAGACGGTTACTCTATCTAGCAGTTTAAAAAAGCGTGAATATTGGCATAGACATGCTCTCCTTTAGCAGGTTATGTTATATTATCAGAAGGATAGCTATAATCAGCCCGTAGATAGCGATTCCCTCCCCGAGCGCTACTATTAGAAGCACGTTGGAGAATATCTCTGGCTTTTCTGTAAGGGCGCTTATACCCGCAGCTCCAGCTACAGCCACGGCTATGCCTGCGCCAATCCCAGCCAACCCAACCGCCAAGCCTGCTCCTAGGGGTCTGTATATCTCCATTCCTGCAGCCTGATCCTCTTGAGCGATGGCGGGTTGGGCTATGAGCAGAGGAAGTGCCAGGAGCATTAGTAGCAGGAGATGTCTCGTACTGCGAATCCGCTTCTCCATCTAATACTACCTCCCCTCGGTTATTTGGTTAGGGAAAACTTGCATGCTTTGATACGGGTTTTCGGGGTTACTGTTGGGGATTGAGGGCTAAATAAATGTTATATACGAGGCTACACAGTGCTTTGTAACATCGATTCTAACGCAGCTTCTTCTTAATCATTTTCATACGGAGGAACTCTTCTCTCTCCCTCTCCTCAAGCACCAGTCGTATTTGTTTTATCGCCTTCTCTAGGTTGGGTAATACGACGTTGTCTATAGCGTTTATGAGCCTCTGGGTGTTCTTCAGCTCCTCCAGCAGCCTCCTAAGCGCGTACTCGAGTTCGACTAGTTTGAGGTATTTCTCGAACGCTTTCTTGAGCATATCATGCGCTATTGTAAGGCTGGGTGGTGTCTCATACACAGTCTCTATCCTAGGTATACTCTCTCCAACCACGTCTATTGTAGGCACCTTTACTGCAAACATTATTCTCCGTCCAACCTCAACCCTTAGGCTCTGGGGATGGGAGACCGCGACCTGGGCGACCCTCTCGTATCCTGCCTGTATTAGGGCCCTCTCATACACCTTGTAGGCTTCTTCCAGCTCCTTGGAGACGCTTTTGTATAGGGCCTCGTACTCCTCGATCATGTTCCTGACATAGAGTATTAGCGCGCTTCTCTTCTCCTCAAGTACCTTCCTAATTCTCTTGATTACACGGTGTTCCCGCCTAAGTCGTATCAGGTTTATCTTCGTGGGCAGTACTTTGCGGGGGTCAACTGCCACGAGCCTGCACCCTTTTAGCGTCTACGCGGCTATCCACGGGCCTTGTAGTACTTCTTTATGAACTCAGGCTTGATGTTCGTCAGCTCTCTCTCGGGTAGAATGCTTAGTACCTCCCATGCTATGTCCAGGGTCTCCTCTATGCTCCTGTTCTCGTTAACACCCTGGCTGAGGAACCTTCTCTCGAAAGCCTCTGCGAACCTGAGGTACTTTTTATCCACAGCCGACAGGCTCTCCTCCCCGATAATCGTGGCGAGGCTCCTCAGCTCCTGGGCCCTGCTGTACGCTGAGTAGAGCTGGTCTGACACATTCGCGTGATCAGCCCGGGTCTTGCCCTCTCCTATGCCCTCCTTCATGAGGCGGGACAGGCTCATGAGCACGTTTATCGGCGGGTAGATACCTCTGTTGTATAGGGACCTGTCAAGCACTATCTGTCCTTCGGTTATGTATCCAGTCAGGTCGGGTATGGGATGAGTTATGTCGTCGTTGGGCATGGTCAGTATGGGCATCTGTGTTATGCTGCCCTTCTTACCGTGTGCCCTACCCGCCCTCTCATAGATGGTTGCCAGGTCACTGTACATGTACCCGGGATACCCCTGGCGCCCGGGGACCTCCTCACGCGCAGCGCTTATCTCCCTGAGGGCCTCCGCATAGTTGGTCATGTCGGTTATGATTGCAAGGACGTGCATATCCCTCTCGTAGGCAAGGTACTCCGCCAGGGTCAGAGCCACCCTAGGCGTGACCAGCCTTATCATAGCGGGCTCGTTTGCTAAGTTCAGGAACATTGCTACCTTGCTTATGGCACCTGTTTCCTCGAAGAACTTCTTGAAGAAGAGGGCCTCGTCATGCTTTATGCCTATGGCAGCGAAGACTACTGCGAACTCCTCCTGCTCTCCCCTAACCGTGGCCTGGCGGGCTATCTGTGCAGCGAGCACGTTGTGAGGGAGCCCGCTTCCACTGAACAGGGGGAGCTTCTGCCCCCTAACGAGTGTGTTCATGCCATCAATGGCGCTTACCCCCGTCTGTATGAAGTCCTCCGGATAGGTACGGGCAGACGGGTTGAGGGGCTCTCCGTTTATGTCCCTCTTCTCCTCAGCAACTATAGGTGGGCCGCCGTCTATGGGGTCTCCGAGACCGTTGAATATCCTTCCAAGCATGTCCTCTGAAACTGGGAGCTCCAGGGTCTGTCCAAGGAACCTGACCTTGGTGCCCACGGTGGTTATTCCAGTGGTTCCCTCGAAGACCTGGACAACCGCGACCTCGTTACCCACGTCCAGTACTCTTCCTCTTCTCTTCTCCCCATTCTGGAGCTCCACTTCCACTATCTCGTCAAAGGCCACCCCACTCACGCCCCTGACAAAGAGCAGGGGGCCTTTGATCGCCTCAACAGTCTCGTACTCTGAAACACCTAGGCCTCGTGTTCTCTCGGCTTCACTCATTCTACTCACCCCCCAGCTGGGAAAGCTTGTTAAGTATCCGTTCCCGGAGCTCGTCTATTTTCTCGACCTGGTCGTTGGGAACCGTGAACCTGGCCCTAACGAGTTCCGAGAACTCGTCTGCAAGGCCGTCCTGTATCTGGGCAACGTTAAGCTTGCCTGCCTGGACCAGCTTCATGGCGTTTCTGTGGAAGTATATCATTGCTTGGAGTAGTTTGAACTGCTTCACGGGCTCCGAGAACGCGTCTATCGGGTCGAAGGCGTTCTGCTTCAGGAACCCGTCCTTTAGTAGCCTGGCTGTAAGTAGCACGAGTTTGTCAGGCTCGCTCAGGCCTTCAGTTCCCACCAGCCTTACTATCTCTTTGACCTCGTCCTCCCTTAGGAGGATGTTCATCGCCTCTGTCCTCAGGTCGTACCACTCGGGCGACACGTTCTTGTGCCACCACTCTTTCACGGTCTCCGCGTAGGCGCTGTAGCTGATTATCCAGTTTATCGCGGGATAGTGCCTAGAGTACGCCAGCGCTGTGTCGAGTGCCCAGAAGACCCTGATGAACCTCTTGGTATGACTTGTAACGGGTTCGGTGAAGTCACCTCCCGGGGGGCTAACTGCCCCGGCAACAGTGACCGAGCCTATTCTCTCGGGCGTCCCTTGGGCAACCACCCTTCCCGCCCTCTCGTAGAACTCTGCCAGCCTAGAAGCAAGGTAGCTGGGATAGCCTTCTTCTGCGGGCATCTCCTCCAGCCTGCCTGCTATCTCTCTGAGCGCCTCCGCCCACCTGCTGGTGGAGTCAGCCACTAGGAGCACGTCGTATCCCTGGTCCCTGTAGTACTCTGCCATTGTTATACCCACGTAGATGCTGGCCTCCCTGGCAGCTACTGGCATGTTGCTCGTGTTGGCGATTAGTATTGTTCTCTCCATGAGGGGCCTTCCTGTCCAGGGGTCCTTGTATTTGGGGAACCGCTCGAGCACCTCGGTCATCTCGTTGCCCCGCTCTCCACAACCTATGTATATGACCACACGAGCGGCGCTCCACTGTGCCAGGCCGTGGAGGGTCACAGTCTTGCCAGTGCCGAATCCACCGGGTATTGCGCCTGTGCCTCCCTTCGCCATTGGGAACAGTGTGTCTATTATCCTGAGACCCGTCAGCAGGGGCTCGGTTGGCTCCAGCTTGTCCCTGAACGGCCTTGGTATGCGCGCGGGCCATCTGTGGTAGAGCTTAACCTCCTTCTTCTCCCCCTCTTCCTCGACTACCGCTATCGTGTCCTCTATCGTATAATCGCCCTCAGAAGCCAGCTCAACGAGTTTCCCCTTAACATTTGGGGGCAGTAGGACCCTGTGTTCTATAAGTGGCGTCTCCTGCACAGTACCAAGAAGGGCTCCAGGTTCTAGCTTGTCTCCTTTTCTGAGGCCGTCGACTGGCTTGAAGTGCCACTTTTTCTCCCGTGGCAGGGGGTCTACCTTGACTCCTCTTTTGACGAATATGCTTCCCGTCTTAGACTTTATAAGCTCCAGGGGCCTCTGAATGCCGTCGTATATCTGGGTGAGAAGCCCGGGGCCAAGCTCCACTGAGAGTGGGTAGCCGGTACCGTACACGGGCTCGCCTGGCTTCACACCTGTAGTAGACTCGTAAACCTGTATGTAGGCACGGTCCCCCTCTATCCTGTTAATCTCGCCAATCAATCTATCTTCTCCTACCTCGACCATCTCATACATCTGGGCGCCTGTCATGCCATCAGCTATTACCAGGGGACCCGAGATCCTCACTATTTTTCCAACAACACCCATGATTCGATACACCCTCCTGTTCCACACGTATTGGAGGCTTGCTATAAGCGGGATCGGGGCATGCCTGACCTCACCTATTCCTAACCGGGTGCATTATAAAAATAAGCATAACCCACAGTTACTCTCCAAAGAGAATCTTAGAAGCCGTGCCCGATAGCCTTGGCTTTAAGTTCTCGAACACTAGCTCAAGCGTGTAGTCAAAGACTACCCTACCACCGCCGCCTACGGCTTTAAATCCTCCCAACGAGTTCTCGAGCTCCTCCACGGTTTCTATTTTCAAGTTCTTTTCCCTGAGTCTCTCTCTCAACGGGCTTTCATCGAATACGCCGGAAACTATGCTTGATTCCCCCCTCCTCACTAGTATCCTGTAGCTCTCGCCCTCGCTTGCCCTCTCGACGAAGTCGCGGGCGAGGTTAAGGTAAATCTTCTTTCGTTCGTCTTCGGAGAGGTTCTCCAGTCGTCTCCGGACCTCGTTTAGTACAAGGTTAACTGCTTCCGAGCGTTTCTTTGACGCCTCGAGTTTTATGTTCTTGTCGAGGGTGGCCTCGACACTCCTTATTTCGTCCAGAATCTTATTGTACTCACTACTCACCCTCTCCTGGGTTTCTTCCAAGATGCTCTGATATGCTTGCTCAAGAAGCTTAATTGCGTCGCTAAGGGCTTTCTCTAACTCGGGCTTGGTCTCCCTCACTATGCTCTCTATTACATGTTCTGCGAGTTTCCCGGGGTCTCCCTGTATTTTCAACTTATTCACCCCACGAGTAATTCAACTGTCAAGAGGAAAGTTTGGTAATATTACCTAGGCGGGTTGTTGTAAATGGTAATAGGGGGCTGTTCGGTACAAGGAGGTAATGGAGCGACATGGCTCTATCATCCAAATCCAAGGGCTTTTAGCATCATTTTCCTGAAGTCAACAGGCTCCCCCGGCTTCCTTAGCGTGGGTATAAATGATATTATCTTGCCGCTCTTCTCGATAATCTTGTCAATTTCGTCCCTTACAGGCTCAGCCGCCTCCTGTGAAACCAGTATTGCACCTATGTCATCGCGAGCAACATTGTTCTCAAGAACCTTCAGTACATCCTCAGGCCCAGAGGCCTCTATAGTCTCGCACCCAAGCATCCTGTACGCTGTAACAAGCTCCGGTTCCCCGACTACGAGCACCTTTCCTCTCAAAACCAACCCCTCACCCACGGCGCCGGGGCTAAGCCGCTGACTAAACATTTAAAGGAGGCCCTTAAATGAATTTACCCCGGGCAACGGGGAGGGTCTGCACGATGCTTGTATCGAAGAGGATACAGGAAGTCGATATCGCCGTCCCCACCGAGAGGCTGGACGTCTTCGCAGGAGCGCTGGTTTCGCGAGGCCTCCTACATCCCGTCGAGCTTCCCCCTAACTTCCCCGGCGAGGTTAAGAGAAGGGCTCAGAGGCAGGTTTACGAACTCGGCAATAAGCTAGCAAAAATAGAGAGGTACTTGTCAGAGATAAACGTATACGACCCCATGCTGGAGGATGTGGAAGTAAAAATAGGCGGGGCCACGTGGGAGCATGTTGCAGAGCGGGCTATTCTCGAGTTCCAGAAAACCGAGGAGGAGTTCGACCAGATTATTGACGCTATTAACAGGTCTAAAGAGAGGCTCGATGCTCTGAAGACTTTGAAGAACCAGCTAGAGCCTTTCAGGGAGACAGATGTTGACCTTGCACAAGTCTCAAGCATGAGGCTGCTGGCGGTATCCCTGGGACTCCTTCCCAAGGTCTCCCTATCCATGCTTATATCTAAGCTGGAAAAACTCCCCGCTTACATTCTCTTATCGAAGGAAGCGGGAGAAGATTACGTGGCTGTATTGGTTGTTACCCGAAGGGAGGACCAGCGGGAAGTTGGCACCATTCTCAGAGAAGCTGGCTTCCAACAAATACAGATACCCGAGACACTGCCCCAGAACCCCGCCAAGGCGTACGAGAAGGTCTCTAGAGAAATACTGGAGTTCGAGAAAGAGATAGCGCGCCTAAGGGGAAAAATAGCCTCAAACGAGAGGCAACTCAAGGAGAAATACTCCTACCTCCTCACGATAAGGGAGGCCCTTAGAGTTATAGCGGCCTCGAAGACCGTTGGCCGGATATCCTTCCTCAAGGGATTCATACCCCATGGCACGTTCGAGGAGCTAAAGGGGCTCCTTGAGGAACATGTGGGTAGGGGTCTCTATCTGCTCAGGGCTGCAGGGGAGGCACCCGGCGCCCCCGTAAGGAGGACTGTACCAACACTAGTCGATGTTCCCCGGCCCCTTAAGCCGTTCCAGTGGATTGTGAATCAGTACGGCACACCGGGTTCAAGCGAGATAATACCAACAATCCTTGTCGCCATCACGTTCCCCCTGCTTTACGGTCTGATGTTCCCCGACGCAGGCCAGGCCCTCGTGATAATCGCCTTTGGCATATACATGCTCAAAACTGCAAGGGGTAGAGAGTCCAGGGAGAATATAGGGCTTCTAGCAATATACGTAGGTATCGCTTCCTTCATAACCGGGTTCCTATCAGGAGAGTTCTTCGGACCCTTAACCGGGTTCAAGTACCTCGTCTGGGACGGCCATCCTCCCATGGCCGCCCCCATTGAGGGTGATGTTGACACCATATGGCTAATGATGACAATTGCATTCAGGATTGCTGCTTTCATGCTCATATCAGGAACCCTATTCGCGGTGATAAACTCGCTGGTCGAGAGAGACTATGAAGGAGCCTTAATGGTGAAACTACCCAAATTCATAACCTTCGCATCTGCGACCTTCCCCTTCCTAATACACAATGTTAGGACTGCTGGCTCCGTGATAAACGACGCGGTCTTCGGAGGGGCAACAACCCTAGAGGGCATGGTGGTCAGGTATGGCACACTGTTGGGTCTACTTGGCCTGTTCCTCCTAGAACCCCTATACGAGTTGGCCAAGCATGGATTCTCGGGGTTCAAGAGCAGGCTCGGCATAGGGTTTCTAGAGCTCTTCGAGACAGCTCTTCTCATAATTGGGAACACGGCTTCATTCCTAAGGATCGTTGGTGTGAGCCTGGCCCACGCGGGGATAATGTTCGGATTCGCAATACTCGCAGAGCTCGCCGCGGGAGGTGTAATAGGTAACATATTCGCCGCCTTGATATACCTGTTCGGCAACATACTGGCCATCGGGTTAGAGGGAATAATAGTCTACGCACAGACACTTAGGCTCCACTACTACGAATGGTTCACCAAGTTCTACAGCGGTGCGGGTATACCATTCCAGCCCGCCTATGCTCCTGTCCGCATAGTTTTACCCACAATATCCTGACCCGGTTTGTTTACCCCACCCGCGTGCTTTACTGCCACCATTATGTGCACGAATCCCAAGAAAAGTCTCCTAGTACGAACCACTAATCCGTTTTTGCGGAACAGTTTCTCGAAAAAAGTATAGGGTCTGTACTTTACCAATGTCTTCCTCATCGACGAGTAAGTCCTCACCCCTTCATGGCCCATCACAATTGCGCCGATTACTACAGGTGCTATCGTGAAATAGAGTTCGACAAAAACCTGGCCTATCCTAGAAACTGGCTTGCTTATATCTACGAATACAAAACGACCACCTTTCCTCAGGAGTTGGGACAGCATGGTAACTGCTCGCGTATAGTCTTGTGCATCCCTGAGGGCAAAGGATGAGACTATTGAAGCAAACGAGTTTTCCCTAAAGGGGGGATACTCGAATACCCCCCTAACCCTATCAATCCAGGGTTCCTTATAATATGTGATGTTACGAAGCATAGAGATTAGGGGGTCCATTGCAACTATGTAGCTTTTTTGAAGCTCCCCTTGACCTAGTTCTTCCTTTAGGTGACTTACAATGACTCCCGGTCCGCTTCCTGCATCTAAAAGCGGCCCCTCTTTAACACTGTTTCTCAAAGCCTGTACTGATGTCTTTCTCACAAGGGACAGGGCCAGTATGCTCATCAGCTTGTTTACTTTCTCATAATTCTTAACTATCTTGTCTAGGCTCTGGAGCACCTCTTTCCAGTAATCCCCCAAGCCCTCACCGGGGCGTCTCCGCCCCGTGCTCTTCGACACTGTATTCACTCTATGACGTATTTTGTCTCAAGACCCTTATCGACTAGCCTGATGCCCAGTTCCTGTAACTTTGACCGCATCATCTCTGCGACCTCGTACTCCTTTCTCGAGCGGAGCTCTCTTCCCCCACCTATTACTG
>JALWDA010000022.1 GCA_027014955.1 Desulfurococcales archaeon | reverse complement strand
CACCGAGTATATCCGCCAGAGGGCCCGCGACCCCCAGTTGAGGGACCAGATACGCCTGGCCAAGCAATTCGCCCGCAACATAGGCGTCTACGGCGCGGAGATCGCTGTCGAGGGCTTCTCAGGATACCTGATAGAGCTCCTAACCCTCCACTATGGGGGCTTTAGGCAGCTGGTCAGGGAGGCTTCGCGATGGAGACCCCCAGTGGTGATAGACCCCGAGAACCACTACGGGGGAAACAGGAAGAGGCTCCTAGATAAGTTCGGGGAGAAACCCATGGTCGTTGTCGACCCGGTGGACCCTGAGAGGAACGTTGCGGCCGCCCTCTCCCTCGACAGGATGGCGGAGATGAGCCTAGCATCCACACTATATCTGAAAAGCCCTTCTCGCTTCTACTTCTTCCTACCCCCTGTTGACCCCTTGGAGCTGAAGAGGCTTTCCAGCACGATGGAGCCCTATTCCCAGAATGTACTGGTGGTTAGGGTTTCCCTCAAGGAGCCCGAGGCCCCCGACAACCTGTGGGGGCAGGTCAAGAGACTTGCCCGCACGCTTTCCAAGCACCTGGAGCGAGCTGGATACAAGGTCCTCAGATGCGCGCCCTGGGCGAGCGACTCGGGCGAAAAAGCTCTCATCGCATGCCTCCTCGAGACGCCCACCCTCCCCCAACTCCAACTAGCGAGGGGACCCCCATTCACTAAGAGGGAAAACGCAGTGGACTTTCTAGAGCGTCACATGTACACGCCCGGGGTCGGGCCCTGGATAAGGGAAGGGAGGCTCGAGTCCTTCGTTCAGAGGAGGAGGATAAACTGCGTGGACGAGGCCGAGGAGGCCCTCTCGAACATAATGCCCACCGGTCTCAGGGAGAAGGCAACCGCCACCGTGGGCCTCCTACCCTGGCTGGTGGACGAGTTCATGGACGAAGAGCGAATCTGGGTGATGGAGTTCCTGTGGGGTAAGCCCCGATGGCTCCTGCCCTACCTGTTCACCCGGAGGGGGGTATATGCTATCCCCCGGGAAAGGCCCCCGCCCTCTGCGAGAGAATGAAGAGATGGCTAGAACCCTTCGTGGATTTGGAGGGCCTGAGGCTCCTCGACAGGGGCACTGATGCCCTTGTTTTCCTGGAGCCCGGGGGCACGGTTCTGAAGGTCCCCCGCCTCGACTCCAACTATAGTCCCCTCCGCGAGGCCCGGGTACTCTACAGGGTTCAGTACACCTCACGTCGGAGGCTGGCGCCCCGGGTATTTTCCTACAACCCCTTCCACCTTAGGATGGAGAGGATAGCGTGTCCCTCCGTGTACCAGCTACTAGCAAGAGGAGAATTAGATAAGAGGACGGTCTGCCTCATGCTGGAGGCCGCCCTCGAGCTTGACAGGCTGGGGGTCGACCACGGGGAGATTGTGAGGCCCCACAAGCACGTTAGGGTATGTGGTGAGGACGTGGTGTTCATAGACTTCGGGAGGGCGAGCACCCGTAGGAGGCCCCGCAACTTTACCTCGCTCGCCTCCTTCGTCCTCACCCACGCCGATATTCTGTGGAGGGGCCTTGAAGACAAAGTTTGGGGCAGTGGGGGCGAACTCTTCAACATGCTAAGAAGCTACAAACGAGGAGAAGCAGAACAGGCCAATAGGTTCCTAGAGGTCATAGGATGCCCCTCTCCCGGGGAGGGTAAGTA
>JALWDA010000021.1 GCA_027014955.1 Desulfurococcales archaeon | reverse complement strand
CTGTTGCCAGGCTCGGGCATGGGGCAACCCGGGGGCCGGGGCTGGTGGTTATAATGGTCGTGATTTATACTTGTGTTCAAGCTGTGGGTTCTCGGCTAGACTATATAAGCTAATCTCCATCAGTCTTGGTGGAAATTATTATTATATACGGTTAAAAGAGGTGGGCCTCCAGAAGCGCATGAGGAGGGTAAAATATGCCCAGCCCGGGCACACTTGCCCTGGAAATACCAAGCATACGCACACGGCTTGCCCTCGCCATGGACCCCAGGCCAGCCAGCCTGGAGGCCAGGCTCCCCCTGAGGGTGGACCTGCTTAAGTGGAAGCAGGAGATCTACTTCACAACCCCCATACCCCCCTCCGACTACGAGGGCTCCGAGGTTGTGAAGAGGGTGGAGCCTGGGGGCCTATACTACTGGCCCCCGGGGAGGGCCCTCTGCATATTCTACGGGGTGAGCCAGATATACACGCCCGGGAGGGCCGCGGGTCTGGTGCTGGGCGCCATACACCTTCTCGACAGGCTGGGTGGGGGCGAGAGGGGAGAGCTAAAGGAGCTGGGAAGGGGAGACCTCCTTGAAAGAGGGCTCGTGAGAGAGGTTGAGGCAAGGGGCTACAAGACCGCCCCCGTCCTGGTCGAGGGGGAGGAGTACCAGGCCGCGGGGAAGCTCATACCGGGCGGGAGGGTGCATGTCCTGCTCTACGAGGAGAGCGGTCACCTCATGGCCGAGAGCGAGCCCCTGTTCCCCTACGACGGCTCCCTGCAAGCTAGGTCCCTCGCAGCGAGGCTCCGGAGAATCGTGGAGAAAGAGTCCCGCCGGGTTAGGCTAGACCTCAGCGAGGCGGGGGACGTGGTGCTGAGCGGGGTCCTCGAGGAGGGGGAGCTGGGCGGGTTCCTGGACGAATACGAGGCGGTTTGGAGAAGGATTCTCGAGGAGGGCCTCCTCTGAAAACCCGCCCAATGGACTGCTATGGGCTCCCCCCGGCCCTCTTTATCGTCTCCAGGGCGTGGGAGAGCTCCTCCGGGTAGTTAGGCATAACCTTGGCCTCCACGCTCGCATAGCCCCTGTATCCCGCCCTCTCCAGGGCGTCGAGTATAGTGGCCCAGTCGAGGACACCCCGGCCGGGGGCCCTCCTGTTGGAGTCCGCGAAGTGCACGTGACCTATCCTGCCCCCCGCCGCCTCTATCGCCTTCTGGGGGGACTCGTGCTCCAGCATGGCGTGGAAGGTGTCGAGCAGGATATACACGCTCTCCAGGCCCTCTATGACGCCCAGGGCCTGCTCAACTGTGTTGACCAGATCCGTCTCATAGCTGTTAAGGGGCTCCAGCACAACCCGTAGCCCCGCCCGCGAAGCAAGTCTATCCAGAGCCTTTAGGCTGCTACGGAGCCTCTTCTCGGCCCAGTTGCAGTCGTCCCTGCAACGGCCCCGGGCGACCCCCACGACCACCACGGGGGCCTCGAGCACACGGGCTATCTCCAGGAACCGCGCCATAATGCCCAGACTCTTCTCCCTGTGCCCCGCGTCGGGGTGGGAGAGGTCGGTCTGGTGGAAGAGGGTGGAGAGGCCCGTTGAGACCGCGGCTATTGATAGGCCCTGTTCCCCCGCGGCCTTGTGGTAGCTTTTGGCGTCGAAGCGGGTGGGGTCGCCGATATTGGGCTCCACCGCGCCTATACCTATGCCTGCGAGCTCTGAGA
>JALWDA010000020.1 GCA_027014955.1 Desulfurococcales archaeon | reverse complement strand
CTCCTATATCTTGAATTCCTTGCCATTGTGGAAGGGGCGTACCACGACGTACTTCTCAAGCCCGCTGGTGGCTATCTTTGGCTGGAGGACCCTCTCTATCTGGAAGACTCCCGCCTTCTCCCTCATGTACACGTTTATTACGACGGGCTTTCCCTCCTCGCTTGATATGGTGACCTTCTCAATCGCCAGGGCGGAGACCGCGTGTATGTCGTTCTTGCCCAGCCTGTAGGGGAACCGTGCCCTTCCCTGGGACATGTCTGTCCCATCGCCTATCTTGACGCTACCAGCCTCCACGGTTAGGGACTGGACGTCGTAGGCGGTGGAGTATATGACGTGGAGTATCTCCTGGCGTAGCATGTACCTTCTCTTGGCGTCGACCTTGGGGCCCAGCACGCGCGTCAGGACCCTGCTGACGAGGCTCCTCGACAACAGGGCCCCCAGGAGCTCGTGGTTGCTCCTATGAACGCTGTTCCCCACGTCGTGCAGCATGGTGCCCAGGAGCACCACGAGGAGGGCCTGTTCGTAGTTCTCCGCGGTGCGGTGCTCCAGGGTCGTGGGCTTCACCCCGCTCTCCACCAGGCGCTCGAATATCTCAAGGGCGCTGCCTGCCACAATCTTGGCATGCACGGGCCCGTGGTCGTTGTAGAGGAGCCTCTTGACGGCCATTATGTTGCTCATCTCCACGAGCGCCGCGTACTCGCTGTCCCTCGTCAGGACATCGTAGGCCTTCTTGAGCAAAGGGTAGGCTTCCAGGAACTTGTTGAGGAGGCCGGGACCCACATCCACCTCTTCACTCAGCTTCACTACCGCCACGATGCTTCACCTCTTCAAAGAAAGGGCTTTACAAACCGCTGTGCCAACAATATTAAAGCCCAAATCGACCAATAAACATACCCCCAGGCCAACCCAGGCCGGCACAGGTGGTCAGCCCTTGCAGTTCAAGCCCAAGATAGCCGAGAAGCGCTGGGACCCCAGCGAGGAGCTCAAGCTCATAGAGCAGTGGGAGAGGGAGGGAGTCGGGAGGTTCAGGGAGGAGGACCTGGGCAAGAAGCCCCCATTCATAGTGGACACGCCCCCACCCTACCCAAGCGGAGCCTGGCACATAGGTGGGGCGGCCCACTACACGCATCACGACATAATAGCCCGGTTCAGGAGGATGATGGGCTACAACGTCCTCCTTCCCTTCTACGCGGACCGTAATGGCCTGCCCATAGAGGTCTACGTGGAGAAGACCCTCGGCGTTAACCCTCACGAGATGGCCTCGACACCCGAGGGGAGGGAGAAGTTCCTCCAGCTATGCAGGGAGAGGCTGGACGAGACCGAGGAGCAGCTCGTCAGGATATGGAGGAGGGTGGGCTGCAGCTACGAGTACTGGAGGGACGGGACCGATAGCGAGGAGTACAGGAGGCTCACCCAGGCGACCTTCATAGAGCTCTGGAAAAGGGGGCTCGTGTACGAGGCTGAGAGGCCCGTGAACTGGTGCCCCCGCTGCCGCACAACTCTGAGCGACGCCGAGATAGAGTACGAGGAGAGGGAGGGGAGCCTCTACTACATCAAGTTCCGCATAAAGGAGACTGGAGAGGACGCCATAGTAGCGACCACGAGGCCCGAGCTCCTCGCGGGGTGCCGGGCCCTAATATACAACCCCAGCGACGAGAGGTACAAGCACCTTGAGGGAAAGCACGCCCTAGCCCCCCTCTACGGCCACGAGCTCAAGATAAT
>JALWDA010000019.1 GCA_027014955.1 Desulfurococcales archaeon | reverse complement strand
CTAATCCCTCCTCTAGTGGGCTGGGGCTCCACACGACTATCCTTCCCTGGGTGACCCTTACCCCGCTGTGGTCCACCCCCTCCTTCTCCAGCGCCTTCTCAACGTTCCTTGCCAGGATGCTCTGCATTCGCCTCCTTGTGAACGCCCCTTTTATGGAGAGTTCTCCGTACCTCAGTAGCAGGACCCTGTCCTCACCAGCGTACATGGCTGTGACACTCCTTCCGTTTTCATTGTCTTCATATGCTCAGTGGAGGAACGCGCACGGTGTTGGGAAGAGATATGGCCTGGTTTCACACGGCTCCACTAGAATGTGTATGGCTGGCCTTATATCTGCTCCCGTGAAAAGGACTGTGGTCCTCAAAATGAGAGGCTTTGTTTTTGTTATCCACAGGTGGGGGGGTAATAGCCGAGCAAAACCTCTGGGGTCAGGGGGTTATCCTCTCGGGGTCTCTTGGGAGGAGGCGGGCTTCCCTTATGTTCCCGAGCTCTAGGAGCTTGGCCACGAACCTCTCCAGTCCCAGGCCCGCGCCGCCGTGGGGGGGCATGCCGTAGCGGAAGAATCTTATGTAGAACTCGAAGTTCTCCACCTTGAGCCCCTTCTCCCTGATCTGCTCCGCCAGCACGTCGGGGCGGTGCTCCCTCTGGCTCCCGCTGACCAGCTCCAGGCCCCGGTATATTAGGTCGAAGCTCCTGGTGTACCGGGGGTCTTCGGGCTTCTTCATCGTGTAGAAGGGCCTCCCCTCCCAGCCGTACTCGGTAACGTAGAAGAGCTCGGCCCCGTACTCCCTCTGCATTATCTCTCCCAGCTTCTTTTCCCCCTCAGTGTCAAGGTCCAGGGGATCGCTGGGCGTGTAGCCGTGTTTCTTGAGAAGCTCGTGGGCCTCCCTCAGCGTGAGGCGAGGCACGTCCCTCGGGGTTGTGAGCTCCACGTTGAAATACTCCCTTATCCGCTCCCCGTACCTCGTCCTGACTCGGTCAATGGCGTGTATCACGGCCCTCTCCACCATCCTCATGACGTCCTCGTGGTCCTCTATGAAGCTCATCTCGATGTCCACGCTCTCGAACTCGGTGAGGTGCCGGGTGGTGTGGTGCTTCTCCGCCCTGTACGCGGGGCCGACTTCGAAGACCCTCTCGAACCCCGCTGCCATCATCATCTGCTTGTATAGCTGGGGGCTCTGGGCGAGGAAAACGTTCTTGTCAAAGTATATTACGGGGAAGACCTCCGCGCCCCCCTCGGTCGCCTCGGCCACGAGCTTGGGCGTGTGGACCTCCACGAAGCCCTGTCCCCGATAATAGTCCCTAAGCGCGTTCACCGCCTCGTCGGTGACCCTGAATATCAGCGCGTTACGGGGGGCCCTCAGGTCGAGGAACCTCCAGTCCAGCCTCTTGGAGAGCCCCGTCTTCTCCCAGTCGTGGGGATCTATGGGCAGGGGCTTCTGAGCCTTGGCGAGGAGCCTCATCTCCTCCGCGACGAGCTCCTTACCCCCTATGCTTGCCTTGCTCTCCACCATGGTACCCTTGAAGGCAACCACATCCTCCTGGCCCAGCTCCACCACCTGTTCGTAGAGCTGGGGATCCTGGTTCTTCTTAACAACCACCTGTAGGAGGCCGTCCAGGTCACGGAGTATCACGAAGGCGATCTTCCCCACAATCCTGAGCCTATCAACCCAGCCCGCGACAACCGCCTTACTCCCCGGCTCAAGCTCGAGGGCCTGGGAGGTCCTTATCCTCTGCCTCAAGTCCATCGGGCTCCCCTCTCAAGGAAGGTGACGAGACCCCCCTCCAGGCGGGGGACGCTCTATGGTAACCCCCAGGCGCGGTCTAATAAGATAACGCCCCCTCAGCGCCACGGGCTGTGGGGGACCGGGGCTAGAAGGCCGGGTTGCCGGGCTCCTTCTTGGCCGCGACCACCAGAGTGGTGGTGCTGAGGACCCCCTCCATCCTGCGGAGGTACTCGGACACCAGCTTCTTGAGACGGTCGTTGCTGCCGGCATGCACTAGGATGACTAGGTCGTGGGTGCCGTAGACCATGTACGCAGACTTGACCCCTGGGAGCCCCGCAATCCTCTCGAGGAGCTCCAGCTCCCGGCCGGGGACTGTGTTTATGAGGATGATGGCCTCTACGGCCAACCCTGTCACCCTTTAAAATCTCTCCCCCACGAGTAATAACACTACTCCCCCCGGGCTAGGCTAGGAGTCTCTTCACCACACCCGCATAGTTGGGGGGGAGGAGAAGGAGGAGGGAGTGGACCCTCTCCAGTGACCGTCGCCCAAAGTCGCGATGCCTCATATAAGCATCCAGGAGACTGGATAGGGCATCCCCGTAGCGGGCCAGGGGCGTCAGGGGGTCGGCGTAGTAGAGGAACACCATGAGGAGCACGGTGTCCCAGTCCTTGTACTCCTCATCCCCACAGCCCGTCAGGGCCTGCTCCGCGTCAATGACCGCGACCTGACCCTCGCGGGTTTTTAGGAAGTTGCTGGGCTTGGTGTCCCCCAGACAGTAGTCCTGAGAATGTATCCTACCAAGGGCGTCGCCCAAGACCCCTGCCTCCCGCTCCCCGGGGACGCTGAGGGGGGTGCCCTCTATGTACTCCTTAACCATCACGGTCCTGCGGTAGTCGACCTCGTAGACCCTAGGGACCCTCACCCCCGGGGGGGGACGGGTATAGAACCTCTCCTCCCTCAGGAGCCTCCCCAGCGCGCTAGTCTCGTAGGGGTAGTGGATGCTCGCTGGAGGGAGGAGGCCCAGGACCCACTTCGCCACCCCCATGGGGCGGCTGTAGTCCTTCACCACCCTCCTCCCATGGGGCGTTTCAACGACCCGGCTCTGGGAGACGAGGGTGTCTATCTCACCCAGCACTCCCCTGAGCCTCCCCGGGACCCGTGGGAGAAGCCGGGCGAGGTACGCGTGGGGAGAGGGAGTGTGGGGGGCTGCTGTCTGGGCTGGCAATGGGCGACCCACCTGTACATGGTGTTGGGGCTACATGTAGGTGACGGGGCCGCCCTCGCCCTTGCCCTGCTCCTTCTCCTTCTCCTCCCTCGCGGCGGCTGCTATGCTTGCCCTTATCTGCTCCTCCACACGGGAGGCCTGCTCGAGGAGGTCGGCGAGGTCCAGCTCCAGGCCGGCGTAGGCGGCTATGGCCCGGGCCACAGCGGCGGCGGCCCGGTAGTCCACGATGCCTCCCGCCACGTAGATCTCGCCCGTCTCGCCCAGGACCACCCCCCCGTCCATCCCATATATGGGGGCAAGGCCGGGGACGAGGCCGTTGAGGCCCGATATGGCCCCCTCCATCTCTATGTCCCCGTGCCTGGCGAGGGCGTCTAGGAGGGGCTTGCTCGACGCGGCTACGAAGACCTTCCTCTCCTCGCTGGGCTGGGGGTTCACGTAGGCGGCTGCCGCTATGACCTCACGGGCGCCCGCGTAGGATAGGTAGTCGAGGAGGCCGTGGGCCACCCGGTTCTGCCCCTGCTCATCGGGGGGCTGGAACCCCGAGGTGACAACGGCGAGGGTGTGGCGGGGGGAGGAGAGGATGGTTATCTCCGCGGGCTTAAGGATCCCCTTGTCCACCGCCACGCTCCCGGGGCCGTAGAAGGTGTACATCCTCGCCACGGGCTCCATTCCCAGCTTTTCCGCCAGGGTGTCAGCCGCAACCTTGCCCACGAGCGCCATGCCGGGGAAGCCTATCACCACCGTCTTGCCCTTCAGCATACCCTCCCTATAGCTCCTAACGATGAGCCCGTACTCGCTGAGCATATGGGTTCCTCCCCTTGGGTGCTCCACCAGTCTTATGGGGTCATTCAATTATAAGGCTAACCCAAAAACACTTATCGGGGAAAAATGTTGGACGACCCCGAGTGCGCCCGGGTCCAGCGCCTTCTCCGCGAGGCGGAAGAAGCCCTCGAGGCCATGAGGGACGTCGCCTAGGAGCCCGTGGACGAGTTCCTTTCCCCCCCGGTCGCGTTATTCTTTACGCTATCTGGTCATACAGTTGCTTGAGGCCCTCATCGACCTGCTCATAGTCCTGTCACGCAGGGGCCTCCGCCCTGTGCTCGGCTACCGGGACGTGATAAGAGAGGTCCGCGAAAGCGGGCTCATAGGTGCACGTGAGGCATCTACCCTAAACAGCCTGGTGGGCCTGAGGGACGTGATAGTCCACCGTTACTGGGAGGTGGATGACGAGAGGCTCCACCGGGAGACCCGGGAGAGGCTGGGTGAAGTCCAGCGCATCTTGGAGGTGATGCACCGCCTTGCCCATAGTGTGGGAGATTGTGGAGAGGAAGAAGCGCCCCCTTAACCTGCCCTGGGACGAGCGTGAGAGGATCCTCAGGGTCCTGAAGGAGGCCCTAAAAGGCCGGGGAGAGGTAGCCCTCGCTACTGTGTTTGGGAGCATTCTCCGGGAGGACACGGCTGTCAGGGACATAGACGTGGCCGTGCACACACTGTACAGGGTGGGTTTCGACAGGTGGCCCTACTACAAGGCAGAGCTGGAGGAGTGGCTGGAGGAAAGACTGTACCATGCGACAGGTCTCCTCAAAAAGGTGGATGTACTGGTCCTCGAATACGCGCCCTATCCCCTGGTCCTCTAGGCCCTCAGGGGGAGGACACTTTTTGAGAAGACCCCCGGCTTGGCCAAGATGGCTCTCACGAAAGCCATAGAGGAGAGGCAGGCCATGGAGATCAAGCCCGGCTCCACCTAGGCGCCAAGCACCCCGCCCGTGGCCAGGTAGAGGGAGAAGGTGACCAGGTTGGAGAGAAGCCCCCCCGCCACGAGCCCGGCTAGGGTGGTCCTGCGGGGGAGGCCAAAGAGGAAGGCCACCAGCGCCCCGGTCCACACGCCAGTCCCGGGGAGGGGCACTGCCACGAATGCGATGAGCCCGGGGAGCCCGTAGCGGATGTACTTTCCCGCCTTCCTCCGGGCTCGGAGGACTATCATCTGATAGAGACCACGCACCACTACCAAGCTCGTATGGCTGGCCCAGGAGTCTATGAGGGGCATGATCAGGGCGAGAACCACGGCGACGAGGGAGACCCCGAGGCTGGCTATGGCGAAGGAGACTAGGGGGTCCAGGCCGAGGGCTATGCCCGCCAGTAGGGCGTACCTTCCTTCGAAGCTGGGGGCCATGCTGGAGAGGAACACGAGGGCCAGGTCCCGGGGCGCCATATCTTACCACGGGGCCTGGTATGGGGTGGGGGTGTTAAAAACACTTGGCCCTGGACCTAACCCTCTGTAGCAAGAAGTCTGGGACTGGGGAAAAAGGCCCGGGGGGCTAGGCGCTCTGGGGGGCCCTTGCCAGGGG
>JALWDA010000018.1 GCA_027014955.1 Desulfurococcales archaeon | reverse complement strand
GTTATAAACAGGATAAATTTCGCCATACTTTCACTCATGATGTCAAGCGAGGTGTTTTATAAGAACAGTGAAGACTAGGACAGGGTATAATCATAAAGGACCGAATACGCTATTTTAGCTTTTCTAGAAGCTCTTCTTTGAGCTTTTGGAGCTCTGTCGAAAGCGTGTTTTCAAGATCATTTTCAATTTTCCTTAACCTTTCTTCAGAGCTAACGCGTTTTTCGCCCAATTTCTCCACGATTTCATTCAGAATAGTCTCCTTATCGGGCAACGTCACGGCCCATCCACCTATTGGGAATTTTGGCATAAAGCAAGTAAATAAATAAAACTGACATAACCTTGCAAAAATAACCGCATTGTGTTACACTATAGTATGTGTTTTTCCTAGGTTAGCTTGGATACTATGAACAAGATAAATGTCGCCCCTAGACTAACTGCAAGCATTGTGCCCCCTGTCTTAACCTTGTTTTCACGACTAATGTGACCTAGGTAAACTCCAAGGAGGAATATGATAAGGTTCACCAAAACAACGCTTGCAACAATAGCGTGACCCGGTTTCACCATGCCAGCTAGCGACAATAGGAAGGGCGAAACAACGATTATAGGGAACATGATTACACCTAGTCCACTCCAGAACGCTACATATATGGGAACGTATCGAGTCATTTTCCCATATATGGTTTGGGAGAGGTCCTTCATTACATGAGCCTGCATCTCTTTAAGCTCTTTCAAACGTTCCGCTCTTTCTGAGAAGAAAGCCCCGAGGAATCCGCTGAAAAACCCCATAGTGAGACTGCCCCCCAGAACTCCCCCTATGTATGCGCTGGGCTGTGTGATTCCTCCTATGTATAGGCCAAGGACCACTCCTAGAGATGTCAGCAATGCGTCGAAGCTATTTGTGACAAAAAGTCGTCTAGCAACGCTCTTCGCATCACCTAGCTCAGCCAGCTTCTTAACATTTTTCATGATAGAGGGGATTTTCTCAAGCAACAACTGGCCTCCGATACCCCCTATTCCACCCCTTCATATTATTGTAAAGGCTTACGGCTGTATTAAACCGTGACATTAGGATTGGGAAATTTAAGTCTTTATCCAGAGATAAACTCGATAAAAACGCAAGTGAAAAGCTCTTGGAAGGCCCTACGTCCTCCCCCATAAGCTGCAACTCCTCAATGAATACCTAATAGACCCTCTTCTTCTTATTAAGCCAAGCTTTTAAGACGAGAAACCAAATCCAAATACGATTAAATTATCAAAAATAAATCCGGCGAGTAGTATGGAGAGTCTAAAAATAACAATTTTAGTTGTCCAAAGTCTTCTTCTAGTGACACTTATTACAATGTTGGGAGCAGGTATTGTAAGCTCGTACTCATCAGTTTATAACGAAGAATTTGTTGGAAGCCGCATTTCGTTCCTAGGTACCTTACAGCTACACACACAGGTTTATGAAGGAAACGTTATTCTCGTGGCCCCTCCCGGAGTTAGGCTAGTAAGCGTAGAAGCCTTCACTAACAACCCTCTAGCCATTGGCGTGCCTTTCAAGAAAACAATATTCTTAGAAAGACCACCTAAAACCCCCTTCCAGTTCGCGTCAAAGGCGAGCGGGCCTACCATGGATGATGTCCTAAAATGGATAAATGCGAGTGAGGTAAACCTCACGGGGCAGGGTGTTGTAGTTGGCATAGTTGATACTGGCGTGGACTTTCTCTCGAAGAGTCTGGGTTTCGAGAAGATAGCGTTCGATGAAAGGGGTTTTCCAATGTTGTTTGATGCTGACTCGTTTGGCCTCGCGATAACACCGCTTAATGTAACCTACAGAAATCCGTACACAAAAATGCTTGCTACAAAAGACAATTACGTAGAAATATTTATACCCACTTATGGTAAGGCTAGGGTTTATATCGACTTTGATTGGGCTGCTCCACCTGTTGAAAGCAAAAGTGGTTATTACAAGTTTGGCTTCATGGTAGCTTTTAGCTTCCCGAGCAACTACCTACTGGGCGGGAGTCTGCCAGGCGTAGGCTACCTGGTGCCCGCTGTTATGGTTGACACGGAGAAACCGGGGATCTACGATACGGTATACCTGGACCTCTCCTCAACATGGTTCACTATAGGTGGTATCCTCTACGCTTTTGGAGCACTTGCTGAGCCTCCTCAGATAGAGATGCTTGATTTCAGCTTTAGAGACGAGAAGCCGCTAAGGCTCGGAGAAGGGATGGCTGGTATAGACCTTAACGGAGATAACGTATATGACTTCTCCCTCGGAGTAATAAGCGGCTATGTTTATGATGCCTTTGGCGTCATAAACGAGACCGGCTTCATCGGAGAAGGCAGTTGGGAAACCGCCTGGGAACCCCTGGCGAGCGGCGTTTACCCCGGTCTTGACCCCCAGGGACGTTATTTCAGCCTGTTTTACGACCCCCTAGGTCACGGGACCTCGGTGGCGTCAATTATTGTAGGAAAAAAAGCTAAGTACTTCATGCCAAGCACAGATGGACTAACCATAATAGAATCCGAAGGAATAGCACCAGGCGCCAAAATAGCGGCAGCTAACGCCCTTTTTGCCGGAAACGTTGTCGCCGCCCTATACTGGCTGAGTGGCCACGACTACAATAATGGTACATGGGAGTACACAGGAAACCATAGGGCCGATATAATAAGCAACAGCTGGGGCATACTATACTGGCAGGCCACCCTACTAGCAGACGGGCCCGGCTTCATACCGGGGAACGACCCCGTCTCCTATCATTTAGAGAACATAACTAGGAGAACTATAGTAGTGTTTGCCGCAGGCAATGAGGGTCCCGGCATAGGCAGCATTGCGATGGGAGGAGCAAGTAGTAGGGTCATAACAGTAGGCGCTTCGACAATATTCGGAAAACCCATATACGATTCGTTCGGCCATCTGCTAATACCCCAGGGGATAGGTGGGGGCATCATATCATGGAGTAGCAGGGGGCCGACAGCATCATTATCGCCAAAACCAGACATCGTAGCTCCTGGCGCATATGCGCTTATCCCATCAGCTATTATTAACGGTCTAGGTGATGGGACTAGAGCTATAGACGTTTTTGGTGGCACAAGCATGGCTGCCCCCATAGTGTCAGGCTCCCTAGCATTGCTGGTCCAGAAGGCGAAGAACGAAGGCCTGCCGCCTTTAACGTCAAGCTACGTCAAGAAACTGCTATATCTTACATCTACTGACTTGGGGTACCCATCATACATGCAGGGCCCCGGAATGCTAAATCTTGGTGCACTCCTAGGCATTGTCGGTCATGATGAGGCATGGATAGGTGTAAAAAGAATTGAAAGGAATGAGGATACCATACAGGTTACTTTCTCGTCAAAGCCCTCTGATACACCTGTTCTAAAAATTTATAATTATACTCAGGTTATTCTTGTGAAGACTGTAAAGGCGAAACAATATGATACAATATTTGTGGACCTTGATGTGAACAAATTCCTCAATGATGAAGGCATTATAGAAATAACGGTAGAGACTCAAAGGGATATTGTCAACCAGTCTCTACCATACACTATAGTATGGGTAGGCGGATGGGACCATAATAGCGAGGCTAAAAATGACGTGGAGAAACTGGTTCTATTGGATCACGGCCTGTTGAGTGGGAAAAGAACAACATTATACGTGTCGCTTGACCAGGTTAAGGAACTGCGAGAAAAAGGAATGCTATACGAAAACAGTTCGTTAAGAATACTAATTATGTCCATGAATTCAAACGAAGAAGAGCTCATAGTTAAGGCTAGCTTGATAAAAGAAGTCGAAATGCGGCCGAAAGAAATGAGTGGGGCCAAAGTAGAATTCGGTGCTCAGGGCCTGCCTCAACACTCTATTCAAGCATTCATAGAACTTGGTAAGAGCCGTATTCCCATAGTTGTGCCAAATCAGGTCAAGCTATCGAGAAACACGACAGTGATAACAATCGACACGTTAACATCAACACACTCAGCCTATCTTACGGGTCTAGGGGATCTGTATGTTATAGAAATACTCAACGAGAGACAAAGGCTACGTACAATGAGTATCGAGGGTATAGTAGTTGGTTATGTAATTAAGGTGATCAGCGGGAGAGCAGACCTCTATGTTGCAAAACCCCATAGTCTACGTTATAACGGCCTGTCAGAAATTGTAGCCTATCACTCGACACATCCTCCGGGATTCATGGTTTCTAAAGAGGCATACTTCCCCTACCTTAAGGCCTCTCCCGGTAACTTGTTACTACCCATTTCATCAGATAGTGAAAAATACATGTTGGTCGTATATGCGATTGACTCGCAGGATGGAAAAATAGCTATCAAGATTTCTCCCATTATATTAAACATGCTAAGTGTAGGGGGGAGGAAATATCTATCAATATACTCAGAAGAGCCACTGGGACCAATCCTGGTAATGCCCGCAAAAGTACCTATATACCACAATGGATACATTGTTGCCGTGGATATTGTGGGCTCGTTAAACGTTGGGGAACTTTTGCTATTAAAACATCCCATGAAGAAAATGGAGGCTTATGTGGGAGACATTGGTGTCGTAACCCAGACGTTCGCACCAGGGGACCTGGTCAGGGTTGATATTAGAATAAGTGAAGTAAGAGAGGCTGGATACATTCCTGTTTAAGGTGAAAAAGGGGTCATGGAAAAGGATAAGTTGAGTTTAATACTAGTACAGTTCAAGCGAGAGCATGGTGATGTTCAAAAAAACGTTATGCGTGGGATGAAAATAGTCTCTAACATGCAGAGTACTGAGGATATTCCACAGTTAGTGGTTTTCCCAGAGCTTTGGATGACCCAGAACATTCTCACGTTGGAGAACTTTGTCGAGGTTACTATGCCTTTCACTTTCTTGGCGATGGAGCGAGGCCTATGGATATCAACTGGGGCACACTATATTGAAAGGGAGGGTTCTGTAAAAAGCGTTGCAACTCTGATAACTCCACAGGGTTTCCACTATATTGTTTCAGAGAAATGGTTTCCCAGCAAACCCATGGGTGAGCGGGGTAGGATAGATCAGGGGTCTATACTGGATGTGATAAAAATAGGGGGTACAAATGTAGGGATTGTGATATGCGTTGATGCGATGTATCCTGAGGTCAGCAGGATGCTTGCGATTAAGGGAGCTGGATTAATTATAAACCCAAGTAGCATACCCGAGAACAGGGTAAACCTCTGGAGAAGCATCGCTAGAACCAGGGCAGCGGAGAACACGGTGTATTGGGCTAGCGTGCTTCTTACTGGGACGAGGTACCCGGATGGACGCGCTGTAAGAGGTGGAAGCATAGTAGCTGACCCCGCAGGCACGGTCATATATGAGTCAGGCCCGCGTCAGGAGGCGGTGAGGCTAGAGATTGATGTTGGGGCGATTTATAGGCAACGGGAACGATGGCCCTATGTAGAAGATGTTAAAAATACTAGCTTTTTTAGAGAAGCGCTCAAGTCGAGTAAGGCCAGGATAAGGATAATGTAAAATGGCGCGAAAACATCAGTGTCACAAAAATCGGACAGCACAGTCCTTTACCTATCTTTGGCCTTATTTAGTTCGTCTTTCTTCAATGAATACAGCATTAATGCAGCGATGGTTTTTCCGTCTTTTATTTGTCCACTTTCTATCATCTTTAACACATCGTTTTCCTCCACCTCTAGTATTTGTATAAGCTCGTCGACATCCCTCTTTAAACTACCCTCCGCTACATCTTCCGTGTAGAATACATACATTCTCTCTGTGGAAATGCCCGGACTTGTGTAAAACCATCCTAGTAAGTCCATCTCAAGAGCCTTCAAACCTGTTTCTTCTTCAAGTTCTCTTTTTGCGGTTTCCAAAGGGTCCTCACCAGGCTCTATCGTTCCCGCAGGCAGTTCTAGTATCCACTCTTTCACGGGATACCTATATTGTCTTAACAGGATTATTCTACCGCCCTTCTTTACAAGTATGACAGCCGCTCCAGGGTGCTCAACATACTCCCTGAAGGCTTTACGTCCCCGGGGAAGCTCAACTTCTCCTGCGTATACACGTATTATCTTACCACTATACACTCTGTCCATATTCTCGGCCTCCAGCTGTAATTTGAGGTCTCTCCTGTTTTAATGCTGTTTACGCATTTTATTTACAATCAGGATGTTAAGAATGTGTTCTCTACTAGAATTGTAAAGGTGGTCAACTAGTGGACGGAAGCTCCAGGCTAGGAAATGTAAGGACTGAGACAAGGAGCACGAATGACTATAAGCTTATAAAAGAGGTTATAGAGGAAGAAGTCCACGCTCTAGAGGCTTTCAAGAGAATATTATTCGATACAAGAAGAAGTATACCTAACTCATTAGAATTCATTGACCAAGCTAATACTAGGAATACTGAAAAGCTTAAGAAAGTGGGAACAACACTAATTCTGACAGCTCCCGTTCCTATAATAAGTGATATCATAGGTATAGGCTTGTTTACCACAGGCGTTTTGTCAGAGTATAGGAAGAGAAAGAAACTACAGGAGGCTTTAAACAACTACATAGAACTCTTAGTAGAACCTATGAGCACTTGAAGGAGTTTTTTAGAACAAGCAGGAACGTCTTTTAAATTTTAAAAGAGTGTGCAGAAGTACTCAGTGTCTTTTGCTCCCTCTAATGCTGAGCAATATGAAGAGAGACGCAACAATTATTACTAACAACTCCACAAGACCCAGACTCCACCTAAGTATAAGTAGAACCATCACAAGTAAAACAAGAACCGGGACAAGGAGTACTCGCCCATTCAAGCCTTATCCCCTCAAGCTTCTCAAAACCACATCATAATCTCCCCGCGTATGGGTTGCTATGAGGCTATTGAGTCTACTTACACGGTCTACTCTAAGGACTAGAGGATTTCCAGACGCATCGCCAAACCAGCCGCCGGCTTCCCTTATTATGCCTAAGCCTGCAGCTACATCAACTATTCTTAGGCGGGCTCTTAGGTCAACAAAATAGCCTATCTTACCAAGTCCCACATATGCAAGCTCCATAGCTGCACTGCCTAGGCTCCTTAGTTTAAGTGCATATGGGCCTTTCTCACCCACGTGCTCTGCCAACTCCTTATATATTTTAATAATGCTGGGAATAGCTTCAGGGTCGTCTTCGTATAGAGCTATTATTCTGTGTCCCAGTCCCTCGAAGTTACTCTTTATGTGAGACCGGCTTACTTTCTCGTTCTCTAGAAATATGCCTTCGCCAACAGAGAAACTGATACTCTTCCCGTAGAATATGGGTGCTACTGTGCCTGCAATGATACTGTCGATCCCTGGTTGGTCTTCCTTTCTCACGGCGAATGCCACGCTAACCGAACACCATGGTATGCCGCTGATATAGTTAATTGTCCCATCTAGCGGGTCTATAATTGCCACGAGCTCATCATCACCAAGCTTTTTGACGCCCATTTCCTCACTTACTATCAGGCCTTCGAACCCCTGGTTTCCAAGTTCTTCGATAATAAGCTCCTCCGCGAGTATGTCGGCTCTAAACGTTTCGCCCCTGACCTTCGATATCTGTTCATGTTCTTCACGGTATTCTCTCAAAAACGCGGAGGCATCATGTGCTATTTTTAGCGAGATTCTCATAAGCTCGGATGACGTGTACACCTGTTCCTCCAACTCATATCACCAAGGCTACTACTTAATGTTGAGTCTAAGTGTGCTAGGGAACAACATACGGTCCTTCCCAACTTGTTATCTCTAGACCAAGTTCTTGAGAATAGTTCTTGAACAAGGAGAGGGCCTTGACAAGGTCATCAACACCAACTTCAGGTACTCCCGCTGCAATAGCTACAATGCACCTGGTATCCTCCCTGACGCTTGTTAGCAGTGAATCCCTGTGGGGAAAGATATGTAAAACCTTCCCGGCATCATCAACCAATATAGGTATTCCTCTTCCTAGAACCTTCTCTTTCCCCCCTATCGGGTAGAATCTCTCTCCACCCTTAGAAACTGTTAAAATGAGAGTCCCTTCGATCTTTGACAAGTCATAAATACCGATGGGAATCATGGTCTCAGCACTGGCTAGATTACCCGCATCCACTATAGGGTTTATGGAACCAAACGGTCTTGCCTGCAACAGCCTTCTTGCAAGCGCCTCGCCAGCAGGTCTAGTCTTTGTAGGGTCTATCCCTATTCTCCAGTAGTAATCCCTAAATGCCCTAACGATGGGCATGCTCCTCAAGCCATCGACGGTCAGGTGTTTCGAAAGTTTTTTCATTAAAGCATCTTGAAGTTTCTCAAACACGGATCTCTTACTGGAGTCAGGTGTGTTGTCTTTGAAACATGAACACACATATGCCAACCTAACGCTCCGTAGAAGTTCATGCCCAGTCTCCATTTTTACTAAAGAGGAACATTTCCTAGAATCCAAGGCCCCCAGCCTCGTATGAAAGATAATCCATCTAGGCAGTTTTATGAACTATGTGATAAAAAGGGTGTAATTAAATATAAGAGCCTACAAGAGCCCCTCAGAGACTTGCGAGGGAGAACGATGGTTTGGCCAAGGTAGTTATTATAACGCACACCGACCTGGACGGTGTAGTTTCAGCCGTTGTGTATCACTTAAGTCTGATGAAGAATGTTATTGAAGATGGGAACTCGATATCGCAAGATCCCGAGATAGGGTCTGATACTATAGTACATTTTACTGAACCCCATAGCCTGAATCTAGTCTTAAAGGAGCTAGAAGCACAGAAACAGCCACCTGAAAAAATAGTGATCACAGACCTCGGAGCAAACAGAGATACAATAAGCGACATTATAGGCTATATAAAGAACTTGGTTGGAAGAAGCGTTATTGTAGAATGGTACGATCACCACAAGTGGGATGATTCCTGGATTAGCCAATTGACAAACTTGGAGAATGTGAAATTATTCATCGAAACGGATACCTGTGCAGCCGGGGTTGTGTATAGGCACGTTAGCGTCCCGGAGCTGCTATCAAGTTGCATTAGTAACCTGGTTAGCGCAACCTGCGCGGCAGACGTGTGGAGATGGGATAATCTATTGGCACCGCTACTCTACAGGGTCACCATGTCTCCAAGAGGAGCTAAAGGCGATTTAGAGAGAAGGAGGCTCTTCGAAAGGTTCTCTAGATGTGAGATTTGGAGCGATGATTGGAGGGACAAGCTTGAAGAGCAAATGGACAGAGAGCTTAAGGGATACACTGACGCGCTTAAAAAGAAAAAAGTATTACCACTTGAAGAAAATGGGGAAACCACCGCGGTCTTCATTTTGAAGGAAAAAGGACACCCCCCTACAAGTTTCTTGGCGAATTTCCTATTACGGAGAACAGGAGCTGATATAGCCATAATCGCGAGGGTTGACGGAGCTCTCAGCCTTCGGTCGCGAGGGGAGGATGTCAGAGAAATAGCGGTCTGTCTTGGCGGGGGCGGTCACCCACGTGCAAGTGGAGCTAAGATAGGCCTCCCATTCTACTATGGTTTTCTAAGGGTTATATTGCCCTTTGTTTACAAGAGACTGCTTATGAAAAGAGTTGTGGAGAGAGTAAAAAGATGTTTTGATAAAACGAGGCGCAAGCACTTAGGATAAACCAAACAGGGGAAGTCTAGGGTAGCCGTTTCTGTCAGTTTGTTTAAGTTGAATAACAATAGGATATTATTACTAATAATACATCTTACTTAAACGGGGATAAAAAACGGAGGTGCCTTAGTTTGGGAGAGTCGGGAACATTCGTGGTATTAGTCACAACACCTTCTGGGAAAGGAGACGAAATTGCTAAGAAGGTATTAGAAGCGCGCCTAGCGGCATGTATAAACATCGCGAACGTGAGGTCCAAGTATTGGTGGAAGGGAAAAATAGAAGAGGACGAAGAAGAACTCCTCATAATAAAGACGAGTGGTAAAACCCTAGAAAAACTCATCGAGTACGTCAAAAAGATACATCCATACACGGTCCCAGAAGTTATATACTGGAGAATAGAAGGCGGAAATAAAGACTACATAGAGTGGGTTCTAGCGGAGGCGACTGGCTAGAAAAGCCCTTGACTTACACTCGCTACACAATCGCGAAGACTCTTTTACAAGTTCAGGTGGGAACCCTTTTTCCACAAGCCTCTCCTCTACACGTCTTATGCTTTTTGAAGGCCCTAGAGGCTTACCGCAGGAAACGCATTTCAAAATCACGTCTCTGGCCAATACAACATCCGAGCGAATACCCTGAGCTCTGGAGAAGCTTTTTATGCTGTTTTCAGGGCAGGCTACTAGGCAGTTAAAACAACCTATACACATAAATGGTCTAAATACCAGTCTAGCCTCCGTGTCGTTTTCCTCAACCTTTATAGCATCGAATGGGCACGCTTTTTCACATGCTCCGCATAAGGTACAGGTGTTTTCATCGAACTCAATAATATGTGAATAAAGAATCGTATTTTCAAATGACTCTACCTTCTCACCTACCCTAAGGCCGTAAAGCTTCTCCTTAAGATCCCTTAAGGTTAAAATTACATCAACTTCAGCTTCCTCATAGGAAACAGGGTGTTCAATAGGACTTGTCTGCTGTTCTATGTGCTTATCACCAGGTTTAGCCACCTTAAAATAACGTGTTTTAGAGGACAATTCATGTAGCTTTGTTAGATAACTGTTACCGGTCTTTTCCCGCCATGATGCGTTGCAGAAGAGTATACCTGGAACGCCTGTTATCTCATGTAGTACAGGTAAATACCAACTGATCCAATTAGGGGAAGGTATTGCTATTACAGGTTTTTCATGATAATAATCAATCTCTAGGAGCTCGTCAACACTATCCAGGCAAGCATATACTATAGGGGTTTTAACCCCGTTCCTAGATAAATTTCGCAGTAGAACAGCGGTTTCCTCGAAGGGTAAAATAGTGTTACCTATGAGCTCTGGAGGCGCCCTCGCAATACAACTCCCGCACTCGTCACATATATTAGGGTCAACTAAGGCTTCCGTGGGCTTAATAGCGCCTTTGTCACAGTATATCCTTGAAAGTGCCCTGCGTACCACGGGTGATAGTCTCTTCCAAGGGGTCTCCATCTGGGGGGCCGCGATATTTTCGGCTAGTGACCCTGGTATCCTGAGCAACTCTCTTCGGGTCAGTCTCTTCTTTGGCTTATACCTGAAAACAGGGGGGAATCGATAGGCTCTTTCCTTGAGAAAGTCGGCAAGCCATTTGACCCATGGTATGCTGGTTGTAGCCTCTGGCGGATTGGCAAAATGTGTTTGCACGTGGTTGGTCCAGGCGTATCCCTTTGTTCTAGCAAGTTTAAACGTGTTAATGGGTTTGCCGTAAGTTACTATAATCTTCGGAAGCTGGTCATGCTTAAACACTTCTAATAATCCACTTAAATCATCGCCGCTTAGTACGATTACCTCCACTTCGTTCAAACTGTCCCCCTCTTTGTATTACCTCAGCGATATGGGCAGCCCAATTTCTCTCTCTAGTTCTCCTATTTTACATACGACATAGTCGTAAATCTTGAGCAGATAATGTGCTTCTTTTGTTAGTTTGCTTCCCTGGCGACCTTTGCCCTTTTCAACCAATCTTATGCCAAGCTTCTTCTCTGCATAATATAGCTTGGACCACGCTTTGCGGTAATTGAGCCCTATTTTAAGTGCGGCTTTCCTTATACTCTTTTCCTTCTCGATCTCCTTAAGAAGGCCAATTATTCCACTGCTGCCAACTATACTGTCGTCTACGCCAAGATATATTTTTAGGGCAACCTTGAGCCTCTTAGCCTCTCCCAGGCCTTCTCTGGTTAGGATGCAACCGTCTTTAATATTCATGGCAATCTCGCCTGGCAAGGCTTTGAAATCAGTGTCACTATACAAAAATCGTGGGAAACACGTGCTTGTGTGAAAACATAGGCTATTCTGAATAAAATGATTATACCAGATGACCCCACTATATGTCTGCATAATTATTCAGCAGGAGTACCTGGAATAATTTGTATCAATTTTTAAGCCCGTCTTTTAAAAGGGGGGCTAAAGTGTACTCGTCGAGAAGTCATGTGGGGAAAATAAAGGCACGAGGAGATTATAGAAGGCTTTTGGTATTACTTAAGAGTATTGAGAAGAACAGGTTAAATGGCCTACTTGAAATGAATGTCACCACAAGAACATCCTCTATAGACCTTAATGCGGTTATTCTCCAGGGCTTCATGGTGGTTATGCAAGCATTTACCGCTTATAGGTACTTTCTGGGAGAAACCGCTTTGAAGGTGGCCAAACTGTTCTCGCTTGAAGAAGAAGCAGAGTATTGGGCCGAGTTCACGCCTTTACGTAATGAGGAGATAATGGGAGAAATTGAGAACATGGACGAAGAGGCTATACTTAAGCATCCGATAAAGCCGTTGGAACTTCTTGTTTAGCATACTGCTAACTCCATCACTGGGACAAGGTTATTAGCAGGGATTTTTACTTGGAAGAACACTGAGTGGCTAATGGCGGGCATCTTATGAAGCTGAGGTTATCGAAATTCATAAAACTTAAACGGATAGACACCACTATGAAATACGTGGAAAACTACTTCTCCGTAGACGAAGACGAAGTCCTCACAATAATAGCGGAGGAACAGACAAGTGGGTTTGGCAGAAAGGGACGAAGATGGATATCGCCAAAAGGAGGACTATATATGACCATAATAAAAAGCCCCGAGGTAGAGCCACACCTCTATCAGGCAATAGCTCCTCTTTCAGTTATACGATCGGTCTACAAACTAACTAATTTACTATTATCAATAAAATGGCCTAACGACATATACACGCCCGGCTTAGATAGGAAGGTGGGGGGTATTCTTCTCAATCTACAAGAAAGAGGAAAAAGCGCTAGAATAGCCATTGGGATAGGAATCAATGTAAACAATGAACCACCCCATACAGAATACCCCACAGAGTCTCTGAAAAACCTAGTGGGCAAACCCATTAGTATAGATGAGCTCGCATGTAATATCCTATGGGAGCTTTTTCTCCTCGAAAGAGAAACTAAAGTACGTGAAATAGACTTGTTGCAAGAATATAGAAGACACGCACCACTACAAGGACGCCTGGTAAGCATAGTTGAAAACAATGAAATCGTCAAAGTAATAGGGATAAATGAGGACTTTAGCCTACTAGTAATGAATCCCAATACGGGTGAGCTTAAAAAATTGAAGGAACATACAATTAGACTAGTCTAGTTTATATAATAAGGAAATAAGGAAATTATAAAAATCAGTAGCATGTTGTGCAAAAAACACTATTATCCCACAACCAGAGTAATCACATGAAAAAAAGGGCCCGTGGCCTAGCCAGGATAGGGCGCCGGCCTGCGGTTTCTAAGAAGAAGTGGAAAGCCGGTAGCCGGGGGTTCAAATCCCCCCGGGCCCGCCATGATGGATTTGCCTAATCATAAGTACTTGTCATAATCATGTGCCACCTAACTCTTATGTCCATTTTTACACTACAGTAAGGAATATTCCGCGGTGATTACCCATATTAATCCAAAGTTATATTTGTATAATTAGATATCGTTTATAATTTTATATAATAATTAATATTTCTAACAATGTTTAAAGAAGAGTTGAAACCCCATATATTTCATGACGAAAAACGTTATATCTTGCTAAGAGTGGTTTTCTTTCACGAAAATATTATCGAAACAGTAGTGCTCACCAGGGGGGCTACCATGGTAAAAAAACTGAGAATAGATCGTAGAGGATTCCTGAAAATAGCAGCATTTACTGGCGTCGTCGGTACAGTGGCAGGCTTTGGCTACCCGGTATATAAGTATCTAAGCCCACCCCAGCAGGAAACGCAGATGCCTCGCTCGCTGCTTGTAGACGAGAATGGGAACCCTATAAAGGCGTCGGAGCTCGAAGTAAATAAGATGTACTTGTTTAACTATCCTCTCGTGAATACGCCTAACATACTTATCAATTTAGGCGACGAGAACGGTAATCCTGTTAAAGTAGAACCGCTACGAATACCGCTAAACATGGAGCCTCTAAACGAACCTTCATACATAGTGGGTGGGCAAACAGAGAACCTTGCAGAACACGTGCCAGCTACAGCGCAACTATACGAGTTCCCAGGTGGCGTGGGACCCTCGCAATCTATAGTTGCTTACAGCGCCATATGCCAACATCTAGGTTGTGTGTACCCTCAGCTTAAATATGTGCCTCCCGGTCAATCTACCGAGTTTCCAACGAACCCCCCCATAATTGGAGAGCGTGGAGGAGTACTCTTTTGCAGGTGCCACGGTTCCGCTTTTGATCCCTTCAGGGGAGCTATAGTGCTTTCAGAACCCTCATTAAGACCACTGCCCACAATAGTGCTTGAATGGGAGCAAGATACAGATAACCTTTATGCTGTTAATGTAGTAGGCCCAGTTATTTTTGGGAGAACTTGCAATACTTGTGGTGGCGATCCTGTGGGAGATAAAGTGGTTGTTAAGAAATCTGAGCTATAGCGAACATGGGTGATACGCATGCCCCGTTTCAAGAAACTCGCGGGTTCCAACAGTGGGAGTCTTTTCGAATGGATAGTTGACAGAGCAGGACTAAAGGAGGTGCCCTTTTATAGGGTTCCATTTCATTACCTCAGTATTGACATGTGGTTAGGCGCATTAGTAGCCGCATCGATGGCTTGGTTGTTCATATCAGGTCTTCTGCTTTTGTTGTATTATAACCCTCAAAAACCGTATGAATCGACGATGAACATAGTGAATAACGTGGCCTTCGGCAAGGTATTGTTATCTACGCACCTATATGCAGCATTCACAATGATTCTGACAATGTATATACACTTCTTTAAAAACTACTTCGAAGGTGCCTATAAAAAGCCAAGAGAGTTAGTATGGCTTGTTGGAATATTGCTACTACTGACCACATTGCAAACGGCGTTCTTTGGATACGTGTTAGTGGGTGACATCGTAGGCACTGACGCTATAAACGTAGCTAAAGGCGTTATAAACGGAATATTCGGTCTGAACTTGGGTACCTTGATATCAAACATGCTACTTGGCACAAATCCCGAGGAGACATACACGAGGGCACTAGGATTCCACGTGCTCTTCGCTGGGCTACTAGCTCTTCTCTTTATGCTGCACTTTTCACTCTTCGAAGCACATGGGCCGACGCCCCATCATAAGGACACAAAGTGGAGAACAAAGCCTGAAAAAATTGATCAAAAAAGGAAGGATCTGGTACCATGGTTCCCTATAAACTTCCTCTACATGATAGGAATAATTCTAATGTTATGGAGCGCAATATTCATCGCAGTCGCGGTTGCTATGACACAGGAAAACATACACCCCCTGATAAACCCCCTACCCGGTCCTCCACCGGACTCCCCAGAAGCAGCCGAGCACCCACCATATCCGCCGTGGTTCTTCCTGTTCTTCTACAAGATAGCTGACTTTGTTTTCCTATCGATAAACAAGCCAATAGACCTGGGGATAATAACTATACCGGCGACACCAATCCTGTTACAGGCTATACTAACGCTATTCCTTCCCGGAATAGTACTCGTGTTACTACCCTTTCTAGACAAATCCGATAGTAGGCACCCGCTAAAGAGACCCTGGATTACAGCGTTTGGTGCACTAATGATTATCTACCTGGTGCAAACAACAATATGGGGACTACTAACCCCCGGACAACCTGTTAGAATAGGACAAGCTATACTTGTAATGCTACCACCCCTGATAATCCTTGTCATCGGAATACATATGCTGAAAAAAGGCATAAGCAGAGCAGAAGCGGGAGGCCAATTTGCAAGCTTGCTAAAGAGGGGAAGTGCTGCAGCAACCGCGGGTTTGGTGATGCTGTTTATCAACTCTGCATTCGTATTTGCACAATCTGTAGCAGGTGAGGGTGCATCTGCAGCCACGAGGGCGCTTGAAGCTGCGCTCGGAATAGGCGGCAGCGTCATAGCACTGTTATTCGTTGCCTATCTCGCCAAACTAAAGAAAGAACTAAAAGAATTGGAGCAGGAAGGAAAAACGGAGCAGACGCAAGAAAACCTGCAGCAGGAAGCGCAAACATCAGAGAGCGTCGAAAGCGAAACAGGATGGCTCAACGTGTTGGCGCTATTCTACGTCATCCTAATACTATACTCTCTTTACAATGTAGTCACGATAGCAGACCCGATAACTGGCGCAGCGAACGTTCTGTCCTACCTGGCAGTAATGCTTGCTTCACTTTATGGACTAATAATGATAATATTCCGTGTGATGACCGAGAAGTACAAGCCAATAATAGGGGACT
Organism: Desulfurococcales archaeon; assembly: GCA_027014955.1. GTDB lineage: Archaea > Thermoproteota > Thermoprotei_A > Sulfolobales > Fervidicoccaceae > JALTXS01. The sequence goes on along the minus strand of JALWDA010000018.1, from coordinate 39,894 downwards.
TCGGCGACATAAAACCACACTTACTTGCCGCAGCAATACTACTACTGGCAGCGTATGTCAATATAGCTTGAAGAAAATGAGCAAGTCAATGATTTTTCATAACAAATCCTCCAATATTCCTAAAACCATTTCCTTACTAATACCAAAGGGTTTGTCTCCCCACAATTTCACCGCAGTTTTCCACACCTTGTCAACTGCCTCAGTCAAGTCACTCCTATCAAACCCATAGTCGCCTAGGGTTTTATCGAACCCCATTGACCGCTGGAAATCCTCCACAATCTTTCCAGCTAACTCTGCGTGCTCCCTAATAGCTCTTATCTCGTTATTTAAAGGTTTCAAAACGTAGGCTGAATATTCGGGCGAGTTTTTATGCACATACGGTAGTAAGCGTGGTCCTATGATAGCGAGCCCGCTAGCATGTTCAAGTCTGTCATTAACTCCACTGAGCTCGTGTTCTATCAAGTGTATTATATGTGTGCCCGCATAATCGATAGAAATGCCTGCTAACATGCTGGAGTATAACAAATTATATCTTGCAACGACATCGCCAGGCTCTGTCAAAGCCCTTTCTAGGTAGAGATATATTCTCTCAACCGCGCTCCTCGATAGGTCCCTAACCAGCGGATTAGAACGAGGACCGGTAGAGGACTCAATAGAATGGTAGAAGGCGTCAAATGTGGTTATCATTGTCTGAAACTCTGGCAGCGAAACCGTGTATCTGGGGTCATCTACACCGATTTTGGGATAAATTGTGACAAGGCCTCTTTTTTCCCTCCTATGGGTAATGTTTATTACAGAATATCTATCAATCTCGCTTCCTGTTCCATGAGTCAAGTTGATAGCATATAGTGGAAGAGGAGCCTCGGGGCTACCTCGCTCTTCAACGTAATAGGCACAAGGCTTCCCATCTCCCAGAGAAGATGCCACAATCTTGGCGGTGTCGAGAACACTTCCTCCCCCAATTCCTACGATAGCCTCTATGCCTTCGTTTTTCAGCACATTTACTGCTTCCTCGCATTGGGCTAGTGTGGGGTTGGGCCTTATTCCTTCATAGAGCGTGTATTCTATACTGTATTTACTAAGCATGTCTTCTAAGTCATTAAACGCGCCACTAATTCGTGCACTTTTAGAACCAGTTATAATGCCAATCTTCTTGTGCATCTTAATAGTGGGTTCGATTTCGGCCAGAGCGCCTAGGCCAAAGTAAACTACAGTTTTTGCATGCTTTACCTTAAAACTCTCCAAACTTTCGTTTCTATGCATATTGGCCACCACTTTTCTGCTATTCTCCCTCTTAAATTGTAAGGCACTGGTTAAAATGAAGCTTTACAGATTATATCACTCTTTGCTACGGAGTTGTTAAGTATCATTGGAAAAAGAAACATACTTTTGCCCCCTGCTAACAATTCAATTAGTTAGTGAATGCTGGTTTTTCCACTGTGAGTTAGCCTGAACCTATTAACGAGATCCCTATACCTTTCTTCAAGAGTTTTTATAAGCTCTTCATCTTGCCTATATTGTTTCTTAAGCTTTAGTGCAATGTAAGCCTTCTCAAGCTCTAATCCAAGATAAGCGGCATGCTCCAACGTGAATTCTCTATAATCACTCAAAATCCGCCTAGCGATTGAAAGAGGATCCTCTCCCTTGTAGCATACGGGCTCGGACCCGTATTTGTGAATACAGGCTATAATTTCGGAAAGCTTATAATCAACATCAATAATTGCATAACCCCACTTGTCCAGCCCATGGATATTCAACTTTTCTTCGTTTACCTCTATTACTTTTTTAGCATTCTTCCAGACTGTGGTTGATATGGGTTTTTTCTTATCCTTAGCTAGTAGCAGGTCTATACCCTGGCCTACGGGAGCTGCCCCCTTAGCCTTGGCAACGCTTGCCAGGGTTAATCCTAGTCGGGTTTCCAGTGTAGAACCGACAGCCTTCCAGGACTCTTCTGAGACAAGGACCATGCTTATACCTACTTCTACCGCTAGAATTGACAAGAGAGCATTCACACCTATGCTATCCGCGTCGACGAGTTCAGTAACATTCGCAAGACCTGCCATTAGTGGTACATCCTTCAATGTTTTTCCCAGCTCTAAGTAGGCTGAAATCACTCTTGAGAGTCCCAGTATCGGGGGAGGAAGTATGAGGTCTGCCAATATCCTGTCATAGCCCAAGTCCCTGGCTTTGTTTAGGTTTCTTAACAACATTGCAATAGCCTCTCCCTCAGTCGAGGGAGCCACGCCCCTGTAGGGGTTTCCTGGGATTACTACAAAGGCTCCTTTCTTAGCATAGGGTGCTAAGTATTCTAGATTGCCTTCGTGAATACTAAATACAAGCTCAACACCATATTCTAGTGCCTTTTTCAGTGTATGGGGACTAGCGGAATCAATAGCTATGAGGGCGCTGGACACTGCCCTATCAACAGCTTTGAGCCTCTCAATACTCTTACTGGTTTCCTCTCCATAAGGGGCTCCGACTATAACTATGTCCGCGCCCTGTCTCTCATAATAGGACGCCTGTTCCGCGGCTTCTTCTGGGGACAATGTGACAGTGGTCTCACTGGCTAGTACTACAGGAGGGCCTCTTAAAGGTACCTTCAGCCCGCCAATCTCGAAGGCAACCTCGTACCCCGAGATAACGTCATTCCAATACGTGTTTATTAGGGCATCTAATTTCGTTGATTCAATAAACTTATCCGCGGGCTCTATTCGACTAAGCTCTCTCCCCTCCAGTATTAGCTTTATAACCTCAGTGAGATGGGAAGGCTCGGTTGTGCCCTTATAAACGGGTCTTTCAATTAGCCTCTCGAGCTCACTTGCATCGCCTACAACCTTTCCAGGGAGGAGCACATAGTCATGATGTCTCAAGGTTTCTAGCAATTCTTTCTTTATACTAACAATGTGCTTAATGGTATCAATGTTGACCATGCCTATTACACTCACTGGTAGTATAACGATACTCATATCTACGTCATCTAGCTTTGACTTGGCTTTGTCAACCATTTCCTTAATAATCGGGTAGGCTTTGGTGCCAGTCACTATCGCTATTCTCACTTTATCGCTCATGCTCGTTCACCGTGTCGCTAGTGGATGTTGCCTTATAGGAATGTTGAGCAACATACGGTGTAAAATTTATTTATAAATAAGGGTTATGAGAACCAAAGTCATCATCTAGGAAAACATAGCAAATGAGACTACGAGGCAAATCATACTGCTCCAAGATACCCAAGAACCTATCTAAGGTGTAATGAGGGTTCCAATACTCTCCCCTTTAGCTGCTCTTACTATATTTTCTGGGTTAGCACCATTTACCACGCGCACTTTAATCCTGCTCCTGGATATAATTGTCAGGCTTGGCGGATCGAACAGCTCATATCTGCCAGCCATGGCGCTTTTATCTGTTAGTATTTTTTTCAGTTCTTCTACGCTTATTTCTCGGAAAAGCTTAGCATCTTTGTAGAGTTTAGGGTCCTTATCATAAACACCATCGACTTTAGTAGCATTAATTATAAGAAAAGAGCCCGAAACCTCTGCTGCTATTGCTGAAACCGCGTTTGTCGATTGTCCTGGCTGTAGGCCACCCATTACGATTATCCTCTCACTAGGGTCCTCGTAGGCCTTCAGCAAGTCGGATACTGTTTCGGGTATAGTAGTCATGGCTCTGCCTTCCAGTGCATGTATCAGGAGCCTCGCGTTCAACCGCGTCACCTGTATCCCGATTAGGTCTAAAAGAGCTTCATTTATACCAAGGTTCCTGCCTGCTGTTATGTAGTTCCTAGCAACCTTTCCCCCGCCTACAATAACAATAGGCCTATACCCTGTACTGTATACATCAATGATAGCTTCAGCATAGCTTTTAATTAGCTCTGGATTATCAGGCTGTATGAAGCTCCCACTTATCTTAATCACGATGGGAGTCATGCGCCCCACGGTTACTCACCCCCCGAGGACAACCTGCCATACGATAAGTGAGACAAAACTGCTTGAGACGACCAGTAGTACAATGGCGCATACCAGCTCATGTTCTTTTAGTGGCCCTGCAGCAACTGAGAGCGAAGCGAGTGACAGCGGAGCGTTATCTCTCGGATTGACGAATATCATGTTGTTCTTCTTGTCCACCTTAACAGGCCTCTCCTCCAGCTGACTATGCTCGACAAACCCCTTTATGCTAGCAAGTATGGAAAATCCGTTCGTTATTATTGGCATTGAGGCCATGACTAAAAGAGCCTCCAATCTCGATGTTATGGCCAGGAAAGCCAAGATTGCTCCCCATGTCAGAGAACCTGCATCGCCGTTGAAAACCCTGCTTGGATAGATGTTGAAGGGCAGATATGATGCAAGTGCCGCGAGAGAAACCATGTATATGCTCACAAGGGTCTCATAACTATAAACACTTGGAAGGTCGTCTTTTGAGAACGTGTATGCTACCATAAGGGTAGTTAGCAGAACGGTAACGCTAAGAGGGGCCAGACCGTTATGTGTATCCACCATATTGACTGCATTCATCGCAACTGCGAAGGCGACTGGAATCACAAGCGGATACACTATGCTCGCGTTTACCTGGCCAATAAAGGGAATAAACAGCCTGTAATCATAAGAATCGCTTATAACAACTATCAACCCAGGTATGAGTGTTAGTGCAACCTTTGTGCGACCACCCAATTTATAGAGGTCATCGACAAGCCCTATAATCATGGCAACAATAACAATCGCAAGAAAGACTAAAAGACCCTTGGCCTGATACTCACTCGCCCTCCAGAAGCCCAATTCAAAGTATTTCATCAAAAGTAATGCGATTATGCCTAGAACAACCCCAATAGCATAACCAGTCCCACCTATGGAGGGTATTTTCGATTCCCTTACCTTATGGGCGTCGTCAGAGACAAGGCCAAATCTTATTGAGAGCTTCTCCACCAATATCACAGAGACCGGGGTCGAAATAGTGGCAATAATCAAAGGAACCAGGGCCTCATACCCCACTCCATTCACCTTTTAACCAGCTCCAGCACAGACCTAACCAGTATTGGTGCGGGATTAACGCCAATTTCTAGGGCGCCCTTCCAGTTGGGCATCGAGTTTACCTCAAGGACATAGTATCCATCTCGAGCAATAATAATATCTACACCGCCATAGAGTAAGCCCAGCGTATCCACGGATTTAATCGCAGCCTCTAGTACATCCCTATCAACATCGCTTGCGCCCTCAACCCGGGCTCCTTGGGAAACATTTGTTTTAAAACCTCCATGAGGCGCGACCCTATAGTAGCTCGCCACAACTTCTCCATTAACCACGAGCACCCTCAGATCCCTATTACCGGGCTTATCCACATGCTTCTGTAGCAAAACAGGTTGAGACCATGAAAACAGCTGCCTTATTACAGAATACGCTATATCCGGGTTGTCCACAGGAATTACTCCCCTGCCAAGGCTACCTATTATTGGCTTAATGACACCTCTACCCCACTCCTCTAAAGACCGGAGTAAAGGAGCCATACTCATAGAGACGACAGAGGGTAGTACGGGTATTCCTTTTTTCCTTAGAATTATGGTTGATAACAACTTGTCTCTTGCAGTGAGTATCCCCCTAGAGTTATTTATGGTCAAGACACCATTTTCTTCGAATACAATCACTATGTCCATTGAAAGCGCTGCTTCCTCAATGCTTGAAGGTTTAAGGAGACCACGTACGAATAAAGCGTCCAGTCTAAGAGGTCTTCCCCGCTTTAGAACACGCACTTCCCCGGTTTCCTCAACATGTATAGACAAGTCAATAGGGCGGAGGTAAACCGTGTCGGCGCCAAGGTCCTTGGCCGCTTCTAGTATCTGTCTTGAGGTATACGGGGGAGTAGGCGCGTGGTGAATAAGGCCCACAACAACCATCTCACTAACCCCTCCGCCCTAGCTTAGCAAAATAAGATATCCTTTAAGATATCTAAGTTCCTGGTCAACGACCCTCGTATAGGGGTTGGAGTTGAAAGGCGTGTTCTCGAAGACAACCCTGGACTCGTACCCGAGTGACTCAGCTGCAACCTTAACCATATCCAGCAACTCGGATGGGCTAAGGTGGTAGCTACAGCTAGAGGCGTATATAAACCCTCCCGGTTTTACAGCTTTGACAGCGTTTTTGAAAAGTACTTTATAAGCCCTCCTACCTTTGTCGACGAACTCCGGGGATGGTATAAATGCTGGTGGATCTACGACAACTAAGTCAAACATCCGTTTCCTCCCAACTAGATAGTCGAGGACTTTTTCCACCCTCCCCCTCATAACGTGGCCCTTTACAATATGCCCGTTTAGCCTCAGGTTTTCCAGTGCTATCCTAGTAGAGGGCTCATCCTCCTCAACTATTAGGGCCTCAGACGCTCCTGCCAATAATGAATGTACCGCGAAGGCTGCGTTGTATGAAAACAAGTCGAGAACAGTACCGTTGCTAAGGTCAATATTTGATATACGTAATCTAGCAGGACGTTGGTCTAGGTAGAACCCTGTCTTATGACCTCTCATATAGTCTACTATGAAGATCGCGTCACCTTCGCGAATTAGTGTGGAGCCATCGCCATCCCCAGCAAGATATCTCTTGTATACTGGCAAGCCATACAACTTTCTAGCCCTTTGGTCGTTCTTTGCAAACACTTTCTCCGAAACTCCGAGTTCAACCAGACTCTCGGCCAGCTGGTGCAGATTGTTGTCCCAGCCAAAGCTAGTGGACTGGACTACTGAAACATCATTGAACACGTCCACTATAAGCCCGGGCATGCCATCACTATCCGCGTAAGCAAGCCTGTAACCCGCCTCTGGTCTCTCCCCACCCCTCATGCGTATCTTGTACGCCTTTTCTACGCGCCATCGTATAATTTCTTCCAGGGTATCAGGAGGATTTTCTGATATATAGGCAAGTAGTCTAACTCCGATCGATCCTATCTCTTCATAAAACCCGTATCCAATAAGGTCCTTCCCCCTATATACTTCAACAAATTCACCATTTCTGATCCCATTATCGAGCTTCCTCACCCATTTGGAGAAAATTGTGTATGAGCGTTGTTTTATAAACTTCTCAGCCCCCTTGGTTATCTTTACTCTTTTCAACCGCATTGGCCTCTTCACGGCTCTCTACTTTTGTTTTAAGAGAAGTATTCGAATAGGCTCTTCTGCTTTGACGTGGCCACATTTCTAAGCTTCGCTTCGGAGATTCCAAAGTACTTCAGTATCCTGAGAGCTGCTGGTATTATCTGATGCTCTATGTAATATTCATAGTCAATATCGTCGAGCTTTGCGGCAAAGTAGGGGACAGCCTTGTCGCTAATCTTTCCTCCACCTCTAACTATAACGTAACCAATCTTGTCCCCCGGCATGACTGATATCCCATACTCGCGGTACCTCATTGCCGCCTTGACGTGGGGAGCCTCGACGTCGTATGCCTCGATAGGCTTTGTCAGCGTTTTCCATATGATTAGCTTATTAATGGGGATCTTTTTTTCCTTGAGTTCTTGGATAAGCCTCCTAACATATTCGACGGCCTTGCCAGTATCTCCCTCTTCTAACACCAGTCTTGCTACCTCGAACTGGACTTCTTTAGCAACCTCAGCCCAGTCTCCTCTAATAGCCTCAAAGCCCACCACATCGGTCTCTCCATCAACAGTGAGGCCGACGTATCTCTTCTTGGCCTCGGTGAAGAAAACCCTCCTGTATACCTTATCTATTTTTATCTCGAACCCCAGGTCATTCTCTATCCACTTGATGAACTCTTCAATGACTCCAGGCTTGTTTTTCACAAAAAGGCTATCGGTGTCACCATAGATAATCTCAAGCCCGAGTTCCCTGGCCTTTCTTATAGCGGAGAGAATGTTGTGGCGGCCCCATGCCGTGACGGCTTCTGCACACTCCTTGCAATACCATCTAGCAGCAGGCCAGCCCATGTATCCATAGGCTGCGTTGGCGAGGAGTTTCATGGCTTTTTGCCTCTCGTTAAGAATCTCGTAGTTGGGATCATTTTTATCGAGCTTCCTAAGCTCCTCCCGTATTTTCCTTCTGGCGTCGAGCAGGTTCTTTAGAACGCTTTTAAAGAACCCTGGTGGCTCCTTTCTAAACCTGTGACCGACATCGGGTGCTTCATAGGCTTCAACGTTCTCTTCACCTTCCTTTAGCAACGTGTCTGGGCCTACATTGTATTTTATCATTATGCTGGGATACATGCTTGTGAAGTCGAGGACCACGACATTCTCGTGCACTCCGGGTTTGGGCTTCAAGACTATAGCGCCTTTGTAGCTCTCGGCTTTTCTCTCTACTCGGTTGGGGACGAGTTCGTTGTACTTGAATGCTTGCCGCATAAGGTAGAACTCTAGCCTGAACCCGACGCTTGCGGCCATGACTTGGTCCAGAGGTATGCCTGTAAGGCTTGAGAGCTGTATTCCGAAGGGTATGAACTTCTGGGCAAGCCCGCGGGTTGCTTCTAAGTCATGTTTATTGTACTCGAGGACAAGCCTGCGGTCAGATTCATCTCCGCTCCACAGTCTAGGTATGTCCATCCAGTCAAGTATGACTCTTTCGCTTTTCTTCATTATGCCAAAGTAGTCTGCAACCTCTTCAAGTGTCTTCATCTTTATCTCTGGGATTTCCTCTGCAAAGTCGTATATGTCTATGTTCAGCCTACCTGCAATACTTATATGTCCATGAACGCTTGTAGCGGGCTCGGAATCAGCCCTCCTCCCCACATCTAGCTTAACCTTGTTAACTCTTGCTCTGGACTGTAGGTAAGGCCAGTCGAACCTGTTACTATTGTATCCGTAAATTATGTCGGGGTCGTGTGACTGTATGTATTCCACAAATTCTTTTATAATATTCCTATCGTTTGCGTCTTTAGCCCAAAACTGGTGAACTCCCCCATCTATTACGCCTATGATAATAATAGGGTCTCGGGAAGCTCGTGGGCTCCCTGAACTATTGAATACCTCAATGTCGAACCCCAGGCTCTTCAACCTAGTCAGGGGGGGTGTGGGCTCTATCTCCTCGGGCCCTTCCTCTATCATGTACTGTCTAGTTACCCGGTATCCTGCTTTGCTGATTTCTCTTACTTTCGCCCTGTACCAGCGGAACGGCTTCACTCCCTTGTCGATCATGTATCTTAATGCAAACCGTACGTCGGCTTCAAGAACATCTTTGACTCCCGGTAATTCTTTCGCCTTCTCCCGGTATCCTCTAACATACTCGGGTATGACTGTGGTTACCTTGAGGACCTTTAACGGTCTTCCAAAGAACCTTTTTTCTACAAGCTCTATTGAAATTATGGGAGACTTTGTCTCGGACAGTGCTAGTAGCTTTTCCCTAACGCTATCCTCCCATCCAGGCTCCACCATCACGTAGAAATAGGGCCTAAAAGTGTTGTCAAACACCACTATGGGTTCGCCTGTATCATCGTGAGCCCAGAGTAGTACGACAGGCTCCCGTCCCCATATCTCGTAGGAAGCGTCTAGTACCAGGAACTTTATTTCCATGGAATAATCCCTAATTATACTATCATACTAGAAGCGAGATAAATATCAATTTACAGCCACGTAGACTAGTGGTTATACATGCTCTCACATTTGGCATAACAAACACTATATTTCGCAAGCGACCCAGATAGATAAGTGTAGAAATACTCACCAATAAAGGAGTGCCAAGCGCTATAGGGAGTGCATAATTATTTATGCAGAATTATTTAGAGTATAGACGTTACCCTTGAGAGGGGTCACAATTGTATGCCGCATCTCCTCAACTTCAGGCGGAAGAAGAAAGGAAGCAGATAGACATTAGAATGCATAAAAAAATAATAGTACCCTACGACGGCTCTGATAACAGCTTCAGAGCATTCCAGACTGCTGTTGACATAGCAAGCATGTTTGGGTCACATATTGTTGTAGTACATGCATGTGAAAAAGAAAGATGCCGCCCAGACATATTTGATAGAATTAAAAGCTATGTAAATGAGGAGAGGCCCGAGGCCGACCAGTTCTTGGATTATAAACTGCTGAGATTCGATCCTGACAAGAGCAGTGTCTCCAGCGAGCTTATAAAAGAAATCGTGCTTGGAGGCTATGACCTCGTAGTAATGTCGGCACGCGGGACCAGTGTTAATGATGAGCTATACATGGGAAGCGTTGCCGCCTCAATAATAATGAACACTAATACCAGCATATATATAGTCAGGTAGTCAGGTTTCGAAAAGCACGTGAATAGTTGGAGGCCAAATCTACCCCATATCACGTGGGAAACATGAATTAGTCACAACTGCAATTTAGACAGCATGGGGATAATGTTGTCATCGCCTTCAGGGGAGAAGAAAGGAAAGGAGATTAAGTTTGAGACAAGACACGTCATAACGCCTGACCAGGTTACTAAGAACGAACGGCTAATGAAGCTGTTATATATAGTAAACACGTATGGCGACATAAGCGAAAAGGCATTACATTACATGATACATGAGCTAAAGGAGATGGGGATAGACTTAGGATACCAATTCTTCAAAATAGGTAATGTAATAACCAGCAAGCAGCTTAAGGACGATATAGTCGCCTTACTTTATGTAGATTTCGTTGAAACGGTGGGCCGTGCTAAAAAGTTTAGAGTGACGGGCATGGGCAAAGAAGCTCTTGAGAAAGCCAGCTTTAGCGAGGAATTTATCGAAAAAGTTAAGAAGAAAGTGGAGGAAATAAGGCCGAAAATCGCTACAATAGATGCAGAGGTAGAACTTTCACAAAGAGGAAGAAGAAGGATATGATTTTTTGACAAGAATAGTATTAACTATTGACATTTATAACATAGTCATTCGTGTATTTATTGAAAAAATAACAAACCATAATAAAATATATACACTATTTCAAAACAAAATAAAACAAACCAGCATGACACATAGCTTGCTTAGATAGGGCCTTTCAAAGTTGCAACCAAGTGCTAGATGGAGGGTTATTATGCCCGCAGCCGACTACACCGCACCCCTAGCGGACCTTACAGGCCTGCTATTCTGGCTAATTTTCCTCATGATCCTTCTATCACCGACCCTTAACTATCAAAGGTTGAAAGCAGCAAGACTAGAGCTAATCAAGCGGTTCGAGCAGAAGTATGGAATGAAGCTAATAACAATGATACATAGGCAGGAGAAGGTAAGCATATTCGGAATACCAGTATACCGCTTCATAGATATCGATGACAGCGAGGCCGTCATAAGAGCCATAAGGCAAACCCCTCCCGATAAGCCAATAGCGCTAGTCCTACACACCCCTGGAGGCCTGGTCTTGGCCGCGACACAGATTGCATATGCATTGAAAAGGCACAAAGCAAAAAAAGTAGTAATAGTACCCCACTACGCTATGAGTGGCGGAACTCTTATAGCTCTAGCAGCCGACGAGATATGGATGGACCCTAACGCGGTGCTTGGCCCCCTTGACCCCCAACTCACATTCCAAAACACGGGGACGCTTCCGGCGCCCAGTATTGTCAAAGTGGCCAATATGAAGGGGAAGGAGGCGTCAGATCAGACGCTTATTATGGCTGATATAGCAGAGAAAGCCGTGAAGGGAGTAGAGGAAACAATAGTCAATATCCTGAAGGATAAGATGGGTGAGGAGAAGGCACATCAGATAGCTAAGACGCTAGTAGAGGGTAGGTGGACGCACGACTACCCAATAACTCTCGAGAAAGCAAAGGAACTTGGCCTCAACGTAAAGGACGAAATACCTCCAGAAATATATGAGTTGATGACCCTATACCCTGCACCAATGATGCAGCGTTCCGGTGTGGAGTTCGTTCCCTCGCCTCATAGACATGCCAATGGCGCAGGTTCTCCAAATACATAAGACCACAGTTAATGGTTAAAGCAAGCTTTTTAATCTGGTCATCTATGGAAGCCACGGTATTCTATTAGTTCAACCTTGTTTTTTGTTGTTGAAGCCTCCCATTATCATGAGGGTTAGCGTCTCTACACCCCATCCGGTTGCTCCTTTTAGAGGGCCGTTCTTGTCATCCTCACCAACCCAGGCAGTGCCCGCTATATCTATATGAGCCCATGGTCTTTCGTCGACAAACTGTTTCAAGAACCATGCAGCAATGCTGGCTCCACCCTGTCTTCCTCCAGAGTTCTTCAAGTCAGCCACCGTGCTCTTTAACTTGTCACCGTATTCTTCGAATAAGGGGAGCTCCCATAACCGCTCCCCTGAAATACGTGATGCCTCCTTTATCTCTCTAGCAAAGTCTTCATTGTTGCTAAAGAGGCCCGCAGCAAGGTTCCCTAAGGCAACTACAACTGAGCCTGTTAGTGTCGCCAAATCTATGACCCTTCTTGGGCTATACTTTTCAATACCGTTAGGAAAGTGCATCAGCTAGAATGAGTCTTCCCTCAGCATCCGTGTTTGTGACCTCAACGGTCTTTCCATTATACATCTTTATCACGTCCCTAGGCTTGTAAGAGTGGGGGCCGGGCAGGTTCTCGACAACTGGTAAGAGCCCAACCACACCCCTCTTCACCCCGGCTAGCTCTAGTGAGGCCATTATGCCTGCTACGGAGGCACCACCGCTTTTATCATACTTCATCTCGTCCATAGCCTGAGGTGTCTTAAGGTCAAGTCCGCCTGAGTCGAACACAACAGTTTTCCCCACAAGGAGGTACTCTGTATTTCCCGTGTTTTTTGCGGTTGTATTCATTATCTCAATAAGGCGGGGCTTGTGCCTACTCCCCTTGCCAACGTTGACTATCCCACCAAATCCTCTTCGCTCTAGTTCGTCAAAGTCTATGCTTCCTACCTTGAGGCCTCCAACCTTGTGGTAGTCGTAGAGGCGGTTGAGTACATCCAATATGGTATCGGGATTAAGTATGTTGGGAGGGAGATTGGCGACATCCCTAGCGATGTAGACACCACGGAATATGGGTTCTGCTATTTTAAGAGCCTCTTCACCAGCCCTAGGGGCTGGCGTGTACACGACTACCCCTTTTTCACACATAGTGCTATGGCCTGTTTTTAATGTGAAGGTGTATAGACTGGAAAGTAAACCAGCGATCGCTCCATAGTGTTCTGTTTTACCATAAGACTCTGGCATGATGAGTCTTATCTTGAACCCCTGTCCATTAATGCACAGTTTCTCCTTATCAATATAATTGAACACTCTTTCAACTCCCTTTCTGAGCCCGAGCGCATCGTCTTTACCATTTTCAATACTAACTATTATCCTTAGGAAACCATCCTCAGCCTGAATACCCAGCCCATCGCGTGTTAGGGATAACAAGTTGTGAGACCCGGGATTTCTAGCCAACTCTATAACTATACTGGTACCACCACCTCGACCTCTATCAAGCTCATTATCAAGTGACTCTAATTCTTCGATCCATATCCTTGGAAAGGGGGTTGGCCGGAAGAGGCTAAGGTCGTCCATCGGCTTTCACCATCCACAATTTATAGAGTATTTGGACGTAAGGTAGTCTATACCTTTTTACCATCCTATTCTATAATAAAATAACCAACAGTGTGACCCAGTCTTCTATCCAGGAGTGGTGGATATACTATGATAGACCTGACTGGTAAAAGGATAGTGGTTCTTGCGGGAACAAAAGGCATCGGATATGGGGTTTCGGAGTTCCTACTAAAGTCTGGAGCCAACGTGTTTTTCTGTAGCAGGTCAGAAGCAAATGTGCGCGACACATTGAATTCGTTGTCATGGGCGGGAGACAGGGTGAGTGGCACCACGTGCAACCTAACCAAAGCCGATTCGATAGAGCGATTCTTCGCTAAAGTGGGTGAGAGATATGGCAAGATAAATGGCCTGTTTTTCAACACTGGTGGCCCGCCTCCTGGCAGATTCGAGGAGATCCCTCTTGACTTGTGGGATATTACCTACGAGCTCCTGGTTAGAAGTGCTGTAAAAGCTACTCAGGAGGCCCTCAAAATAGCCGAGAGAGAATCATCATTCGTGTATCTGACGAGTGTGGCGGTCAAGGAGCCTGTGCCGAACCTGATACTTAGCAACTCCATACGTATGTCAATACTAGGTCTGGTAAAGACGCTTTCGAAGGAAGTTACGCCTGACACAGGTATAAGATTCAACGTGGTTATGCCAGGGTATATAAGAACACAGCGAGTGGAGGAGGTGGCCCGCTCTCGTGCAATTAAGATGGGGAAGAAAATAGAGGACGTCATGAGCGAAATGGTATCTAACGTCCCCTTGAAAAGAATGGGAGAGCCTTGGGAAGTAGGAGCTCTAGTAGCCTTCCTTATGAGCGACCTTAGCAAATACATAAATGGGGCAGCTATACCCATAGATGGTGGCTTGCTGAACAGCATAATCTAACCAACAACGACAGACACGTGGCAGAGCTGGTTGAAATGAGAGCACATGTGAAAAACAAGGTCAAGCTACCCGCCCTCCAGATAGCCCTCGACCTAACCGACCTGGCAAAAGCTGTGAGAATAGCATCCTATGCAAACGGGCTTGACAACATAATAGTGGAAGCAGGGACTCCCCTAATCAAGAAGTACGGAACATACTCTATAGAGGTCCTGAAGGCTGCATCCGGGACACCGACTTTAGCAGATATGAAGACAATGGACGCGGCAGAGCTTGAGGTAGATATAGCCGGGAGCGCTGGAGCTGACATAATAACCGTACTCGGGGTAGCCGATGACGCTACGTTGACAAAGGCATTAAACAAGTCCAGAAAAACAGGCCTTGATATACAGGTTGACCTTATCTCCCACCCCCAACCAGTGGAGCGTTCAAAGGAACTAAAGGAGATGGGTGTACCCATTATAGGATTTCACACAGGCATAGATGTTCAGTACACGAAGAGCATTAGAGCAGACTCTATGCTGGGACTGTTAAAGCAGGCAAGAAAAGAACTAGGCGACGATGTACTCATATCGGTTGCGGGTGGAATAAAACTAGATGAAATAGGATCGTTTGTAGAGGCTGGAGCAGACATTGTTGTGGTAGGCTCAGCGATAACTAGAAGCAGTGATCCCCGGAGGGCAATAAGATACGCATCATACCTGATCAACAGGTTCTAACGGGTTAGGGGATATAATTTTAAATAATTTTGTGACACTTTAAGTAAAATGCTGATTTTTGTGATGTTATATTTTTATTTTAAAAACAGTTTTTCATATTTGCTTACATAATCCACACTAGTTTTTAGATCGGCGAATAGCCTGCTAGCTTCGTCTATGTCTTCCTTAATTATCTTCAGCCTGCCTTTTCTCGATGCAAGGATCTTTGCCGGCTCCATAAGTTGCACAGCGTACCTTAGGCTCTTCTCCACGCCTATCCTGGTCAGCTCTTCTAAAGCCTCGTCGCTCAGCGGTATTTCTTCCTCGTCTGCCCGTATCTTTAGTATCTCTCTTATCTCATCCTCGTTGTAAGGTCTAGTGGTTATGATCAACAGGCGGTCAAGTAGGTCCAGTGGCATCCCATGGGGAGCCTCTATGTCGGTTCCCCTTATCTTAGTCAACCCCCTGTTTGTAGCTAGAATGATTATTGGAGCAAGTTCGCCTTCCATGGCCTCTGAGAGAAAGCTAAAAGCCTCTAGATCAAGCATATGTGCATCGTCTATGAATAGAACACCCGGAACGATTTCCGCCTCCCTCTTCTCCACTAGTTTCTTGATCTCCTCGTCGACACCCCTCCTTATGTCTTGACTTATCTCGCGTGTAGTTCCTAGTCCTAGGAGCATTTCTAGCCCGCTTCTCCTGCTTGCGAAATAGACGTCAAGGTCGTGCAGGGTCACGGTATTTACGATCTCCTTTCTCTTCTTAACAGACCCTTCTGGAACTGGTACTGTTCTGCCTATAGTTAGTTCTCCTCCCTTCTCCCTAGCTCTTCCCTCCTTGAAAACCCTGCCAGTTTCGGAATCTATCCATATAACGTCGCCTCTTCTCACATTGAGCTGAATAAGTTGCATAGCTATTTCTTCACCAACGTTAACGGCTAAACTATCGTCCTTTGTTTCAAGAACAATACGAGCCTCCACAGGCACAGCTACATAGGGGTTGAAGGGGTTCCTCGCTCTCTTTATTTTAATCTCTTTCACAACGCCCTCGTAAACTATACGCGTGTCCTTAAGCCTGACACCTATAGCCTTCCTCAGTGCCTGCATTAGCAACTCGGTCTTTTTGAGCTCGGTTGAATATACCTCTGAACCCCCCATTTCTACGAAAGGCGTGTCCTCACCCAGCTCTTTTGCGATAGCCACGGCAAGTGCTGTTTTGCCAGTCCCGCTGGGACCCGCGATTAGGACTCCCCTTCCAGCCATACGCCCCTCCTTTATCATGCGTACCACTATTCCAGCCGCCTCCCTAGCCTCCTCTTGCCCGACTAGGCCATCTGCAATCTTCTTTGCCTTACCCTTCTCATCCAGACCAAGTCCCTTTATGTGGCTGTGGGACCCTATCCTTTTAAACGGGCTTGGCTTGACCTCTTCAATAATGCTCATTGTATTCACCTCCAAGAAATAGTGATAAACAGGACAACACAGCCTAAATCTATTACTAGGCAAAAATAGGACCGAATCACAGTATATGACTTGGGTGGTTTGTTTGGGCAAGCTGTTCGGAACAGATGGGGTAAGAGGTATTACTTTTACAGAGCTTACGCCAGAACTGGCATTCAAGGTATCTGCAGCAACCTGTACGCACTTCGGCGAAGGATCGCGACTGCTTGTTGGTAGGGACGTGAGGATAGGTGGCTCAATGCTCGAATCCGCAGTAGTTTCAGGCCTGCTGTTCTCAGGATGTAAACCGGTACTTCTAGGATACATTCCTACCCCCGGGCTACAGTATAATGTTGCGGTTGATGATAGTGTAGACGGAGGTATCATGATAACTGCGAGCCATAACCCTCCTGAGTATAATGGCCTTAAGGTAATAGACTCTGATGGCATAGAGATACCGAGGTGGAAGGAGGACGAGATAGAAAAGATTATCTTCGAGGACAGGATAAGGCCAAGGAAATGGGACGCAGGTGTAGACAAGGTTGATAGTAAGACAGACGCCCTTGACACTTACCTCAGGGGCATACTGGCCCGAATAGATGTGCAGGCGATTAGGAGAAGGGAATACAAGGTAATAGTCGACGCGGCTAATAGTGTCGGAAGCCTGTCAGTCCCCAGTGTAGTCAAGAGCCTAGGAGGAAAGGTAATAACGCTTAACGGTCACCTAGACCCTACATTTCCGGGGCGAGAGCCCGAGCCAACACCGGCATCCCTTACTGTGGCATCTAAGATGGTTTTAAACGAGAAGGCAGATATGGGTGTAGGACTTGACGGTGACGCTGACCGGTCTATATTCATTGACGATAAGGGGCGGGTACTCTGGGGTGACAGGTTAGCAATACCCCTTGCCATATTCCTATCCCGGAAACACCTCGAGTTGCCCCGAAGAGTATACACTGGCGTCAGCAGCAGTTTCTTCATCGAAGAGCCACTCAAACGTGAGGGCATAGAAGTGGTATGGATGAGGGTGGGTAGTGTTGACATCAGTCGAAGACTTGCTAGCGAGGGAGGCCTAATGGGGTTCGAGGAAAACGGGGGTACAATGTATCCTCTCCACCATCCCGTTCGAGACGCTGCAATGACCACTGCGCTGGTGATGGAGATGCTGGCCACAGAGAGAAGAAGTCTATCCGAGTTAATAGATAGCTACTATCCGAAGACATACACAATAAAAACAAAGATACCCATGCCCCGTAAGAGGGCAATAAAGGTTCTCGAGATTGTTAAGGAACATTACAAGGGCAACCGAATAGTAGACATAGATGGGGTTAAAATACTCAAGAATGACTCCTGGCTACTAGTGAGGCCTAGCGGCACCGAACCTGTGCTAAGAATAATGATAGAAGCAAAAGACGAGTCCAAAGCTATCGATTTATTAGAGGAAGTCAAGAGCCTAATTAACCAAGCAGGGTGAACACGCATTGAAATACAGGCTAATGGACTTGCTTGCATGTCCTATGTGTAGGAACTTCCCCCTAGAACTGCATGTGATAGAGGAAGAAAGACACGAGGAAAGGACAGTAAATGGAAAGCTCCCCCTATGCGAACTGTATTGCTCTTACAAGGGTTCTTTCATAAAAGACATGGAAAAAACGCCTCCTTGTAACGAGTGTATAAAACTGGAAATAAAGACGGCTGTGATATACTGCAGGAAATGTGGACGCTGGTATCCAGTCATTGAATATATACCGCACATGCTGCCCGATTATATAAGAGAGGAGGAGAAAGAAAAGGAACTGTCATTCCTTGAGAAGTATAGCGATAAGATACCGGACTACATCAAGTTCAGAGCCCAACCCTATAACCTTTCAAACAGATAAAATACTACCCCCTAGCGTATATCTCCACAATGTCACCATCCTCTACAACATGGTCTGCACCCACCCTCTCTCCGGGGTATTTTGCACTCTTACCCCATATCTTGGCATAGCGGAAATTCTCCGCTAAGCGTGAATGCACGTGCTCGGCCACATCTAGCACAGTAGCTCCCCTTCTCAGGATAAGAGGGTTTTCCGCGACCTCCGCGTTGGGTTGCTTTGTATACACTCTTACGATTCCCAAAAGATTGAACAGGGTTTCGCCAACCTTATCGAGGCCCTCTCCAGTGATTGCCGATACTGGTAGGGTTTTCACATACTTGTCTATATCATTTCTCTTCAAAAGCTCGTATAGTCTCCTAGCCCGAGGAACGTCAATCTTGTTTGCCAGTATAAGAGTCGGCTTGTAGGTAAGGTTACCTATGAGGGAATGCTCAATGTCGTCAATGCTGGCCTCTCCTACTACCTTTACAATGACATGGTGTATCCTGTATTCTCTAAGAAGCTTCTTGACATCATCGACAGAAGCGTCCACCAACCTACCCAACACGACAACATTTATCCCACCCCTGCTTGTCCTCACTATCTTTACTTCAGCCTTAGGCTTCCTAACCAGTATTCCGTGGGCTTCCAGCTCCTTTATAGCGCCCCGGAGCTGTGCAAGGGGGTCCCGCGTCATATCAAGTACCAATATTATCCCATCAGCATTTCTTGCCAAGCCGAGGGTCCTACCCATCCACCCGACTCTCTCCCCAGTATCAAATGGTATACCCGGCGTATCCACTAGTTGGAACTTGACATCTTGATACTCGAGCATGCCAGGGATAGGCTCTCTTGTGGAATAGGGGTATTCTGCGATAATGGGCTTAGCTTTAGTTAGCTTGGAAAGTATGCTACTTTTGCCAGAGTTTGGGACTCCGAGAAGAACAATCTGAGCGGCCCCTTCCTTCTCTATAAAGAATCTTGGTCCTTTTCCTCCTCCTCCTCTTTTACGCTTTTTTTCCTCAACTTCCTCCCTAAGCTGGCTTAGCCTGCGCCGAGCCCATAATAGCAGGTTCTCAGTGCCCTTGTGTTTTGGCACGGAGGATATAAATTCTTCGAGAGCGCGAATTTTTTCTTCGGGAGTCTTGGCATCCATGACCTTTAACCATTTGGCCCTTGCCTCCGGCGGCAGATTAGCTGGCATGTCTCTCACCGTTAGGAGATGGATCGTGGCTTGTTACATGGCCAGCCTCTTCACATGCTTTTCCAATGCTCCTCAGGGAGATACTTTCACATCACCTGCTGCATTAGTATGTGTGTACCGATCTGTGTCAAGAGATGAATAATTGCAAGCCTAGGTTAAAGGCTGTTTCCGGGTTTTTTCCCTAGCTTTTTAAGTGTGCTCCACTTCCTCCTCACTATATCCCTCGGAATATTGCTAAGGTTATTAGAAAGCCATTCAAGCGTCTGGGGGTCGCTTGGATAGCCGCTTCCTTGTAGTCCATATTTTTTCCTTATCTCTCCAATAGCCTTGTCCCTCTCTACCTTGGCCAAGATACTTGCAGCAGCGACTTCTACATACTTGTTATCAGCCTTCTCTTCAACAATCACGGGAACACTAAGTCCCTGGCAATCCATCCTTTTGACCCTAATGCCTCTTATCATGTCTATAAGCACTTTTTCTACTCTGAGGTACGTACATGCTCTTTTTACGAGGAATATTGCTACAATACCTGTTAGCTTGTTCAAGTTATAGGAGTCTATCAGAATGGGTGGGACCACTACTATCCCGTACCAGGCTACATTGTTCTTTATGAGGTCCGATAGCTTGCTTCTCTCTTGTGGCGATAGTTGCTTAGAGTCGGCTACGCCTACACTGCTCAGTAGGTCAGCAGTCCGTATATCCATAGCTACAGCGGAAACTACCATAGGGCCGACAAGGCTACCCCTTCCAGCCTCATCTATTCCCACTTGGTACATTTTTATCACTTCAGATACTCCTTCACGAAATCCAGCTCTTTCCCCATTTTGTCGAAAAAACTCTTCACGTCATTGTCCTCGTAGGAAAATATCTCCAAAACTATTGGAACATCCGCAGAAATCCTGTCTCCAACCATACTCTCTAATATAGAAAGTACACCGGCCATGACATCGACATTCGACTGTGTGAGTCCTATATGTGGTTTCTTCCTGTCCTCGTCATATCCGTGTAAATGAACAACTTTGACAAGATTGGTCAACTCATTGAGCCATTTCACCACAATCTTGAAGAGCCTTCTCTTAGACGCCCCTTTTCTGATATGTCCTAATACAAGGTGCCCTAAATCCAGGCACACCCCGATGTCCAGCTTACTGGCCAGTTTCTTGAGTAGGGTCAAACGCTCAGACAAGGGGGTCTGCGCGTTCTCGATAACAATTTCGAAATCATGGCTCCTCGAGAAATCTCTTATCTCTCCCAATGTCGTAGAAACATCATCTAAATAGGCATCTAGCACATGCTCCGGTATCCACTCCTGGCTCGACACGTGGAGGACAAGGTAGTGAAAGTCTACACCCAAATTAAGGACTTTATCAACAGCGCCCAAGATAGCACGTGCGCCTCCCTCCCTAACATCTCTCAGAGGGGATGCTAGTCTTAGGTCCCTCCAGGGGGCATGGAGACCCACGTCAAGACCTTCACGCAACGCCCTTCTAACTACATTGTTAAATGATCTCTCCCAAGGCCAGGGATAATCAAGTGCTATCTCTACTAGCCCAAAGCCAGCCTTAAGCGCCAGTTCCCAGAACCTGGGGTCGTTTGTCTGACTTTTATGCCATATACTAAACCCAGCCCTCATTTATGAACCATCCCATCATGAGCATGTTGAGGGGGACCTTTGAGGGCTTAGTTCTTTTACAACAAGGTCAGCAACTTTCTCCGCGGGGTCTTCTAACCCGCTTATAATGTTAGAGGTATCGGTTTTCGACCAGCCTTCTCTTTCATATTTCATAAAAATCGTCATAACGGAATCAATATCGCTTGCGTGGTGAAGTGGGAACCCTAGGTCTCTCAACGCCTTATTAACGCTGATTTCTGTCGAAAAAGTATATATGCTTGGTATGCCTAGAAGGGAGGCTTCCCTAGCCATAGTTGCCCCACCTGTGATTATCATTAACGCGTTCTCGTATAGATCTAGCGAGAGGACGGGCTCCAGTACCACGACGTTGTCTATCCTACTGTATATCTCGATGTCCTCAGCATATCTGGGAACAAGTACTACTGTGCGCTTCTTTGCGAGTTTTTTCACTAACAGTGGGAAATCCAAGCGACCTCCATAATCACCGTAGTAAGCAGCATATCGCTCGGGGGGACGCGCTATAATATAGCCTTCTTCAGGAAGGCCAAGCTCTTTGTAATACCCCTTCTCGGGTCTTATTCTTCTTATCCAAGCAATCTCATCTACGCCCCTATAGGTAACTTTCTTGGTAAAACTATCAAGTACGTACTTTTCCAACTCTCCTCCTCTCAGGAACTCGGGGTATATTAGATAATCAGCAAGTGGAACAGAGAGCCTATGTGCATGGATCGCGTGGGGAGTATCTGTTATAACATATACTTTCTTACCAAGCCCGAAGGCCGTTCTGATGGCCGACGGGCTTGGATACGAAACCAGGACACTGGCATTCAGAACCTCCTTTATCGCCATAAGTCCCAATACTCTTTTGCAGTCATACTCGAGCTTTTCTTTAAGATCCTTGCCATACTCGCCCACAGTATATGGTGTGAATGAAAGTCTCTTAGAAATAGCATCAACGTAGTTTTCTTCCCTAGCAGTTATTATGCTCCCGACCCCCCTCTCCCTAAGCTCTAAGCTGATAGAGTAGGCTAGTAAGAGTTGCTTGGGAGTAAGAGCATCCAACCATACCAGCGTCTCCAATAACGTCCCCTCCCTCGTTTTTAATGCTAGACACTTTCGGCTTTGAGAAAGGGCTCTTAGCTTACAAGTTTCTTTAACAAACACGGTCCGGGTTATAAATTAAGGCTATCATTAGCATCTGATGTATTTAGGAACTCCACCGACTGTTCCTCCACCCTAGTGTTGTTTCTGCCTAGGAACGCGTATAAACAATCTTCCTCGCTCAATCCAGTATTCTAGCTTGGATACGTCAGCGTCACTAGGCAGTCTCAGTTTCTTCTCGTAAACAAGGCCTTCCACAACACTGCTCTTGGACCTAACGTTCACTATTGTGCCATAAGCGTTTACTGTTAGGCTCCCAGGATCGCATCCTGGCATATCCACTATTATTAAGTAGCTATCCTCATCCTCCATAATGGTAGACAGCGGCTCTCTTATAACAGCTTCTATGCTCCCACTTTCCTCAACAGTAGTTTGCTCATGTATAACCATGGACACGATATTCTGTAATTCCATCATCTTTACAGACAATGTCTTCTTCAATATGCTAAGATAGCGTTCAAACTCCAAAATAACCCACCCCAGCCACCTCATGTGTAAAGCAGGCTGGGTTGCATCTCCATGCTCTTGCCCATCTGGTTCATAACCCTAGCAGTGTGACGCATGAGCTCCTTGGTTTTCAGCCTTATCATCTCGGCTTCTTCAAGCAGTTTAGACACATCTATTCCAATGCCCGTCAGCTTCGAGAATACCTTTATGACCTCAGCCGCTGCCTCGGGATCGGGTAGGTCGGGGAAGCTTTCCACAAGCAGAACGATGTTGTTAGCCAAGAAACGGTTGGCCTCTTTTAGAATTATTGCATATGGCCCTATGAGGATGCCCTCATCAAAGGCTGGTATGCCCAGCCTCGCAACTTCTTCAAGGGCCCTCCTTCCGTTGGCACTCCAAAAGACGCGGGGTTGCCCATTTTTAATCCTAGAGGGTGAGCCTACACCGGTTAGAGAAACTATATAGTCAATCCTACGTTTTGCGGTATACTCCAGTATTGCGTGGCTGAGAGGATATATGGAGGAAGGCGGTATAGGAGCCTCTGAGGACAATATAAGAATATTGTCTTTCAAGAAAAGCCTTAGAGGCGGCCTAGGCTCTCCCTGTTTGACCAATACTATAGGAGGCATAAGCCTCTCAATATCTATTCCCCCCACTTCCCTAGGCTTCAGCTCCCTTATCATGTGGCCTACTGAAATGCTCCCAACCAGGCCTGCGTCAGGCAAGCCGATGACGAAGAAAGACGGCTCCTTTACCTCAAATTCCTCGTATTCTAGGAAGGTTACCCCTTCATAGTAATCCTCCCTAACAATCCTAGGCACTGTCCCCCACCTCCTTCTCGAGATATTATATATTATCCAGTCTAGTGGTAAAAATGTTAAAACCATAGAGAAACATGTACAGTTTAACACATCTACCACAGGTTTCAAATGCATGTTATACAAACCAAATGTGCATAGTGCGTTCAAAGGCCGTTTTTCAAGGAATCATAAATATATGGCATTTCCACCGTACTGGCCATAGCGAATGCAGGTAGTAATGGACTTACTTTTAAGAGGCAAAAACCGTGGATTCGGCAGTATTTAGTTCGTAAGATAATGATTATTCTCTCTTCTTGACTAGCTCAGCATACTTTTCAGGGGTAAGTAGGCTTCCTTTCTCATCGTCAAGTTTTGAGGGCTTTATTACCACAATCCACCCCTCTCCATAGGGGTCAGTGTTTATTAGCTCTGGCGATTCTTGCAGCTTTTCATTGACTTCTAAAACTTGCCCACTAAGGGGAGCGTAAACCTCAGCGGCTGTCTTTATCGAGTCTATAGTAGCTATAGGTTCTCCCTTCTCTACAGTTCGACCAGTCTCTGGGAGCTCGACTCCCACTACGTCTTTCAGCTGTTTCTGGGCATAATCAGTCACTCCTATCCTAGCCCTCTCTCCTTCAATCTTTACCCACTCATCATTACCAGTATACAACCTGTCCTTAGGTATCACATACCCTTCCACAACTATCTCATCTCCCAAAGTCATCACCTGTGAACATCTTGGATTAATTCTAACAAATATCATTTAGCCTGTCTGCCAGCGGGTATAAAGGGGTAATCAACAACCTTGGCTTCAAAAGCCCGTCCTCTTATATCCACATGCACCTTAGAGCCCATTAGTGCATTTCGAGAGTAGAGAAACGCGAGCGCTATCGACCTACCAATTGTTGGGGAATACCCCCCACTTGTGATGTAACCTATTCTCCTTTCACCGATGTAGACCCCATTACCCTGCCTAGGTACAGCCCTGTCCTTCTTAGAGAAACGTAGGCCTACAAGCACCCTGTCCACACCTCTTTCATAAACACTCCTAATGATATCACATCCCACGCATTCGATCTTCCCGAGGTCCATCGCCATCCAGTATCTTGCCTCTATGGGGTTCACATCCTCGTCAATCTCATGACCGTATAAATAGTAACCCATTTCTAATCGGAGAGAATCCCTAGCAGCCAACCCGCAGGGTTTAACACTGTTTTCCACGAGCGTTCTGAAAAGCTTCCCCGCATCACTATGCCTTAATATAAACTCGAACCCATCCTCACCTGTCCACCCGCTTCGGCTCATTATCCAGATACTAGCACCACCTAAGTCTAGGTCAGTCCTAAACCTGAGTGGACCAACATTGTCGACATCCACGTTGAATAGCGAACTTAGTATCTTGGGAGATCTCGGGCCTTGTAGGGCTAGCAATGAATACTCTTCGTTGAGAACGCTTATCTCAACATGGTAACCCTCGAGCGACGCGTTACTCTCAAGCCAAGCCACGTCCTTGTTTAGGTTAGCAGCGTTACCAACGATAACCCAGTCTCCATCACTTAACTTATAAGTCATAACATCATCCTTTATCCCTCCCCTCTCATTGAGAAAAAGGGCAGGACCAATCATATGTCCGGATGGGTATTTGGAGAGCCGTTTGGAGAGCAGCTTTTCCAAAAGGTCCCCAGACCCTCCACCCCGTACCCTTATGAGGGCCATGTGGCTCAAGTCAAAGATACCAGCTTCTCTACGCACGCTTAGATGCTCCTCAATAATACTTGAGAACGAAATGGCCGTTCTCACACCTGCGAACTCTCCAATAGAAGCGCCCAGCTCCTTATGGAGTTCGAGCAATGGTGTTTTCCTCAAGCTTAACCCCTCCTTGTGCCAATTGTTTATACATTACATGCTTAAAATCCTCCCTGACCAAAACTAGTGTCGGCTGGGGGGACCTCTAGTTGAAGCGGACAATACGTATAGGTATAGAAGGACTGACTTTCGATTCTGCCAACTATACTCCAGGGTCGGTAGATAAGTGTAGAAGATTGCATGGCCACACTTTTAGAGTTGACGTGGAAATCGAAGGCGAAATAGACCCTACAACAGGCATGGTGATGGACTTCCTAGAGCTGAAAAGAATAGTGAAGGAAGTGCTTGAAGAATATGACCACAGAGTACTGTTACCCGTATCTGACAGGAACCTCACCAGCATAAAAGGGCGTTTCGACACGGATATCAAGTTCGTGGAAAAACCTCACGTTACCACAGAGTACTTGGCCTTGGATATTGCCGAGAAAATAATGCAGAGGGTAAACGTATTCAAGCTTAGGCTGCGCCTCTATGAGGGTAGCAACAAGTATGCACTTGTGGAACTCGAGAAAACAGACGGAAGAAAAGGGTGAGCGAATAATTGGACAAAGTGCCAGACGTGCATAGCACCCTCCCTGCCCACTCATATGGGATAGAGACTGGAGTATCAGGCCTCCTATATAACGTCAGACTAAAACCTGGAAAGAATTGCTACCCACTAACGATAAACGTCTCCGCATACGTTGCCCTACCACGCACCCAGCGAGGCACACATATATCTAGGTTCATTGAGGCAATAGATTCCGTACTAAACGAGAATGAGTGCAGCGAAGTCTATGACTCGCTTGAGCGCATTGTGTCTAGAGTACTGGAAAGGCACACATACAGTGACCAGGCTGCTGTGGCAATATCAGGAAGCGTGTATTCTCATGAGAAAGCTTTGGACTATTGGTTCAAGGTAGAATATAGGCATCGTATGGGAGGAGGGGGTCGGTGGACTATAAGGACAAGGATAACTGGCATAACTTCATGTCCTTCAGCGCGGGCGGTCTACAGGTATTTTGAGGAGGATGAATGCAACGTTACCCACATGCAACGTGCATACGCTTACGTCATTGCAAGAACATCGACACGGCCAAATGTATCGCCAGAGGAGATAGCAATAATGTCGGCAGAGGCATTCTCTGCAACACCTCGGAGGAAGCTGAAGAGGGTAGAGGAGTACGAACTTGTTAAGAGGGCATCTAATAACACTAAGTTCACGGAGGACGTGGCGAGAGAGTTGACTTACGTCCTAGCGAAGTATCTTGGAGAGCGGCTGGGTAAAGGTGCGAAGGTGAGTATAATTGTTAAAAGCATGGAATCTATACATCCTTTCGATATTATCGCAAAAAGCTCGATAAGGGTGGGTAGTTTTTGAAAGTACTTGGCGTAGACCCTGGGACAAAGAGCTTCGACCTAGCGCTTATAGAAAACGGTAAGGTTGTTTGGGAGAAGAGCATACCCACAGAAAGTGTTGCTACAGACCCGGAGTCGTTTATAAAGGCCCTTGTTGAGAAGCAGGACGAGATAGACTACATAGCTGCTCCCTCCGGATATGGTACCCCTCTGGTCTGCAACGATGATATAAAGGATCCCCTACTTTTCGCGACAGAGGTTCTACTACTGTCTAAAAAGGAAAAGTTGTTCGGACCCAACGCTAGTAGTGACCCAGGAAGCCATGTGTATAGGGCACTTGCACTTGCTGTTAAAAGCCTATGGGAACGAGGGCTTAGAGCATGTTATATTCCAGCGGTTATACACTTGCCGACAGTGCCTCCGCATAGGAAATACAACAGGGTGGACATGGGGACAGCAGATAAAATGGCGGCAACATTCCTCGGAGCTGTCACAAGCTCTGTCGACAACGGATGGTCACCCGGAGATATAGACCTGATTTATGTCGAAATGGGGTACGGTTACAACGCTGTTATCAAGGTAGAAAAGGGGAAAATAACAGACGGACACGGGGGCACGATAGTTTCCACAGGGTTCTTAACAGTTGGCGGTCTCGACGCGGAAGTAGCCGCATTGGCGGTTAAGTGGACTAGGGACCAGAACTACGTGGGAGGGGTTTCGACCGCTTGTGGAACCTACGATGTCGATGAAGCCATTAGGAAAGCACAGAAAGAAAGGCTATGCATGGCGGCCTTCCAGTCAATGTTTTCAAACATAGAAAAAAACGTGAAGGCATTAACAGAAGAGGGGTACAAGCCAAAAGAGATACTAGTCTCTGGCAGGCTGGCAAGGTACGAGTTTATCTACAGTAATGTGGAGAAAAGGCTGGCAGGAATAGCGAGAGTGTCCAAGGCAAGGACCCTTGAAGGCGCTAAATCAACCAAGGAGGCCGCTCAGGGCTACGCTGCAGTATTGGAGGGTATTATGGGAGGGATTTTCCAGCAATACGCTGATGTTATGAGGCTTCGCGAGGCACAAGGAACTGCTCTCTCTTGGGTAGTACACCCTGCCCTAGAAGGGTGGAAAAGGAGATTATGGGAAGCTTACGAGAATTCTCTTACCAAGGACGCCTTTTATCGAATAATGGGAGAGAATACCGGGCCATAATACGTCTTATTTATTGTCCCGTTTATCTCACTTTTAATTCGTAGAGGCGATGAAGAAAGTCATGCCAGAGTGAGGCAGTATAGCTTGCATCTAGCATTTGTTCCTCCAGGTTACCTATAGAATACGTAATTGAAGTGGCCGATGAGCGGTATACTCCGGGGTAGCTGAGCCTTCATTCACCACCCATTCGCTGTACCTTGAGGATGCTTTAATCCCTACCTAGAGGGCACCGAACCTCTTCGCCCAATCTTCGAGGCGTTTTATTATTAAGACGTCAACGCTAGGCCTCCTTACCTTTAGCACTTCTATGAAATCATTCATGGTTATGGGCCTGGGCTCGCCCTCGCCCCCCATTTTTTCAAAGAACTCCCTGATAACCCTATTCTGTACTTCTACAGCTACATCGCGTATATCGCTGCCTGAGTAACCCTCTGTGAGCTCTGCAAGCTTATCTAGATCCACATCATCCGATAGCTTAAGACTTTTAGTGTAAAGCCTGAAAAGCTGGAGTCGTGCCTCTTTGTTTGGCAGGGGTATGTATATTCTCTTGTTGAACCTCCTCACAAACGCGTCGTCAAGTTTCCACGGCTTGTTAGTAGCCCCTATTACGTAGATATGGTGTTTACTGTCCTTGTCAAGAAGGCCATCCATTTCTTTCAGGAACTGGTTCCTAACCCGAACCTCCCCGCCAACCTCGCTGCTGTATACGCCGAGCAGAGCATCCAGCTCGTCAATGAATATAATGACAGGTTTCCCTTCGCGGTTCTTTTCCCTTGCAACCTTGAAAAGCCTTGCAACCTTCTTCTCCGCCTCTCCAAGCCACTTTGACATAATGTTGCTGGCGTCCACCTCGAAATAGATGGCATCAACCTCATTTGCAACAGCCGCTGCAAGCATGGTCTTGCCACAGCCAGGGGGTCCGAAGAGAAGTATGCCCCTTGGCCATCCTAGTGGAAAGAGATCGGGACGCTTTATGGGATATATTATGGCTTCTCTTATAGCCTTCTTCGCGTGTTCTAGGTCTGCAATGTCCTCGAACCTTATCGAGGGTTTCTTGGTCAGAAGCATGTCGTCCAGATCGCTATCACTATCACCATTGCCTCTCTTAGCAAAAGCGATGGGCTCAGAGCCCTTCTCTTCGAGCTGCTTTATTCTTTTAAGATAGTTCTTAACCATGTCCCTGTAAATAGGGACAACAGGCGAATCCGGATACAGTTTTATTATCTTGTTAAGCATTTCCACAGCTTTTTTGTAATTCTTGATAGCAGTCTCGTAGTCGCCCTCCTTATCGGCTACTACAGCGGCTTTAGCATAGCGCGTCGCCATTTCTTTTAGATGAGGAAATGCCATATTTTCCACCTTTTACAGGGTATGACACGATAATGTAGCGTACAATTACAGCGAAGTTCAGTGAATTTTTTGATGAAGTGTCCCCAGTATTCTGAGGAGACATATTATGTACTGAAAAGGTTTTAAACCAGAGAGCGGAATACTTCTTGGAAAATTGTTATTGAAGGACCTTTTGGTTATTCATCATACACAAAAATTTGCCTCCTTGCGAGATATTTGTCAATCGGAGCGTTACTATCGTGTTAGCTTAGGTTTATCTGCTAATCTAACTAAAGCATAATACTAAAGCATAATCATGAAATCACCTGATGCAATCAGGCTCAAGCGGAAATTAGAAAGAGCACTCCATAGAATGGTACGGGGGCAAACAAGGGCCGAAGCCCTCAATGCCTCTGCCAAAAAACGTTTCACTATAAATGCTGTGATACAATGGGGGCCGGGGGCTATGCTGAGCCTGTAATCATTGTCACGTTAATCAGCTTTATCTCCTCGCTACCCGTATCTTTCCTTTTCTCACTAGACTCTGGAGGGCATCAAATACCCTGTCCTTGCTCACACCATACTTTCTTGCAAACTCGTCTACATTGAACCTTCCACGATTGAGCTTTATTTCATCAAGGACGAGCTCCTCAAGTCTTGCCATTGACATGCGAGATGAAGGTAGTTTTATCTCCTCAGCGATGGTATCCTCAGCCTCCTTGGCCTCATCCTTACCCCTGGCAGACTCCACTACCACGTCAACTGGCCTAGCAGACGGTTTCTTATTAACTATTTTGGCAGGTTTTGATGATACAGTGGTGTGAGCTCTAGGTGCCTGTACTGCCTGCCTGCCCTTAATGCTTATCACCCTCATGGGCTCTGGTATCTTTTTGTCAACGCTCTCCGAGGCAGCCTCCCAAGCCTCTTTCAGTATTTTCTCGACATCCTCGCCCTCGGTAGGAGCGAGATTACCAGTAGGCAGGGACTCTATGCCAGCCTTTGTCTGGAAGGCCAGCTCGGATATGTTCCTGTGAACCTCGTCCAAGGCGTGTCCGATGCTGGGGAATATCGGTGATATCTCCTGCTTTACGCCCCGAATCACCTGCATTACTGGAACTATCGCGTCGTGGAAGTCCTTAACGTCCCTGACAGTCTCCAGCCTCTGCACCACTTTTTCAAGCGAGACCTTGGTGAACCCTATTGCCCTCAGTATAGCCTTTATCTCCCTTATCTCCTCAGCAAAGGTCCTAGCCATGTTAAGAAGAGTCTTTTTCTCGTCCTCGCTGATGTTTGGCAGCGATGCTTTCCTGTACTGCTCTACTGTTCTCTGGAAGAGCTCCTCGGCACGCTTTTGCATCTTGAAGGATATTTGTTCGAGCTTCTCCTGCTGGTCTCGTATCATTATTATAATCGTCTGCATTTTTTCCTTCCAATCAGGCTCAGCGGGCTTTCCCGAGAATATGCTTTTAAACCACCCGAGGAAGCCCCCGCCCCGTTCCCTACCCATGGCCAGCGTCACGGTTACTCACCCCAGGACGCTTTTTACTAGGCTACCTGTGTAAGGGGTATAGAGAAGCCCGAGGAGGTTCATTGCTGTATCTTCCCTTACCTCCATCGGGCCTTAAGGATAGGGGTGTAGAGGCCAATCAAGTAGCTGTTTGCAGCTCTTCAGCCTGTCCCTCCCCTTTCTGTTAATATTTGTGAACTGAAGGGAACCGTTGCCTAAGACCGTGGGTATTGGCATTTTACTTGTTTTTTATGATAGCTTAGGCGTTGGACTCAGCACTTCCCTGTAGAACCTCTACAAATAGCTGTGTTTCCTCTTGGCCCTCTTCAACATGCTGTGTGCGCGTGTGCTGTATAGCATAATCAAGCTCAACGTCGGAAGTCTCTAGCTTCTGTATGGTCTCTATGATTTTCTTCGCCTCATTCTTCTCTTCCAGGTCACGGTCCCTACCCTGCCTGAGCGCCTCTGCAGCGGTCTTGTATCCCCGCTCCCTTATCTCGCCTGCTATATAGCTCATTTTGAGAGCTGTGAGCGCTTTCTCTATTTGGACAATCTGGTCCTCAAGCTCGTTTATCCTGTTCTTTATGACCGTCTTTGTCCTACGAGCTTCCTCCTTGAGGTTATCGAGGTCTCTCTTTACCTTGGCCTTGAACTCCTCATAGGCATGCTTGGGTATCTCTCCTTTAGCGTAGAGGTCTTCAAGAGCTTTTGCCCTGCGCCTTGCCCTCTCCAGCCTATCTATAACCCTTAGCGCGAGGTATTTCCATTCGGGTAGAAGTACTAGTTCGCCATTGTGTATGGTTATCCTACTGGCCTCAACAGTTTTGAACACGCTGTCGCCGAACAGTATCTCTACGGCGTTAACGGTACCATCGACCTCACTGTATATGCTAGCTAGCGTCCCAAGAGACCTGTTGTAGGGGTCCTTTACCTTCTGGCCTATATACTTATCCAGTATGTCCACTGTGTATACTACCATTATGTCATCACCCCTTGCCCTCTCTATAGTAAAAGTATTGTTGCGAAAAGTTTAAAAAACAGGAGACGGAGTCTTTCTCAGAGTAATAGAACTGTAATTAAATAAATTCAGGAATATGAAGTTAGCACGAGTAGTTAAAGTATGATAAATTACGGATAATAACACCCTTATTCTCACAAGCGCAGATAGACTCTCTGGCAAACCTCTTAGCTATAGATAACTTGGCTCTAGAAAAAATGTCACTTGGAAAACCAAGCTTGTTAGGAACGGGTTGTATATCGAAATCCATGCCAATCAAAAGCATCCTCTCACCCGACAAAACGCAGCCAATACCTATAGCCCTATCTCCGTCTGTAAAGCCTCTCAAGCTTATCGCAAAACGGTCTGCCTTCCTCAGTTGACTGGTTAGTATAATCTTCCCATCCTCTCCTGACAAATTAATGAAACTCCTAACCGCATCAATGTTATCACCATGAATATGGAGAGCCACGTATATACCTCTCTTAAGCATTGAAGCGAGTTCAGTGAGCCCTACACCATCTAGGTCTGTCACAATGACATCTGGCTCAAGACCAAGCAGTCTAGCGTTCCTGATACCGCTGTCTGCGACAATTACGAGTAGGTCCTCATGTTCGTTTATCTCGTCCATGATACTATGTTTACGTTTACTAGGTTTACTAAAATGAGCATATCTTAGCGCGGAAGGGCCGGGGCCCACAACAGCTACTGTTTGTGGCCTTTCTCCACCAAACTTGCTATTAAGTATGTCCATAAAGCCGTTTGCAAGCTTTCTGAGATTGCTGATAAGCGCCTGTTCAATGATATGAGGAGCAGCTTTGTCCCTAAGAGGGTCTAGCTTTAAGGTATTAATAATCTCCAAGTAATCAGGAGGCTTCACTGCCTCTTCTCCCTTACTCTTTTCATTTCATACCTTCTAGAAGGCGTTAGCGTTGAAGGGTGATTTGCTCTTACATAGTCTAACCTTGTTACAGATGTGTGTCTAGGAGACTGTTTTAACTCTTGGGGATTCTCGTAAGCCTTCTCTACTGCTTCTCTCAAAGACTCTGCATAGTACTTAATGTTCTCTAGGGTCTCTGTTTCCGTAAATTCTATCATGAGAGCCTCTTCTACAATGAGGGGAAAATACACAGTGGGGGCATGGAGCCCCTTGTCTAGCAGGTATTTTGCTACATCTTCAGCGCCAACCCCTGTTTCGGTGACAAGGTCTTTTAGGCTTATGACAACTTCATGAAAACGAGGTGTTTCGGAGGAGTATGGAATTGATATCCCTTTTATCCCTTTTATCATTTCTATGAAGTAGTTAGTCGCAAGTATGGAGTTGAGACCAACATCTGAGATGCCCTGTCTACCGTAGCTGAGTATAAATGTATATGCATACACCATTTGAGGGAGGTTGGCGAAGAATGACTGCATATCACCCACGCTTTTCTCTCGCCTTTTTAGGCTGAATTCACCCCCACTCTTCTCAACTATGTATCCAGGCAGATATCTTGTGAGCTCCCCCTTCGCGCATACAACGCCTGCACCAGGACCCCCTGAACCATGTGGAGCAGAGAATGTTTTGTGTATGTTAAGATGAACTATGTCAAACCCCATATCACCAGGCCGTGCCAAGCCTAGGATACCATTGAGATTGGCTCCATCGTAATAGAGCAGACCTCCAGCCTCATGGACAAGTCTAGTAATATCTAAGACCCTGTGCTCGAACAAGCCTAGGGTGTTAGGATTAGTCATCATCATGCCTGCAATAGTCTCGTCGAGAACAGACTCAAGTGACCCTATATCAACCATGCCGTCAGGGCCCGTGGGTATTCTTACAACCTTGAACCGTCCCATGGCTGCACTTGCAGGGTTTGTTCCATGAGCGCTATCTGGTACGAGGATATACTCCCTTTTCTCACCTCGGTCCTTATGATACTGCTTTATCATAAGGATACCAGCAAGCTCGCCTGAGGCACCAGCTGGTGGCTGAAGGCTGCACTCGTCCATCCCAGTTATCGTCTTGAACCATTCCTGCAATTCATATAGCATGTTGAGCAAACCTTGCTCGACGCCCAATTCTATGGATGATGGATGCACTCCTGTGAGGCCACCTCGTGTTACAACCCTCCATGCTAAGCGGGGATTGTATTTCATGGTGCACGAGCCTAGAGGCACAGGGCCTTCATCGACACCGTATGCCTCTTGAGAAAGCCTAGTGAAATGCCTAACTACCTCGACCTCACTATTCTGGGGTAGCTCGAGTTCATCGGGCGGTCTATACTTTTCTCCAAGGACCTGCTTAAGCCAAGCCTCGCGTTTACTGACTTCGTCGTCATCAATGGTCAATAGCCCTACTCTTCCCACATCCATCTCGTTCAGGTCAAAAATCTCAGGCTCCACCCAATAGGCTTGTCTAAACTCGTGTTTTTCGTTAAACTTCATGAGAGCCCCCCTGAGTTACTAAGGATATGCCTTTGGCGAGAATTCGAGCGAATTTCTCCAGGTCATACCTACTGTGAACCTCAGTAGCACACGATAGGAGGACATTTTCCTGCTCTATACTGAAGGGAATTATGCCGTGAGCGCCATGTATGTATTTGAACAACCTTAGGAGGGATACCCTTTCTTGTAATGTTTTTATACTGTACATGACATTCTTGAAGGCGGGCTTCCTAGTCCTTATGTACAGAGCCTGTATCTTTCCCAGCTCTTCCATAAGAATGCTGGTGTTTACAAGAACACGCCAGGCCACACTGCGTATCCCTTCCTTTCCCATTAGGCTAAGACTTATAGCGGCTCCAATCGCGTTAAGGGCAGTATTGGTAGTAATATTGGAGGTCGCCTTCTCGCGCCTTATGTGTTGCTCCCTGGTCTGAAGAATCAGCGCGTAGGCTCTTCTACCACTTCTATCCAATGTCTTGCCCACCAGCCTCCCGGGAAGGTTCCTTAAAAGCCTCCTATCATCTCTTACTCCTAGTATTCCTAGAAGAGGGCCTCCACCATTCATGGGTAGCCCAAGAGATTGTCCCTCCCCAACAACTATATCGGCACCCTCTCTGCCCGGTGGTTTCGTAACGCTCGCAAGGAGGGGGTCTGTGAAGGATATCGCCAGTGCCCCGATTGCGTGGGCTTTATCATAGAGCTCCTTGGTATTAGCGTTTATTGTACCATTGCTTAGCGGGTTGTCAACTACTACCGCAGCCACTTTATCGTCTCTTTTCTCGTCGACGCTATCGGGGTCTAGGGGGTCGTAACGTTTAATGCTAAATTCGAAGGCCTTAGAATAGGTCTTAAGCACATTCTCTATCCTGGGATTCATGTTTAGTGGAAGAAGGATTGATTTACCCTTATTAACTCTTAAAGCAATGCCAATTGCCTCTGCCAGAGCCGTTGCTCCATCATACATCCCCGAATTAACGAACTCTACCTCATATAGTTCAGCAATAAGGCTCTGGTATTCGTAAAGAGCCTGCAGGACACCCTGGCTTATTTCGGGTTGGTAGGGCGTATAAGATGTTAGGTACTCTCCTCTGGAGATAAGGTATTCAACAACCGGGTGCACATAGTGTGGACAGACTATTCCCCCTGCGAACACATGTTCGTAAGCACGTATCCCACCACCAATAATGCTCATCAGACGCCGCTCCAGGGACCAAGGTTCATCTATCCTATCAGGGAGGCTACTGTAGCTCTCCCTAGCTTTTTCCACTAGCTCTCTTGGAACAATACTCATGAGTCTTTCTACAAGCCTCTGTGAGAACTCCTTCTCACGTTCCCAGCTACGCGTATTGGGTAGCCACGGATGAAGGGTTTTCCCTACCACTTTGAGTATACACCATCCTACCCTGTACCAACTAAATATAGATTTTTATGTGACAAAGTTGTAGGCGCCCGAGAGGCTGTGGCTCTACTAGGGTATCTAATTTTGTCTCATAAGATAAAAATCGTGACAACGACACTTATTTTCCGGGCACACTATTACAGATTTAGGCGACGCTGCGGGAGGCTTTAACTTGTATGCGCCCGTGGAGGCGATTACATGTCTAGGATAGGACGGAAAGACCTAGCAGTAATCGCTATAGTCATGCTAATAGTAGTTTCGGTTAATCCGCTGCTCAAGATAGCTAGCGGTACGGATACTCCACTAGCGGTTGTCAGGGGCATTAGCATGTTGCCCTTACTACGTGAGGGTGACGTAGTCATCCTTGAAAAAAAGCCAATTGAGGAGATAAGCGTTGGCAACATTATTGTCTACAGAAGTGTTAAAGGACACCTAATAATCCATAGAGTCATAGAGATAAAGAAAATTGACGGAATCACATACTTTGTTACGAAGGGCGATAACAATCCTAGGGACGACAGCTATCTCTACGAGTACCCACGTGGCAGAGGGGTCACGTATGACCGGGTCGTCGGAGTAGTGTGGTCCCCCTTTGGCTTGCCATTCAAGATACCCTACGTGGGCGCTGTGACCCTGCTTATAAGGGGCTAGAACACCCACCCGGGTGGTCTGGAAATAAACTTCATAATCTATTTGCAGGAATCCACAGAAATGTGTAATTCTGTGACCTTGCTTATCTGTGAAGGTGGTTTGAATGAAGTTCGTCTTCATAACGGGCGGCGTGATGAGTAGTGTGGGTAAGGGAATTACCACTGCCAGCATGGCTATGCTCTTCTCACGCATGGGCTATAGTGTCACGGCTATAAAGATCGACCCCTACATAAACGTGGATGCTGGTACGATGAACCCCTACATGCATGGAGAAGTATATGTCACGGAGGATGGTGGGGAAACGGACCTTGACCTGGGCCACTATGAGCGTTTCCTTGACAGGGATTTATCGAAAGAGAACAACATAACCACTGGGAAGGTATATAGTAGAGTTATCGAGAAGGAGCGGAGGGGGGACTACCTTGGCCAAACTGTGCAGATAATCCCTCATGTCACAGATGAGATTAAGAACACGATCAAGAAAGTTGGGAAGGATAGTGGTGCTGACGTAGTCTTTGTCGAAATAGGGGGCACAGTAGGCGATATAGAAGGCCTCCCCTTTCTGGAGGCTGCGAGGCAGTTTATGGTGGACATGGGTCCTAGCAACGTTGCTTACGTCCACGTCGCGTACGTCCCTGTCTTGCCGCAAACGGGTGAGCATAAGACAAAGCCCCTACAGCACAGCGTGTATGAGCTGAGAAGAATAGGTATCCAGCCGAACCTTATAGTAGCCCGGTCTCCGAGGCACCTCTCACTTTCTGTTAAGAGGAAGATAGCTCTATATGGGAGTGTACCAGTCGAGGCTGTTATAAGCAACCCCGATTCTCCCAGCATATACAAGGTTCCTATCCAGCTTCACGAGGAAAGGTTGGATATCCAGCTGGCGAAGATGCTCGGCCTAGAAGCCAGGGAGCCGGAGCTAGGTGATTGGAGGGAATTTGTCGAGAAACAGCTCTCCGATAACCCCAGGGTCAGGATAGGCATGGTGGGTAAATACACTAGCCTACATGACAGCTACATTAGTATAAGGGAAGCAGTGGTTCACGCATCCGTTAAGGAGGGTGTCACATCCGAGTTCAAATGGATTGAGACTACGGATGTTGAAAAGGGTCGGTTAAGTCCGGAGGAAGCGCTTGAAGGCGTAGGTGGAGCTATAATACTTCCCGGCTTCGGAGCCCGCGGGGCAGAGGGGAAGATATCAGTTATCCGTGCTGCCAGAGAGGGTGGGGTGCCTCTGCTGGGAATATGCTTTGGCCTCCAGATGACGGTTGTGGAGTTTGCGCGTAACGTGCTTGGGTTAAAGGACGCTCATTCAACCGAAATAGACCCTAGGACCCCGCATCCCGTTATAACAATTCTTGAAGAGCAGAAAAATGTTGAGTACCTTGGCGGAACTATGAGGCTGGGTGGCTACGAGATCGAGTTGGTGAAGGGTACTATGGTCCACTCCATATATGGAAGAGACGTCATAGTGGAGAGACACAGGCATAGATACGAAGTCAACCCAAAGTATATAGGAAAGCTGGAGGACGCTGGTCTAAAGGTATCGGGGTGGAGCAAAGAGGGGAAACGTGTAGAGTTTGTAGAGTACAAGAACCACAGGTTCTATATAGCAACCCAGGCACACCCAGAGTTCAAAAGCAGGCCACTGAAGCCTTCCCCCATATACTGGGCATTCCTAAGAGCAGTGACAGGTAAGAGCCCGGTAGACTTGGCCCGGTAGATACTAGATTAAAAAATCAGGATATACCCTATCGTTGGTTAGAAGGCGGTTATTGGGCGAATATCCTTCCCTTTACACTATTTCAATCTTAGATGCGTATCTTGCATAAAATACTGCAGAGATACTAAGGAAGCATCTTAACTCTCGAGCGAAATAATATCTAAATAGGGCTCAATGGCCTTCACCGGGAACGTTCTTTGTGTCGAAAAGACTGTTATAAACTATATAAATAGCAGAGGCTGGATATATAAGAGTACAATCTCCAAGTTTTTCGCCTGGCTAGACGCGTCTTCACATTTACGTACCCGGCTCTGGGAAGGAGCCTCCTGTACATGAATTTGCACACCCTATTACAACTGGGGTGTCAACACTCGTGTCCCGTAACCAGGCTTCGGATTTAATAAACAGGAGCGGGGTGCTCATATATGAAAAGTTCTGGAAAAAATACACCCTCTGCTAAAATAGAGAACATTGTAGCAACAGTCACTCTTGAGCAGACGCTCGACCTCCACGAGATAGAGAGGAGTGTTCCAAGAGTCGAGTACAACCCCGACCAGTTCCCCGGGCTAGTCTTTAGATTAGAAAGGCCCAAAGTAACCGCACTAATATTCAAGTCGGGTAAGATGGTTGTTACAGGGTCCAAGAACACGCAAGAGCTGATAAGAGCGGTCAAGAAGATAATAAAAACACTATTCGAGCACGGAATACCGATTACCGGCAGGCCTAAAATACAAATACAGAACATAGTCGCTTCGGCGAACCTAGGCGTCGAGGTAAACCTGGAAGAAGCTGCCTATAAACTGGAGAACAACATGTACGAACCCGAGCAGTTCCCAGGACTAATACATAGGATGAGTGATCCACATGTTGTCCTACTCATATTCAGCAGTGGCAAAATGGTCATAACGGGGGCCAAAAGGGAGCAGGAGGTCTATGATGCTGTTAAGAAAATTTACAAGACTCTCAAAGAACTCGGTTGCACTATAGAGGATTCCGGAAAAGAGTTTGAGGAAGCCCAGTTTTATTAACAGTTTTATTAACGGTTGAACCCACGCAGTATATCACCTAAATATCACTATATACTAATATATCCTGGAAAACATGCCAAGATACATGAACCACAGATACTCTAATGAACATGCCCAGTACTGATTATTAAGTGAATCTATATTGTTCAACAAACATGGAAAAAATATTCTATCGTGCAAAACACGCCATGCCAGAGAACAAACTAAATTCCTTCTTAAGGATTAGGCGGGCCCGCCGGGATTCGAACCCGGGACCTACGGGTTAAGAGCCTCGGCACCCCTTGTAAGAAGGGGCTCCGCCGCTCCACCAGGCTGAGCTACGGGCCCACCGCTTCATAAATGGTAACAGCTTGGATTAATAATGTTTATTGTCAAGACAGGCATTCATAGCTGGGCATGAAAGCTATCCTAGGTAAGGCATTATCATGGTCGACTAATCCCTATTATCTTAGTTGTATCCTGATTTCCCTAATCTTTGTGGTGCATATCTTTTTAACTCCCCTCTGGCCCGGTTTATATAAGGTCTTCACAAGGCCGGCCTCTTCTAGTCTCTTTATCTGCGCACTTGCGTTAGCCTTGCTCTGTTTTATGAGATCAGCTATCTCCCCAACATCCACTTGGTTTTCAATTATATACCTAAGGATCTGGAGCCTCGTTGGGCTGGCCAACGCGTTAGCAACTCTCAAAATATATTCATCGCCAGACACATAGAGTATGCCGTCCTCCTCGTGTATTCCCGGCTTTTTCTCTTGTGAGGTTTTTTCTTTAGTAACGCTCAAACTATACACCTCCTTATAAGAGTGTTAAATGTTTTTTAAATAAAACTTTTGTTTTAATATCAATTAAGCTCAAGTATGTTTGTTTATTATAT
>JALWDA010000017.1 GCA_027014955.1 Desulfurococcales archaeon | reverse complement strand
TCCGCGTTATAGGTGAGAAGCACGGGCTCTCGGAGGACGAGGTGCTTGAGAAGGCTGAGAGGATGCTCCGGGAGGGGATACTCGGAGACCCCGGTGCCGCGCTAGATGGTCACAGGATAGGGTTCACCGAGAACGCTATGACGGTCGTGGCGGGCGACGGGCTCGAGGAGGCATGTAGGAGCATTGTAGAGGAGGTCCCAGAGGCCACGCATGTGGTCTTCCGCGAGCCCTATCCCCCGGGGAAGTGGAGGCACAACTGCTACTTCATGACACACGCCACCAGCAGGAGGGTGCTAGAGGGGAGGATAAGCGAGTCCCTTGAGAGGGTGGGTGTGGACGACTACATGATAATATACAGTATCAGGGACCTGAAACCCGGGGTAATAAGGTGAGGGCCAATGATACCCGTCAGCGTCATGGCAGTGGGCCGGGGAACGGTCTCCACTAAAATAAAGAAGCATTATGGAAAGGGGAGGCCCTCGCGCTTCTCCAGCGTCATCCGGCCCATCGTCTTCTGGA
Source organism: Desulfurococcales archaeon (assembly GCA_027014955.1). Classification (GTDB taxonomy): domain Archaea; phylum Thermoproteota; class Thermoprotei_A; order Sulfolobales; family Fervidicoccaceae; genus JALTXS01. Next base: position 1,204 of record JALWDA010000017.1, on the reverse strand, counting down.
ACATAACCTACAGGTGCAACCTGGACTGCATCCACTGCTACATAAACGCCCGGCCCACCGAAGACCCCCGAGAACTGGGGGCTGGTGACCTCTTAAGGCTGGCTGGCGAGATGAGGGAGATAGGAATACCCCTCATCGTAGTCTCGGGGGGAGAGCCCCTGGCCTCTCCAAAGTTCTGGCCTCTGGCCGAGGACCTCGCCAGAAACGGCCCCAAGTGGAGCCTGAGCACCAACGGCACGCTGATAACCAGGGAGGTCGCCCAGCGTCTAAGGGAGCTCAAGGTAAGCTACGTTGGCATCAGCCTTGACAGCATAAGGGAGGAGGAGCACGACGTGTTCCGTGGGGTGAGGGGAGCCTATAGGGCAACCATGAGGGGCATAAGGAACTCGGTGGAGGAGGGCCTCGACACGGGGATTAGGATGACCCTCACGCGCACAAGCATAGACGAGGCCCCCCGGATAGTGGACATGGCGAGGGAGATGGGGGTTAGGAGGATAAGCTTCTACCTCCTAGACTCCACGGGCAGGGCCCAGGGGATGAGGGGAGAGCTCCCCACGCCCGGTCAGATGGGGAGGTTCGTGGAGGAGATAATCAGGCTCTCCAACAAGTACGACGGCGACCCCGAGATACTGGTGGTGAGGGGCAACTTCGCCGGGATACTGGCGAGCCACCTTCTCGCCGAGACGAGGGAGGACTTCCTCCAGTACCTCCAGATGGTGGGCGCCCAGGGGGACTGCGGGCGTAAGACCGTAAGCATCTACCCCGACGGAACGGTGAGGCCCTGCCAGTTCCTCGAGAAACACATTATTGGAAACCTGAAGACCCAGAGGCTACGCGACATACTCAGCCCCGAGAACAGGCTCCTACGCCCCTTCCTAGAAACACACAAGAGGCTAAGGGGGCCCAAGTGCTCCAAGTGCCCCTTCAAGGCCGCCTGTGGCGGGGGGAGCCGCAACAGGGCCCTCTCGGTTACGGGGGACTTCTGGGGAGACGACCCCCTATGCCCCATAGACCCCCAGGAGCTCGCCAGTAGGTGGAGGGTGTCAGAGGAGGACGTGCTAAGAGCGATAGGCGCCGCAGCCTACTAGGCACACCCTTTCTCCACACCATTAAATGGTGGGAGCATGCCAGGCAGGGGCTTCATGCCTTTCTACCTCAACCTCGAGGGGTTCAGGGTCGCGGTGCTGGGCGGTGGGAGCGTGGG
>JALWDA010000016.1 GCA_027014955.1 Desulfurococcales archaeon | reverse complement strand
CTATTGTTTTGTGCAGTCCCATGACACCCTGTAGCCTGTCCTCAGCCTGGGGTGTGCGCGTAGCCCTGTGAGCTCTCCCTTCTCGTCGAATTCGCCGTGTGCTACTAGGAATAGTAGTAGCTGTAGCATGCATGGGTCCACGCGCCCCTTCCTAGCCTTCAACACCCTCATCAACTCCAGGACCACCGCCTCGTCCAGGGCAAGCTCCACCTCATCCCACCCGAGTATTTAATCCATACTAGAAAAGAAGGGGGGTGTGAATGATGCCGGGTCTATCTAAATAGTAGTAGTGTTAGCACACATAAAAGGATTACCGGTACCACCTGGTACCAACTGGTACTTGGATGAGGAGATAAGGTACCAGATAGTACCATCGAGTACTAGCCTCTACGCCTCGATGTTGGTAGGCCTGGGAGCTCCCCCTGCATGCCCAGCTCCCTCTTGAGCTCGGGCCACGCATAGACCAAGGCGTTGGTCAGCAGCAGCGTGGCTAGTATAGCCATGTTAACAGTTATAGTTACTATCGGGTAGTAGCCGTAGCCCTCTACATAGGTGTATAGGGCGAATAGTGGTAGGTCTAGGCCGAGCAGCCAGTAGATGGTTGCTAGGACCTTGCCCCATAGTAGGGCTATCATGAATGAGTATCTTAGGTCGCCTGTCTTGTGGTGGAAGTAGAGGAATACGGCTAGCATGGAGAGTAGGCCCAGGATCCATGCTGCGCGGGGGTCCATTCTTCATCCCCCCTTCCTAAGCTTCCTGGGCTTAGGCCCGGGCCTTCCCAGCGAGCTTCTTGAGCCTCTTCTCGGCCTCGCTGTAGCTGATCTCCGCGTTGGCCCACTTCTCGTAGACGCGCCAGGCCCTCTCTCTGGCCTCACCCTTCGGGGTCTTGTAGACGAGGCCGAGGAGTACGCCCGCCTGGTCCCGGTTCTTGCGCCACTCTCTCGTGGAGAGCAAGAGCTACACCCTGTATAGTGGTTTGCGTATGCAAGCTTAAAGCTCCTACTCCTAGACCTTATGAACCTATCTATAGCGAGGATGCAGGAGCAGCCGAGCCGGTTGGCCGCTTCCATGTGCATAACGTCCACGAGCCTCGTCTCGGAGAGGCCGCGGACCCGGATATAGGCTTCCGCAGCCTCATAGACAGAGTCTACATCGACGCGGGCTTTTGACGCGCCCAGCCCGGCCAGGTACCCCTCGAACTCCAGCCTCTGCATCGGGGTCATCCTCTCCAGCTCGTGAACGCTCGAGTACACGCACCTGTACCTGGAGCAGCACTCCTCGAGGAACCTGCGGGCCTCGCGGCTCCCGGGCTCCCTGGGGTTGAGGGCCCGTATCACTATGCTGGTGTTCACGTAGGCGCAGGGCTTCCCGGCCACTAGCCCAGCACCCCCAGGAGCCTCATGGCGAGGCCTAGGTTGCGCCACCCGGCGAGCCAAGGGCCAACCGCCACCGCCAGGGCGGCCCAGTCCCTGGGTAGCCTGAGCCGCAGCAGAAGGTAGAGGCCGTAGAGGACGGCGGCCTCGAGCAGCCAGTACCCCAGACCCAGCACGGCTAGGAGCCTCGAGGCTAGGGGGCCGCTCTCCGCGAGGCCCACGCTGAGGCCCAGGCTGGTCGAGAGGGCGTCTAGCGCCACGCCTAGAAAAACTAGGCGAGGAGCCGGGGGCCTCACTCCCCGCCCCCTTCCCCGCACCCGTAGACTGTCAGCTCCAAGTTCCCGGTGTCCAGCGGGGCCATGG
>JALWDA010000015.1 GCA_027014955.1 Desulfurococcales archaeon | reverse complement strand
CCCATAACCCGTGGAATAGTGGCCGCTGCTACCCGCGGCTATCAGGCCCCCCACGCTTGCCAGTTCCCTGCTCTGGGGATGGTGGCCCGTGGTGTACCCCCTCTTGTTCAGCCAGGCCTCGACCTCCCACCAAAGGAGACCCGCCCCCACTTTGACAATGTTGCTCTCCTCCCACCACCCGATGCTCCTGAGAAGCCCCATGTCCACCACGGCGTAGGGCTTGGGGCTCTCCCGGGAGAGGGCCCCCATGACCCCCGAACCTGCACCAGCGACCCGGAGGCCCACCCTCCTCCGCGCGGCTGCCTCCACAAGCGGGGGCAGCTCCTCAGGTTCCTGGGGGAGGAGGAGGGCGAAGGGCTCCCTATGGGATCGGCTATCGCTGCGCTGCCCGGGGCTGCCTGGGGGCTTTGTCTTCCTGATCATACCCCAGAGCCTTAGGGGCCAGAAGTCCAGGGCCCCGGGGGCCCGGGCCCAGTCCTCGGTAAAGACCCGGGTTTCCCCCAGTATGCTCCGGGCGTCCTCAAGGAAGACCTCTATGTCGTGCTCCATTGTGCCGTCCCTTGTCCTGGTTTGACCTGGGGGTTGTTATATGTGTGGTTACAAGTGTTTGGTTTGTAATATTCTATCTATATGAATACATGTTGGGGCGGGTTTGTTGCATAATATTAATTATAGAAGGGAGCGAAACAAACAAGCGTAGCCAGGGAACGCCTTCTCACGCTCGTGGGGTGTAGGGCTTGGGCCAGAGCGCGGAGTTCGACGCCATAGTGGTGGGCGCGGGCCCCGCGGGAGCCACCGCCGCCTACCACCTGGCCAAGAGGGGCTTCAACGTACTCCTGGTGGAGAGGGGAAGGGGAGCCGGGTCCAAGCAGGTCTTCGGGGGGAGGATCTACGCCGAGCCCCTCAGGGAGGTCTTCGACGACCTGGACAAGGCCCCCATACACAGGTGGGTTAGGAGGGAGCGGTTCACCATACTCGACGGCGACCGTGAGCTAACCCTCGACTTCAGGGCGGGTGCGAGCACCAGCTTCACCGCTTATCTCACCCAGTTCACCCAGTGGATCGCCCAGAAGGCCGTAGACGCGGGGGCGGTGCTTGCGGATGAGGTCAGGGTGGACGGCCTGTGGCTTGACGGGGGGAGGGTGCGGGGCATAGTGGCGGGCCCCGACCGCGTGGCCGCGAGGGTCGTAATCGTTGCGGAGGGTGTTAACAGGCTCCTCCTGGAGAGGGCGGGGTTCGTGCACCGGGCGAGCCCCAGGGAGCTGGCCCTGGGTGTCAAGGAGGTCATAAAGCTGGATAAGAAGACCATCGAGGAGCGCTTCGGCCTCGAGGAGGGCGAGGGCCTCGCCTGGGTGCTCCTGGGTGAGGTCACAGACTTCATACCCGGGGGCGCCTTCGTGTACACGAACAGGGACACGCTCAGCGTGGGGCTCGTGGTCCACCTGGGGGGCGCCTACCAGCTGCTCCGGGACCAGGTCCATGTTCTCGCCGAGAGGCTCCGCACCCACCCCCGGCTCTCCCGCTTCTTCGAAGGCGGGGACATCATGGAGTACAGCGCCCACATGACCATAGAGGACAGTGTGGGCTACATGCCCGAGCACTTCGCCTACGACGGGATGGTCATAGTAGGCGACGCCGCTGGCCTCCTCCTGAACACGGGGCTCACGATAAGGGGCGTCGACTACGCCGCTTACAGCGGCTACCTTGCAGCAAAGGGCGTGGAGAGGGCCCTCTCCGAGGGCGACGCCAGCGCCGAGGCCCTACGGAGGCACTACGAGGTCCCCCTCCGGGAGAGCTTTATTTACAGAGACCTTATGAGGCACCGGGGCGCCAGTTATGCCATGAAAAACCCCCGCATGTTCAGAGAGTACCCCAGGGTCGCCCTCGACACGCTTGAGGAGATCTACACCCTAGGCAGGGAAACGCCCCTGCCCCACGAGGCCCTGGCCCGGGCCCTGTCCCGCAACCGGGTGGGGTTCGCGGAGTTCGCCCTAAGGATGCTCAAGGTGGTGATGAGCCTATGAGCCAAGCCCAGGAGCCCCCCCGTAGGAAGCTCCTCAGGATAGACGACCTGCTCCAGAGGAACGTCTACGACGTGGACCAGAGGCCCCACATCATACTGCACGCGGAAAAGTGCGAGGAGTGCGAGTACAAGCCCTGTCTAAGGGCCTGCCCAGCCGAGTGCTACGTGGAGGTGGGAGGCCGGGTCATCTTCAGCTACGAGGGCTGCCTCGAGTGCGGGACCTGCCGCGTGGTGTGCCCCCACGACGCCGTTGAGTGGGACTACCCCGTGAGCGGCCGGGGCGTCTACTACCGTTTCTCCTAGAAGCCCCCTCACAAGCTTCCCCGGGACCAGGGTGGTCGTGTTGAGCCTCGAGATGATGGTTGGGATAAAGTGGGTCCCCAACACCCAGAACGTCAGGTTCGACCCCAAGACGGGGACCCTCATACGCGAGGGCGTGCCCAGCATAGTCAACCCCGCCGACCTGGACGCGGTCGAGCTCGCGTTGAAGGTAAAGGACACCTATGGGGGCAGGGTTAGGGTTATAACCATGGCCCCGCCCAGTGCCGTGAAGGGCATTGAACACGTCATAGGCATGGGGGTGGACGCGGGCGTCCTGGTGACGGACAGGGTATTCGCTGGAGCCGACACCCTAGCCACCAGCTACGTGCTCAGCCAGGCTATAAAGAAGCTCGGCCTGCCTGACCTCCTCTTCTTCGGCCAGGAGACCATTGACAGCAGCACCGCCCACATACCCGCCCAAGTGGCGAGCTGGCTGGACCTCCCCTACGTCTACTACGTAGACCGGGTCGAGGAGGTGAACAGGGAGGAAGGGTACGCGGTGGTTAGGAGGAAGCTCGAGGACCGCTACGAGTGGGTCAGGGTCGAGCTCCCCGCGGTCATAGCCGCGGCCCTCAAGAGCCAGGTGCCCCGGCCCGTGAGGCTCTCGGAAAAGCTGCGCTTCCACCGCGATAAGCCCCTCCAGACCCTGACCAACAAGGACCTGGGCCTGGACCCCCGCTGTGTGGGCCTCAGGGGGAGCCCCACCATAGTCGCGAAGGTCACGTGGATGCCCGAGGTCCCCCGTAAAAGGCAGGTCTTCAAGGGCGACGCCCGTGAGGCGGCCCGGTGGCTGGTCAAGAAGCTAGCGGAGGAGGGGATACTTGTCAGGGAGGACGGTAGGTGGAGGGTGAGAGTCGCATGAGCGCCGAAACGATACAAAAAACCCCCGCCCCGGGAGAGGAGGGCGGGGAGATGCCCGCCATCCTGCGCATAAGGCTCTCCAAGAAGGTGGACTGCGAGAAACAGTGCCCCGAGTGGGAGTGCCTCCAGCCCAGCCAGTTTGACAAGGTCTGGGTGGTGGGGGAGCTGGAGGAGGGGCGTGTGAGCGAGCCCAGCCTCCAGATGCTCACCCCGGGCCTGGAGCTCGCTAAGAAGCTCTACACCAGCCTGGAGGCGGTTCTCATAGGGGGTGACCGGGAGGCCCTGGAGAAGGCGGCGCGGGAGATGATATACCACGGCGCCGAGAGGGTCCATATCATACACAGCGAGGCCCTGCGCGAGTACATGGCCGAGGTCTACGCCAGAGTCCTCGCAGCCTACGCGCACAAGCACCGGCCCGACGTCATGCTCTTCCCCGCCACCATGAGGGGCAGGGAGCTCGCCCCCTACGTGGCAAACACCCTGCGGGCGGGGATAACCGCGGACTGTATAAGGTTCGACGTGGACGAGAAGACCGGCGACGTGGACATGATACGCCCCCCATTCGCCGCCATAATGCTCGCCTACATAAAGACCCCCACCAGGAGGCCCCAGATAGGAACAGCCCGCCCCAACGTCTTCCCCAAGCCACCCAGAGACGAGACCCGGGAGGGCGAGCTACTGTGGGCTAGGGCCGAGGACTACGGCGTGCCCCGGCCCCGAAGCAGGGTGCTGAGGGTCGAGAGGATAGAGAAGAAGGAAATCCCCATAGAGAAGGCCGAGGTCATAGTAAGCGGGGGCAAGGGCGTGGGGACCCACGAGGGATTCCAGATGCTGGAGAGGCTGGCCGAGCTCCTCGGCGGCGTGGTCGGGGGGAGCCGGAAGGCCGTTGACATGGGCCTGGTCCCCTATGAGCGCCAAGTGGGTCAGACGGGCAAGACTGTCAGGGCCCGCCTCTACATAGCCGTGGGCATAAGCGGTGCCGCCCAGCATACTGTGGGGATAAGGGAGTGTGGCACGGTGGTGGCGATAAACAAGGACCCGGAGGCCCCCATATTCCAGCACGCAGACTACGGGGTGGTGGCGGACTGGAAGGAGGTCGTCACCGAGCTTATAAGGATTCTGGAGACCGGTGAGGAAGTGTAGCTTCCCCTTTTAGTTTTTAACACGTTTTTCAGAGGGATTTCACCTTCTCCACATCCAGCTTCCTTCTAAACAGACTGTCTGCATTGCGGCTGGAGGCCCTGTGGGCTTCTCGGGTTGTCGCCTTATTGCGTATTTTTTGTACGGGTCGTTGTCATGTGACTATACCATATCTATTTATAGATGATAAATTATATAATTATAATGATAAAAATGGCCTGCACCGGGGGTGAGGGGCCATGACCGCGGCCTTCCGCATCGAGAGGGTCAGGAGCGGAATACCCGGGCTGGACGAGCTGCTGAACGGGGGCATCCCCCGTAGGAACATAGTGCTCCTGAGCGGGGGCCCGGGCACGGGCAAGACTATATTCGGCCAACAGTACCTTTACAGCGGGCTCAAGATGGGGGAGCACGGCGTGCTCGTGGCGCTGGAGGAGCACCCGGTGCAGGTCCGGAGGAACATGGCGGCCTTCGGGTGGGACGTGAGACCCTACGAGGAGGCGGGCGAGTTCGCCATCGTGGACGCCTTCACGGGGGGCTACGGCGAGAGCGCGAAGCGGGAACGCTACGTGGTCAGGAGCATCGACGACGTGGCGGAGCTTCTCGAGGTCATCAAGGAGGCGATAAGGGACGTTGGGGCCCAGAGGGTGGTGATTGACTCGGTCTCCACGCTTTACCTGGCCAAGCCCGCCGTGGCGCGGAGCATACTGATGAACCTCAAACGCGTGCTAGCTGGCCTGGGGACGACGGCTCTCCTGGTCTCTCAGGTCAGCGTGACGGAGAGGGGCTTCGGCGGCCCCGGGGTCGAGCACGCGGTGGACGGTATAATAAGGCTGGACATGGACGAGGTCGAGGGAGAGCTGGTGCGAAGCCTGATAGTCTGGAAGATGAGGGGCACTCGCCACGACATGAGGAGGCACCCCTTCGAGATAACCGACCGGGGCATAGTCGTGTACCCGGACAAGGTTCTCCGCATACGGAGGGGCCAGGTCTCCCTCGAGTAGCCCTCCGC
>JALWDA010000014.1 GCA_027014955.1 Desulfurococcales archaeon | reverse complement strand
TTGCTTTGTCCTGCGGATATTTACCCCCGGTATCTGTGGCCGTGCACTAAATGTTTGGAGTATTTTTGTTTGTTTAAGTGAAAATTTTCGTAATGAAAATATATTTAAAAAATATATTATATATATTAAAAATGACCGAGTGTTAATAGGCTCGCGCGGCGTGCATGGGGGATAAGGGCTCCTGGGACGACTTCTATTTTCCCCTCGCCCCAAGGGCGTTCCTACCCCTTAAGCACGCTGCTTCCCGAGCCGGGCCAATAGGTGACGCAGGGTGAGAGAATGCGGCCCTGCACCCGTCCAGAACACCTTTTACCAGCATACCGCCTAGCAGCGGTAGTGTTGGTAGTAGTTCTCTGGGCACCCTATCTTGGCATCGTTCTGGATGCAGGCGTATCGGAGGCTTCCGATGACGCGTCAAGTGATAGCGGCACTAACGTGACGCGGCTATTGATCCTCAATGCCACCAGGGACGCCTACAAGGACAGGTACTTTCCCAGGTGGGGATACAAGGAAACCTGGTTCTACGGCACAAGTGGGACCATGGTGGTAGGGTACTGGTGGTATGTGTCGGGGTCCATTAGCAACCGCCATTACTACGAGTCGCTTATATTCTTCAACCTTACAGGCATACCCCCCGACGCCACCATTAACCACGCCCTGTTGAAGCTCCACTACCAGGGGGCCCACCACGCGAATGACCAGGATGACGTGTACAGGGTCTATTTGGCCGAGCAGGACTGGGGCGAGACGGCTGCGAAAAGGTACAATGACCCTAACAACACACTGGTTCCCCCCTATAATCTCCAGCCTCCCTACGTGAAATTCAACGTAACCGGGTTAAGTTCGGGAAGCTGGCTAACAATAGACGTGACGGGACTTGTACAGGCCCTTGTCAACGGAAGCCACCCTAACTATGGTTTCGCTCTCTCGTTCAAAGGAGCGGAGCTACAGGGAGATGGGGCCAGCAGGTTCTCTACGAGAGAAGCAGGACTGCCCCCACAGCTCGTTATAAACTATACGGCCCCCAACAGGGCGCCCAGCGTCAGCCTTGGGGGGCCTCCTAATGGAACAGTCTTGGCACCTGGCATCGAGAGCGTGGGACTCAACTGGACAGCCGCGGACCCGGAGGGGGACGCCCTTGTCTACCGGCTATATGTAGGGAACGACCCTAGCGTCCTCGAGCCCGTTGTCTCTAACCTGACCAAAACCTTTTACAACCTTACGGGGCTCAGGCCGGGAGTGGCATATTACTGGAAGGTCGAGGCAAGAGACAAGTATGGGGCTACTAGCACGAGCACCATAAAAACGTTCAGGGTAGCCACACCGCCCGACCTCGTTATCGCGAGTGTGACCGCGACCCCCCTGCCCATCCATGCTGGAGAGAGGCTCGACGTCACTATTAGCATAGCTAACAGGGGAGGCTACGGTACGAGCGGGTACGGGCTCTTTGACGTCAACGTTACCATTGACGGGCACCAGTGCCTCTACGTGGATAACGCAAGCATGGGGCCCGGAGCCACTATGCAGCTCACCTGCACCGGGTGGTCACCTCCCGCTCCCGGGGAATACACGTTAACCGTCAAGCTTGACACGGGCAATGTGGTCCCCGAGTCAAATGAGAGCAATAATGTCCTCACAATGGCAATAAGGGTGCCCAACAGGCCACCCACTCTGACCCTTCTTACTGGGAACGACACTGTGGTGAGCTCCGTCAACCTAAGCCTCACCCTGGAGTGGAGCGGAAACGACCCCGACGGCGACCCTATCACCTACAACCTGTACCTCGGGGAGACCCCAAGCCCACCCCTATACGCCAAAGGACTTACAAGCACCCAGGTCCACGTCAGCCTGGAACCGGGCAGAACTTATTACTGGAGGGTCGCCGCAAGCGACGGCCACGGGGGTGTTGCGGAGAGCCCCGTTTACAGGGTGGTCGTTGACCCCCCTAACAGGATAAGGGACACCCTGGCACCCGGGGAGGTCAAGAGGTACCAGCCATTGGCCGGGGTATGGCTCATGGCCGAGGCCACGGGTGGTGCCAGCTTTGACGTTCTTGTCAGGAGCGCGGACTGTCCCGAGGACCTTGAGGCACCTCCCCTAAACGTGGGCCTTGAACAGTCATGGGCCTATGGAGTTAATGGTAGCCTCTCAGGTCTGGCTGAGCTTTGGCTCGAAACACGCCTGCCTCTCACCCAGGAGCCGAGGGTCTACATGTACATACCAGGCGACAAGGGCGCCCGGGCATCCGGATGGGTGGACATAACCAACACAACCAGCTGGAACCCCACCAGACAGGTCCTGTCCATAAGCTTAGGCCAGACAGCTCAGACACTGGGAGTACCATTAGACAAACTCCTCAGGGACCCCGTTCTAGTCGTTGGCATCCCGCCGAAGCCTCCCCACCGGGGCGAAGCCCCGCTCCCCCTCCAGGTTCCTCCCAACGTTATAGCAGAGCAGGCTAAGACTAGGATGCAGGCGGACCTCATAATCCAAACCCTAGGACCCGACCCACTTACCCCCAGGGCAGCGATGGGGCAACTGGCCGACCATGACATCAACAGAGACGGGAAAATAGACCTAGGCGACGCCTTCGCCGTGATGAAGCAAGCGGGACTTATAAGCACCATTCCGCCCAAGCTTGCTTCCGCCACCGCTAAGAAGATGCTCGAGGACCTAGAGAAGCTGTATGGGACCAGCCTCGAGAACTACCCTACGATAGACGGCAGGATATACCTGCTCTACATGCTGGAGTACCCAACACAACAAGACTAACCTCTTTTTCCTCACACACCTTCCTGGGGAACTCTGTGCAATTGTTTCCCCATATACCGTTGTAACTGGGTAGAGAACCTTCTCTGTGGCCATGTGCGACATGAGCTATTCCCTCTTAAGTAGTCCGGTTATCTAGGCTTATTGCGGCTATTGTGCATACCCCATGTTTTCGTGAACGCCGGTTGAGAGTTATTGGTTTCGTTTATTGGTTTGTGCCAGTGCGTTTAAGCCTTATGTTGTCATAATTAATGTCTTTCTAGAAGCATAATTAAGTATCAGGGGTGATACTTAGTATCAGGGGTGATACCATGCTCTTCGACCCCCGACCCAAAACCAGCCGAAAAGAACTCTACGACAGAGAAAAGGAGCTACAAGTGTTGGAGGACTTTGCGAGAAAAGGCTCGCCACTAATGGTTATGCTGGGTATAAGGAGGATTGGAAAGACCTCTCTCCTGAGAGTGTTTTTACATGAGTCCGGACGCCCCTTTATATACATAGACGCTAGGGCTCTTGAAGAGCAGGGTTTCCGGAGAGAGGCCCTATACAGGATGCTTTCAAGCGAGCTTACCAGGCTTAGGGGTAAGTGGACAAGTCTTGTCGAATACCTCAGGATACTAGATGGCGTCGAGATAGGCCCTGCTCTCGTGAGGTTCGACCTTGTGCGAAGTCCGCCCTCGTTGATAGAGGTATTCTCTAGGATAGATGAATGGGCCAGTGATAGTGGGATGAGCATCATAGTGGCTGTTGACGAGGCCCAGTTGCTAAGGTACTTGAGGGGAGGCAAGGGGAGGGTTGACTTCACCCAAGTGGTATCATACGCTTATGACCATCTGAGAAACATGAGGTTCGTGATAACTGGTTCAGAAGTGGGTCTTCTCGTGGACTTCCTGGGGTTCAACAATCCTAAAAGCTGGCTCTACGGGAGGGTTAGGGACGATCTTATCATAGCAAGATTCGACCGTGACAGGTCAATAGATTTCTTGGAGGAGGGGTTCAACGAGTGCGGCGTTACGTATACTAGAAGCGTTCTCGAGGAGACAGTTGCGAAGGTAGATGGTATACCTGGGTGGCTGACCTACTTCGGGTACCACTACTGCAAGAATCCTAGCCCCGAGGCCGTTCTGCAAGTATTCGAGGAGGCAAAGACTCTGGCATTGGACGAGTTGAGAAAACTACATTCTAGATACTACGCGCTCGCACTGAAGGCGATAGCCTTGGGATATTCTAGGTGGAGGAACATAAAACAAGCCTTAGAACTCTGGACGGGGCGCTCTCTCACAAACGCCCAGGTAACAAGAGCCCTCAAGACCCTAGCGAAGCTGGGCCTCATCGAAAATGTGGGGGGCATGTACAAGATATTAGACCCAATAATAGCTGAGGCAGCCAAGGAACTTTGAGACCACAGGCCTCCGGCGGGTCAAAGCTGTGGTAAGGCGAAAACCTGGGGCCTATTTGGGTTCCATGTATATTTGGAAGGGCTATCGTTCGCATGCCATGACTTGGAATGGGGCCATTAAGCCTATAATCACCATCACCCCAGTCTAGACACGTTGTGTTGTATAATACAGAAGGTGTCTATTACACCCCCGGGCACTTTACGTCCGTGGCCATTCACATAAAGGGCAGACAGGGTGTTTACGACGGGCATAGGTTAGAGGGGAGAGTCCGTTACCCACATCTGTCCGCTGGTGGGGATGACGTGAGTCTACCGGGTAGACAAAGAGTTTGGGCAAGGGGGAGAAACTCGAGAAATGTAGCATTAGGCGTCTAGCCTGCATGCTGTCGGAGGAATACATTAAGAAGCATTGTCTAGCTATCGCAATAACAAGATATAGTCTGGTTCTCCAGGCAAGGGGCGAGGAAGTTTTCAGAAGTGGTTTATAAGTGTGGTTCCGGGTGGTGGGCCCGCGGGGATTTGAACCCCGGGCCTCCGCCGCGTCAGGGCGGCGTCCTAACCAGGCTAGACGACGGGCCCTTGTGTATTCTCTGGTTGTGTTCAGGGGGCTATAAAGTTACTCTGCATGCCGATGGGACTTTCCCTGTATCATGTTGGGTTTTTTTGTTTCTTCGTGGTTTTATCTGTAAAGTTATTGGGTTTTTTGTCGTGTTTTTGTATTATTTCTTTCTACAGATTGGTATGGTTGGGTTTTTTACCGGTGTTCTGTCTACATGTGGTGGCATATACCTGGAAGGACCCGTGTGGGGGTGTGGGGCTTGGGCGTGGACTCCTCGGCGACGGCCTGGGTTCTGGCCTCGACGGCGATGGTGGTCCTCATGACGTTCGGGGTGGCTTTTTTCTACGGGGGCCTGGTTAGGCGTAAGAACGCCGCCGCGATGATTGGCCTGGGCCTGGCCTCGCTCTTCCTGGTGAGCCTACAGTGGTACCTTGTGGGATACAGCCTCTCCTTCTCCCCCAGCGTGCTCGGTGGCCTGGTGGGGGGCCTTGACAACTTTGCATTGAGGGGGCTCGGCGGCGAGGTCATATCGGGGCTCCCGGGGGCCACGAAGCCGGCTGCGGGGGTTATCGCCACCAGCCCGGCTATCGCCCCGGTCATCATGCCCACCACCCCCGGTCGGCCTGAGAGCCAGGAGAGGAGCCCCCAGAC
>JALWDA010000013.1 GCA_027014955.1 Desulfurococcales archaeon | reverse complement strand
GTTCTAAGATGATTGCGTTTATGATTCCTCCAAGAGCTGTTTCTATTGCTCTTTTTATGGCTCTTGTTTCTGCTTTTGTGATGAGGTTGTGAAGGGAGTAGTTTTTGGATTTTTCAAGTTCCCATTTTTCGCATATGCCTATGCCTTCGGTGGTTCTCATTATGCCTGTTTTGTGGAATTCCATTGTGAGTTTTACTCTGACTTTTGCGTATTCTGGTTTTAGTTCTTGTTCAAGTGTTTGGATTTCATAGGAGACGGGAAGGGAGGAAAGAATTTTTAAAGCTCCGTCTCTTGTGATTTCTATTCTGCCGTTAACGTCTGCGAAGTCTTTCTCGGAGAGGATTGATAGGGCTTTTTTGAGGACTGCTTCGTAGAGTGTGATTTCTTTTTTCATGGTTTAGTCCCTCCTTTGAAGGGTTTTAAAGGGAGGCGAAGGCTGAGAAGGTTTCAAGGGCTTGTTGTATTTGTTTGTTTTCAAGCTCTGAAAACCATGCGTCCCATTTTTTGGAGTGTTTTCTGAGTTCTTTTTCGTGTGTGAGGATTATGTGGGCTATTGTGTGTTTACAGGGTTTGTTTTTGTGTTTGCCGTGGTTTGAGGCTGGGCAGTTGCAGTCCCAGTAAAGGATGGGAGTGCCGTCTTCTAAGAATTCTCTTTGGGATATTTCAATGGTTGTGTTATACTTGAGGTAGGAGCTTGTTTCTATGCTTTCTCTTGCTCTCTGAAGCAGGCTTTTTCCTCTGCTGTCTTTTTGTTTGCTTGCCCACCTGAAGAGTTCTTTTAGTTCTTTGAGCCTTAGTTTTTGCATCTTTTACACCTCCCAAGTGTATTTACACTTATGAATATACCAAGTGCTTTTGGAGTTGTCAAGTCCTTTTGGACTTTGGATTTATACCAAGTGCTTATGGTGTTATAATAAGTCCTTATAGAGTTGGTATGCTTCAAAGTGTAGGTTAGAGCTATGGCAAACTTGGAAAATTTAAAAGAAGCCATAGAGGAAAGGGCTAAGTTAATAGGGCTGAGCAAGGAGCAAATTATTAGTCTTTTAGAAGGTAAGTATTCCCATCTTTCAGTTGGGATATGGAAAGATAAAAGCGGGAGGACTAAAAAGGAAGGTCTTAGATTGCAAGCATACCTTGAAGGAAAGAAGATAGGGCTAAAGCTAACCACACGTGAGGAGCTGTTTAAGCCTATGCGGGAGCTGGTGAAGCTGTATAAGGCATACAAGTTTTTGAAGGAAGAACTTCCAGAGGTTGAGAGGATTCTAAAAGGGAGCGAAGCCGAAAGTAGGTAAACAAGTTTACCTACCGAGAGCAAGGACATAGCCCCACACCTGCCCAACACGGACACGACCAACAGCACGAAGACCAAAGGAGGAAAGCACAGAAAGGGGAGAACCACAGGGAAACCACACAACCACACCACCACGGCGAAGAACCGAGCGGGCAAAAACACCAAGAGAACCACGACCAGCACCAAAAACAAAACCAAAGGAGCAAAGGGAAGCAACGACACGGGAACGCAAGGAAAGGCGACGGGAAAGGGGAAGGGAGGGAGGAAGAACGGCGGAAGCGAGGGAAACGCCAGAGGGGACACGACCAGAGACAACAAAGGAAAGGCGAGACCAAGGACGGGGAGGGCAGACAACGAGGCAGGGAACGCCAAGCGAGGAGCAAGCACGGGCAACCAAGAAATCTGCCCCCCAAGAATCACCAACAACAACAGAACCACCGACCGCCCGAACGTGGGAGACGACCGC
>JALWDA010000012.1 GCA_027014955.1 Desulfurococcales archaeon | reverse complement strand
GCCTCATGGTGTTCGTCCTCGACACAAGCTTCTTCACAGACCCCCGGCTACGGCATAGCATGGGGGCCGAGGGACTGGAGGAGACCATACTGGCCCTGGGCCGTCTGCTGGGCTCCTACAGGCTCGCCGTGGGACCCGTATTCTACACCACCCCCTCGGTCTTCAAGGAGACCCGGCGCTACCTCGTCGCAAACGGTGTGAGGCCCGAGGTGGTGGAGGGGCTGGTTGACTGGCTTGTCGTGAAGGCCCCGGATAGGCATGGGGTAAGCGTCCCGGGGGCCGTGCTGGTGGAGTACGTGGATTCCCTGAGGAAGAGGCTGGACAAGGCCCTTAGGATAGCCGAGGAGGCGGCCCGCCGCGCGGCGCAGGCGGGGCCCGGGGAGGTCCCCCGGCTGATAAGGGAGGTGAGGGAGAGGTTCCGGGAGACGGTTAGGAAGGGCATAGTGGACAGCCCGGAGGACATGGAGCTTATACTGCTCGGGCTTGAGATGAAGGCCGTGGTGGTCACCAACGACGAGGGCATCGCCCGGATGGCGCAGAGCCTGGGGATAATAACCCTCTCCCCACCCCAGCTCGTATCCTCGCTGATGAGGATGGCCCCGGCCTTCGGGGTCGAGGCGGGGCGGGAGGGATGAGGACACGACGGTATACCGAGCCCCCCACGGGGGCCGTGAGGAGTAATCCCCTAGCCGACCGAGCGCTAACACGCATGGGGGGTGTCGCGTGACTTGAACACGGTGCAGGTGCTCTCCGAGGCCCTGGGGGTCTCAGAGGGCGAGGCGGCCCGCCTTGTTCGCTCTCGTAGCCTGCGGCGTTCACGCTACCGGGGCGTGGTGTACTTCTCCCTGAGGAGGGACTACCGGGGCCTGCCCGAGGGGAGCGTGGTCCTATACGCGCCCGGTCACCCGCCCCGGCTGGTCAGGGGCTACCCGAGCATATCCAGGATACTCCTGCTGGAGAGGGCGGTGGAGAGGCACTTTGTCGACAGGGTGGTTGTGGAGGAGAAGATGAACGGGTACAACACCAGGGTCGTCTGGTACGCGGGGGAGCTCCTAGCGATAACCCGGGGAGGCTTCGTGTGCCCCTATACAACCCACCGCCTCTCCCTGTCCCTCGGGGAGGCCCTCCGAGGCCTCTTCGCCGACCACCCCCAGGCCATAGTTGCGGGGGAGAGCATAGGGCTCGAGAACCCCTACCCGAGGTACCCCTACCCTGTCGAGGGGGGCTTCGGGTTCATGGTGTTCGACATCTTCATCGGGGGCAGGAGGCTGGGGTTCTCGGAGAGGCAGGCCCTCGCCGGGGACTATGGTATACCCACCGTGCCCGTTATAGACGTGGTGGAGAAGACCCGGCACGAGAGGCTCCGGGCCATCGTGGACCGTCTGGAGGAGACGGGGGGAGAGGGTATAATACTCAGGGACCCCGAGAACAGGGTCCCTCCTCTCAAGTACACCACCACGCGGACCAACATAGGGGACATCGAGGAGGGGATGAGGTTCTTCTTCGAGGAGGGGAGGAGCTTCATATTCCCCCGGGTCCTGAGGGAGATTTTCAAGATATACGAGGAGAGGCCCGGGCCCCGGGAGCTGGAGGAGAGGTGGCTCAGGCTGGGCCGGGCCCTCCTCCAGCCTCCCCAGGCCAGCGTGGAGAGGGTGGAGAGGGAGGGGCTCCTGGGAGAGTCCTTTGTCCTCCGCTTCCGCGACCCCCGGGTCCTCGACGAGAGCCTCGCGCACTTCGCGCGCCTGGGCATCAGGGTCCAGGTGGGTGAGGTGAGGAGCGAGGGGGGCTGGCTGAGGGTGGTTTTCCACAAGCCCAGGCGCACGGGGGATGAGGTCCGCAGGATTCTGGAGACGGGGCTGAGCCCCCTGGACTAGGCAAGCCTATATGCTGTTACAGACAATCATGTCCCCGGTGGTGACAATGCCAGTTGGGAAGGCGGCTCGCAGGGTCAGGCTCGTTGAGGTCAGGATGGGGAAGGAGGAGCTAAGGGCGGTGGAGAGGGTTCTCAGGAGCGGCATGCTGACGCGGGGGGAGGAGACGAGGCGATTTGAGGAGGAGTTCGCCCGCTATGTGGGCACCCGCTACGCTGTGACGTTCATGAACGGCACGGTAGCGCTGGAGGCTGCCCTCCAGGCTCTTGGAGTTGGACCAGGGGACGAGGTGGTTGTCCCCGCCTTCACATTCACGGCGACGGCCAACGCCGTGCTGCGCGTGGGCGCCCGCCCCGTGTTCGTGGACGTGGAGCCCGATACGCTTACCATGGACCCCGACAGCCTCTTGGAGAGGATAACTCCCCGGACCCGCGCCGTTGTTCCCGTGCACCTTTACGGACACATGGCTGACATGGACGCTATCATGGAGATAGCACTGGACCACAGGCTCCGAGTCCTGGAGGACGCCGCCCAAGCCCACGGCGCCAGCTGCAAGGACTCTAAGGCGGGGAGCGTGGGCGACGCGGGTGCCTTCAGCTTCTACGCAACCAAGAACATGACCATGGGGGAGGGGGGCGCAGTTACCACAAGCGTGGAGAGGGTCCATAGGAGGCTCCTCCTCCTGAGGAAACACGGGGAAGAGAAGAGGTACGAGACCACTTCCCTCGGGAGCAACCTCCACCTGACCGAGATGCAGGCAGCCATAGGAAGGATCCAGCTTAGGAGACTCGAGGATTACAACGAGGCCCGGCGGAGGAACGCGGCCTTCCTGTCCCAGAGGCTGAAGGGCCTGGTGGAGACCCCGAGTGAGAAGCCTGGTTGCAGGCACGTTTACCACCAGTACGTCATAAGAACCCAGCCAGGGCAAAGGGACAGGCTCGCCTCATACCTTCGCGAAAGGGGGGTGGAGACCGCCGTTCATTACCCGAGGCCCCTGCACCTCCACCCCCTCTATCGGGCCCTGGGCCACGTGGAGGGGGAGGCCCCGGTGGCCGAGGAGGCCGCGCTCAGGGTGCTCAGCCTCCCCGTACACCCCTTCCTGTCCCGGGAGGACCTCGAGTACATTGCGGGTGGTGTGGAGGCCTTTTTCCAGGAGTCCCATGGGGCTTGACCCCGAGGGGCCTCCTCTGTTCCTGTTTCTTTTGTTAACCCTTTGTTGAACGAAAATTACACGAATATCGCGTTGTTCTAGCTTTCGTTAACCTAGTTGTTATATAGTTAATTAACAGGGCCAGGGACTTAACAGGCCCCAGCGGGGGAGGCGTGGATATGTCGAGCCAGCGTGTGGAGAGGAGCCAGTTCTCGCTGGAGCACCCGCCCCTCTTCACGGCAGGCGGGGAGCCCGTGGTTAGTCACCCTATCTATCTGACAGACACGACCCTCAGGGACGGCCAGCAGGGATGGAGGCCCCTGAGGGTGGAGGACGCTATTCGAATCTACAGGGTTCTCGCCCGCCTCGCCGGCCCCCGCGGGGTTGTAAGGGTTACGGAGCTCTTCCCCTACACACCCCGCGACCGCGAGATTGTGAGGGCGGTCCTGGAGGAGCATAGCAGCTACTCCTACCCCAGGCCCATCGGATGGGTCAGGGCCACCCGGGGGGACATTGACCTCGTCTCCCAGGCGGGCCTGGAGGAGACGGTGGTGCTTACAAGCGTCAGCGACTACCACTTGAGGTGGAAGCTGCGCTGGAGCAGGGAGGAGGCCCTTGAGAGGTTCACCCAGGCCGTAGAGTATGGCCTTGAGAGGGGTCTTCGCCTGCGTGTTGCCATGGAGGACATAACGCGTGCGGACCTGAGGGGCTTCGTGCTTAGACTTGTGGAGAGGATACTCCGGGCCGCGGAGAGGCATGGGGTGGAGAGGGAGATCGTCTTCAAGCTAAGCGACACCCTGGGTATGGGCCTGCCCTTCCCCGAGGCGGGTCTCCCCCGGAGCGTCCCCCTGCTCGTGAGGCTCCTCCGCGAGGAGGCGGGGCTCAGGCCCGAGCAGCTGGAGTTCCACGGGCATAACGATTTCCACCTGGTCGTGGCAAACCACCTGGCGGCCTGGCTACATGGGGCGACGTTCTCCAACTGCACCCTCTTCGGCGTGGGCGAGAGGGCGGGAAACTGCCCCCTGGACGCAATGCTATTCCACTACGCGGGGCTCCGGGGTAGCTTTGATGGCGCTGACCCTAGGGCTCTTGTGGAGGCGCGGAGGATATTCGAGGAGCTGGGGTACAGGGTGCCTGAGTTCTACCCCCTGTTGGGCGACAACGCATTCTCCACGGCTGCGGGGATACACATTGACGGGCTGCTTAAGAACCCCCTGGTCTACCTTCCCTTCGACCCCCAGCGTGTCCTTGGCTTGGAGCCCAGTGTTAGGATAACCCGCCATTCCGGTAGGGCGGGTATAGTCTACGCCCTCGTCAACGAGCTGGGCGAGGAGGGGAGGCTCATGGCAAGGGACCCCCGGTTCGTCGACGATGTCTACCGGTTCATGGTGCGTAAGCTCGAGAGCAATGGTGTGCAGAGTATGAGTCCCCGGAGGGTGGCCGAGATAGCCTTGGAGCTCTGGAGGGAGAGGAGGGGGAGCGCCTAGCCCTCGGGTCTCTGAGATGGGGTAGCCGGGGACTCTTGGTTTCAACCCTTTCTATGAGCGCCTATGAATGGCTGGTTTCTCTATGATTCGCGTTCACGGGGTGTGGTTGGTATGGATAGGGAGATGACCATGGCCCAGCAAATACTGGCCCGCAGGTCAGGTAGGGAAGGGGTGGAGCCCGGGGAAGCAGTGGCCGTGCCAGTTGACCTAGTCTTCGCCCACGACGGCACGGCCCCTCTGCTCATTGACGTGCTCGAGGACATGGGGCTCAGCATACCCGCGCCAGAGGAGAGGAGGCACGAGGTCTACTTCGTGATAGACCACGCCGCCCCCAGCCCCCGCACGGGTATGAGCAAGCTCCACAAGGCCATGAGGGAGTTCGCTAGGAAGAATTCCCTCCGTCTCTACGACGTGGGCTGGGGCATAACCCACGTTCTTTTCCCCTATGAGGGCAAGGTCCGTCCCTGGATGGTCATCATGGGGGCCGACAGCCACACTCTGACCATGGGGGCCCTAGGCGCCTTCGCAACGGGCGCAGGGAGCACCGACGTGGCAATAGCTGCTGTCTTCGGGGAGACCTGGATGAAAGTGCCCGAATCGATAATGGTGAAGCTCGAGGGCGGGCCCCTGCCAAGGGGGGTTATGGCCAAGGACGTTGCCCTCGAGATGGTGGACCAACTGGGCCCCGGGGGCGCCAACTACATGGCTGTGGAGTTCGCGGGGCCCGGGCTTAGGCACATTAGCATGGAGGGCCGTTTCACGCTGAGCAACATGACCGTGGAGAGCGGGGCCAAGACGGGCTTGGCGCCCGCCGACACCGTTGCTCAGGCGTGGCTCAGGGAGAGGGGGGTCGAGGCCAGCTTCCCCCCTCTCCCTGAGCCTAAGTCTTAAATGATACTATTGAATCCACGTATATGGATTTTTGAACCAAACCAACCAACAGAACTGATCCAGAGCAGTAAGTGGTTCAGTTAATCCGGTTTAAACAGGTCAGT
>JALWDA010000011.1 GCA_027014955.1 Desulfurococcales archaeon | reverse complement strand
TTGCTAAGGTAAGGGTTCTGCTGGAGCATAATCGGCCACTTGTGTTAGATATTGCAGACTGTACGGAGAAGTAACTACCACTCGCTCCTTCACGGCATCCCCCCTCTCTCCGCGTCTTCCTATAGTGTGCCTGTATTCCTGCCTTCTTTAATCAGCTTGATAATTGTTATTAGACTGGTATGAGGACACCCACTAACTGGCTGGTTTCCTATATTGTCTCTTCACACTAACACGTAGCATTAGCCTCCATTTTATTTTGCCCACAATGTGTTTTTCACAAAAAGTAAAGACCCGGGGGGGTTGTTGGGCCTTTATGCATACGGTGCCCTCCTTACACCTAAGAGTATATCTGAGCGTGATTAACCACATAGGTCGGCTAGAGTCATCCACTGGAAGCCTAGGCCCCTCCTTGTAGAAATTGCTAAAACCTCCAGAGGAGAGAAGTTTCAGGGGGATGAGCCCCGATGGGCGGTCTGAGCCCCACTCCCTGCAAGTGGGGCGGGGATGATTATCTGCAGCCGCGACCCCCACAATATGGGAGCCTGTTTCGACTCCTCCGGTAGCGGCCACTATGCCACATACAACACTCTGGAGGCGTACATGGAGGGGAGCATGATGACGCTGAGCCCCGAGGAAAAGAGGATGGCCATAAAGCGGAGCACGGAGCTCCTCCGCCAAGGCGCGACCATGCTGGGGCTCCAGTGCCCCCGATGCGGCAGCCCCCTATTCAGGCTGAGGAGCGGGGAGGTCGTCTGCCCCATCCACGGGAGGGTCGTGATAGCCAGGAGCGAGAGCGACGTGGTCTCCGCCAGCGTGGAGGCGTCTCTGGAGAGGCTGCAGCGGGTCCGCCTCAGGCACCCCGACCAGCTCACCGAGGAGCTCGCCCGTGAGGGCCCCCTGAACCCCGACCTCGTGGAGCAGACCAGCCGAGTGCTGGAGCTCCTCGAGAGAACCTCTAGCCTTCGAAGCACACGCCGGGAGACCAGCGCACCCGGCCAGGGACGCGGCGGGGCCCAGGAGGGCTAGGGGCAGGAACAGGTCCTCTCCCCACCCTTTCCTCCACCATGGTTCATCGTGATGACTAGGGGAGGGTATGCCTCAGGGTCCGGACGAGCCTCAAGAGACCCCCCGCCCCCAGGCTCCAAAGGAGCGGGGGAGAGACCCTCCGGGAAGCCCCACTTGGGGAAAGGTACAGGAGCAGGGGGCTCACGCTCACCCCATGCTCCTCGAAAAGCCGCCTAGCCAGGGGGTCCCTGCAGTCCTGGGCGAAAAAGGTGCAGACAACCCTTAAAGGCAGCGGGTCTCCAGGTCCCAGTGAGCTGGCGAGCTCCTCCCAGAGGGGGTCAAACTTCCTGCAGAAGGGGCACTTCCTGTTATCAAAGTAAATCAAGAGGCCCCCAATCTCCCCCGGGGTGGGCAACTTTCCTGAAGCTCTTTCGGGTCGCCCTCCACGATAGAGGAAAACGCCCTCCTCAAGCACGTATCCCACCAACATTGCTCTCGTGGGGATGGTTTTATTGGAGTTGATTGGGTCTCCGGCTTGTCATTGTAGTTAAATGTGTTGAAAAGTGTGGCATATAACGGGTATGTGTAGGGATTGCCTGGAGTTTTACTCTTGATTACACGTTTTGTTGTATTCCTGCCTCAATGCATGTTGTGTCCATAGTGTTTTACTGGGTTTTCGGCATTTGCGTTTTGACCTGGTTTTAGGAGGGGCGCGGGTGAGAATGACTTTCCTGTTTTTGTTTGACCTGTCTTCGCGGTTACTTGGCCTCTACCTCAATATTGGCGTTTAAGAGTCTTGATGCTTGAGACATTGGTTAGGGTGTAACCTTTAGCCAGGCTACTCGTTTAAAGTCTTCGTCAAACGTAAGGAGCTTCTCAGCATTATTGAATTTACAGGTGGCTGCTATCAGGGCATCGTTGGGAAGCAACCCATAGTCTTCCATGATTTTGAGTGATAGTTGTTTAATTTCCTCTCCTATCTCTAGCTCGGAAAAATACTCTCTGAGAAACATTATTTGTTTGCCAATGTTCTTGACGGAACTGATAAGCTTTTGAGGACGCCTCCTGAGTTCATAAGCACTCATGCCAGTTTGCAGCTTGATTAGAGTAAATATGACCTCGGTGAAGACTATGTTGTTTATATACCATCTATCTCTCCCTTAAGTATAGGTTCTAGAAGCTTTCTCGAAACCGGTTCTCCTGCAAAGTACTTAACAATAACATTGGAATCAATAAAGACCGAGCTCATCATCCAATTCCCTTAGAACCTTCTCGAGTCTCTCCTTGTCAACCTTTATCGAGCCGAAGACCTCATCCGCGACATCCCTTCCCATAATCTTGACTAGGAGGACCTCTCCTTCCCTTATCTCACCCAGACTGTCAAGCGGTCTCAGGACCCCTTTCTCGTATTTTGCCCTCACCATCTTCGACAAATCCTTCTACCTCACCACTTTGTCCATAGCCGTTTGTCTGAAACCCTGTTATCTCACCTGTATTTACATTCGGGCGATTGCGAGATAAGGTTTTCTACTCTAATGGGGAACAAGGGTTAGCGGACCAGCAGAGAGTCAGCTCTACACCATTTAATCACGTTACCATAAATCGAGGTTTTCCTAGAACCTATCCTACGAGCCGTGAATCAACGCTTACGGCCCACTATTACTATTAGGGTTGAGGCCGCCAGTATCCAGATTGCGATGGGTATGCCTAGGGGTTGTGCAGTGAATGCTTTGAGGGGGTTGAGCCCGTGGTGGAGGGTGGCTGCGAGCATGATTGCAGGGGCTGCTAGTATGCTTAGTGTGGCGGCGAGGGGGCTGGTCTTGTGGCCCAGGATGCCCGCGAGGGTGGCGGGGGCCAGGCCTAGGAGTAGGAGGCTGCTCAGCACGCTCAGCTGCACTATGTAGCCGGCGCCGCTCGCGGCCACGAGCGCCATGGCCAGGGCGAGGGCGATTATGAGGGTCCTGGCCAGGGCCATCCTCTTAACGGGCTCTAGTCTCGATGCGAGGTCTCTGCTGGTGGTTGAGGCGAGGGTTAAGAGTATGCTGTCCGCGGTGCTTACGCTTGCCGCGACTATGCTTGTGAACACCATGGCGGAGAGCAGAGGGGGGGCTACGGTGAGGAGCTGGGGGGTTACCTGGTCCCTCCTCTCAACAACGATGCCTAGCACCTCCGCCTCCACACCAGCGCGGGCGAGGAGCCCTATGAGGGTAACCATGAGCGTGTAGGCTATACCGAAGCCCGCGAAGAGGAGCACCATCCGGCGGAAGCTCGCCTCGTCCCGGGGGACGTAGAGCCTCTGAACCACCTGGGGGTTGGTCAGGGCGAACCACATCCAGGGCAGGGTGAAGGCCAGGAAGACCCCCGGGGTCCAGAAGGCACCCGGGCCGGAGAGGCCTGCCTGCTCCAGGGCCTCGCCCACCTCCCCCAGGCCCAGGCCGGCGTTGTTTAACAGGCCCGCTAGCCAGGCGAGGAGTAGGGCCCCGGAGAGGAGCATCCAGAGCCCCTGGAGGGCATCCGTCACCGCGACGCTCCACATGCCCGAGAGGAGCACCCACACGAGCATCACGGCTAGCGCGAATACCACGCCCAGGACCAGCGCGTTTTCTCCCCCCACCATGGCCTGGAAGGAGAGTCCAATCCCCCTCAACTGGGCGCTAGCGTAGGGTATCAGGGCGAAGAGATAGACCAGCGAAGCAACCACGGCGGGGAGGCGGGAGCCGTAGAGGCTGGCCAGCATGTCCCCCGGGGTCACCCAGCCCTCTTCCCGTGCCCTCCTCCAGACCCGGGGGCCCACGAGGCTCAGGAGGGCCAGGGTCGCCACGAAGTAGACGAGCTCGAACCCCAGGCTCCCAACCCCCGTGGAGTAGGCGAATCCCACCAGCCCCACTATCATGAAGCTACTATACGTTGTCGCCGCGTAGGTCATGGCGGAGAGGAAGCCCCCCAGACGCCCGCCCGCTATGAAGAAGCTGGCCTCGTCCCCGGGCCTCGTCCTCCTCCTCGTGTACAGGGCCAGGGCCGTGCCCAGGGCAAAGTATGCAACCAGGACCCCGAAGGCGAGGACCGCCTGGCCGGCCACGGTGCTTCACCCCGCCCGTGCCCTGCCTTCGCCTTTGCCAAGGCTCTGCTCGAGCACGTGGGGGGTAATCGCGAGCGCCATGAGGGCGAGGATGCTCCAGTAAGCGTATAGCGTGAGGGGTGCTGCTTCCCTCAGCAGTGTGTAGGGGGGGATGTACATTAGGAGGAGGACAAGAGCGTAGAGGGCGGCCGCGGCTATCGTCCTCAAAGCCCTCACCCGGGGAAACAATTGTTTCCAAAAAGTTTTACAACCCTAAAACCATTAATAAACCCCGTGCACCAAGATGAGCGGACCCCTCCACCTCAGGGAGGCGGAGAAGAGGCTCCTCCAGACCCTCCTAGAGCACCAGGCCCTCACGCCTCCCGAGCTCACCCGACTCCTGGGCCATACGAGGAGCTGGGTCTGGAAGAACCTCAAGAGCCTCAGGGAGAAGGACCTCGTCGTGCAAGAGGGGAGGGGACACGCCTCCCGGGTGAGGCCCTCCCCCACCAGCTACCGGGCCATACTACGGCTGGGCCTCCTCAGGGCCAGCGAGTACCCCTACGCTGTCCCCCTCAGGAGGCTCCTCCACGACATATCGGGTGAGGTCCAGGTAGTTGTCTACGAGGACGCCTACACGCTCGCCAACCACTTGGCGGAGGGCCGTGTGCACCTTGCCCTAGCCCCCCTGATAACCCTCCTCCTAGTACACCGGGCAAGCGGGGGCGCGGTCAGGATAATCGCGGGAGGGAGCCGGGGAGGCTCGGGCATAGCCTACAGGCCCGGGTCCCTGGACCCCAAGGCGAGCCCCCATGCCACCACCATGGCCTCCACCATGGAGTACTGCGCTGAGAAGAGGGGCCTCAGGGGACCCCGGGTCTACGCGAGGAGCGCCCGCGAGATACTTGCGTTGCTTGAGGAAGGGAGGGTTGACGCGGGTGTGCTCTGGGAGCCCTACCTGACCCAGGCGGCGGAGAGGGGCTACCGGGTGGAGGACTGTGGGGTCGAGTTCTGCTGTGTCCTGGGGGCCAATGTGGGCCTAGAGCCCGACTTCCCCCGGATTAGGAAGGCGTTCGAGGCAGCTGTCGTAGATGCGCGTGGGGGGAGGGTGGACCTCTCGGCCTACGCGGAGATGGTGGGCCTTGAGAGGGGCCTTGTGCAGAAGACCGTTGCCCGCTACGAGTTCTTCGAGGACCCTCCGGTTAGGGTGGCCTTGGAGAACCTGGAGTGGCTGTACTCGACCATGCTCCCCCGCCGTCTCCTGCCAGGAGCATTCTACACAGGCTAGCCCCCGGGGCCGGGGGCCTGTGAGGGGATGTGGGCGAGAAGCCGGGAGGCCTCGGCCTCGCCCAGCTCGAAGGCCCTCCTGTTAGCCTCGAGCAGCCTGGGAGGGGTGTTCTCCTCGATAGACCTTAGGAGGGAGCCCCGTGAGAGGGGGAAGCCGGGGACCCGTGAGAGC
>JALWDA010000010.1 GCA_027014955.1 Desulfurococcales archaeon | reverse complement strand
GAGCTGAGGTATTGGGGGCACTCTTGCTTCGAGGCAGTCTACCGGGGGGTGAGCGTGGTCTTCGACCCCCACGACGGTGACAGCATAGGGCTCCCTCCACCCCGGGCTCGGGGCGACGTGGTGCTTGTAAGCCACGACCACTATGACCACAACGCGCACAACCTGGCCTCCAAGGAGGGGGCCCTCGTTATAACTGAGCCCGTGGAGGACAGGGTGTTTACTGTAGCGGGGCTGGAGCTGAGGATAGACTCTAGGAGAGAGCCCCACGACCGCGCGGGAGGGCGGCGAAGGGGGATGGTCAATCTCTACAAGGTTTCCTTCCCCAACGGGGTCACCCTCCTCCACCTGGGGGACCTAGGGGCCTGGCCGGGGGAGGAGACCCTGGGGTGGATGGCCAGCCCCCGCCCCCACGCCCTTATGGTTCCCGTGGGGGGGTTCTTCACCATAGAGCCCTACGAGGCCTGGGAGCTCGTGGAGAGAGTGAGGCCCCTATACGCGGTCCCTATGCACTACTGGGTGAGGGGCTCTATGCTCCCCCTTCTCAAGGTATGGGATTTCCTCCTGGCCGCGAGGACGGGCCGGGTTGAGGCCTCGGATGGCTTCCACATCTGCCCCGGGGGGGAGGGGAAAACTAGGGTTCTCGTGTTCAAGAAGTGGCTTTACTAGAGGAGCAGGATTTGGGGGATGGTGCCTGGCGTATTTTCGCCCCCATTTTGCAAGAATGAGGCGGGGGAGGCCGTCTTCTAGCCGGGAGAAAAGACGGGGGTATTATCGCGTGGGGGTGTTACTCGATGATCCTTATCCGGGTCTCCGTGCGCTTGCCCTCGGTCTCGAGGCGGGTCAGGTATTCTATGATTGCCTTCCTTATGAATTCGCTTCGGGTAGTGTTTTCTTTTTGCGCGTAGAGATCGACTTGTTCTAGTAAATCCTCGTCAATCTTGAAGGTTATTATCCTCATAACCATGGCAATAGCTCCCCCGAGTATTACTTTTAGGGGGCTCGTGTATTTTTGCTATGCGATCGAGTATTACCATTAGAATCTGGTGGGAAAAAGACTAATAGAGGACCCCCCTAATACTCCTCTATTGATACTCTTCTTGGAGGAAAAATACTGATGCCCACCATACACCTCTCCGTCCCCGACCAGATGTACGAGAAGCTCAAGAAGGCCGCGAGCGTCTACAACATCCAGGTAACCGACCTGATCAAGATACTGATAAGGAGCAACCTGGACGACGCCCTCGAGGGCAGGCTGGGGCCCGGCGAGTCGGCGGCGAGACTGGGGGAGCTCGAGGCCCGCTTGGAGGAGACGAGGAGGCAGTACGATGAGGCCCTTGAGAACCTCAGGCAGGCGGTAAAGACCCTGAGCAGCATGATCGTCGACCTTGACCGGAGGCTGGGCAACCTGGAGATGGATGTGGAGGAGCTCAAAGAGACAGCAGGGCTGACGAATATGGTGATAGAACCCGAGCTTCTCGAGAACACCAGGCGCTAGGGGCGCCTCCCCGGGGAAGCGTCAGTATTTTAACCCCCGCGTTACCCAAGATATGCCTGGTACCGCACACCCCTCGTGATGAGGGGTCTCCCCCCGTAGCTCAGCGGCAGAGCGGCCGGCTGTAGTGGGACACGGCCTCCGTGCCGGGGCCTGGGCGCCCCACGTTTCCGGGGCAGGCCCGTGCAGGCACCGGCAGGTCCCGGGTTCAAATCCCGGCGGGGGGACCATCCCCCTGCCTGCTTACTTGGCGTGACATGGGTTTTGGTTTGTTGGGTTTGTACATTTTTTATTGTGGTAAACTTATTTTGAGCCCGGTGCTAGATTTAAGGGTGCATGATAGGAGCTTCTCCAAACATATAATGGAGGTGGGCGCATTATGGGCGATTTCGAGTGGTACCTGGACTTCGTGCAGAGGGACTACAAGCCAAGCGAGAGCGATGTTCTCGTCCTCTTCAGAGTGGAGCCCGCCCCGGGGTTCAGCTTCGAGGAGGCAGCGGGCCGGGTGGCGAGCGAGAGCAGCGTGGGCACGTGGACCACGCTCGAGATAGACATTGACTGGTCGCGTATAAGGAGGCTCATGGCCCGGGCCTACCGTCTGGAGCCCCCCTACGTTCTCGTCGCCTACCCTGAGGAGCTGTTCGAGGAGGGGAGCATCCCCCAGTTCCTCTCCAGCGTTGCTGGGAACATTTTCGGCATGAAGGCCCTCCGGGCGCTCAGGCTGGTAGACTTCAGGCTCTCCCCCAGCCTGAGGGACAGCTTCCCCGGGCCCCTCTATGGTAAGAGGGTCCGGGACCTCCTGGGCGTGAAGGGGAGGCCCATCCTCGCAACCGTGCCCAAGCCCAAGGTGGGCCTCATACCCGACGAGACCTACCGTGTCTCGGTGGAGGCGCTCATCGGGGGCATTGACCTGATAAAGGACGACGAGAACCTCACAAGCCAGAAGTTCAGCGTCTTCGAGAAGAGGCTCAAGGCCGTGATGAAGGCCATAGACAAGGCCGAGAAGGAGACGGGGGAGAAGAAGGGCTTCCTCGCCAACGTGACGGCACCTTACAAGGAGATGGAGAGGAGGATAAAGCTGGTACACGACTACGGGAACCCCTTCGTCATGATAGACATAATAACAGTGGGATGGAGCGGCGTCCAAGCCGCAAGGGAGATAACAGGCGAGCTGAAGCTCGCCATACACGCCCACCGGGCCATGCACGCGACCTTCACCCGCAACCCCCGCCACGGGATAACCATGAGGGCCGTAGCCAAGCTCGCGAGGCTCGCTGGTGTGGACCACATACACATTGGAACCGTGGTGGGCAAGCTGGTCAGCCCCAAGAGCGAGGTCATGGCCATAAAGAGGGCCCTAACGGCACGCAGGGAGGCCGATGGGAAGAGAAAGCTGGGGCAGGACTGGGGACGGATAAAACCAGTGCTCCCCACCAGCAGCGGGGGACTCCACGCGGGGATACTCCCTGAGGTCATAAGGATACTAGGGCCCGACATACTCATACAGGTGGGCGGAGGCGTCTGGGGACACCCCGACGGCCCAAGAGCCGGGGCCATGAGCGTGAGGCAGAGCATAGAGGCCACACTCAAGGGAATACCCCTGGAGGAGTATGCGAAGACCCACAGGGAACTCGCCCGGGCCCTGGAGAAGTGGGGCAGGGCCAAGCCCAAGTAAATTGCTCGGGACAACCATCCTCCCTGAACTTGGTAATCCGGGCCGTTTTTATCCCAGAGAACCCACTTTTTCACAACAGGGCCCATGTGGAGCCCTATATGCTAAGCTCAGCTACGTGGCTCCTTCTCTAAACTTCTCCATCATCTTCACAGAGCCCACGACTAGGAAGGCCGACGCCAAGGCCACAAAGACGCTCGACGAGGCCAGGGGTTCCTCAAGGACTCCTGGCAGGAGAGTGGGCGAGATGACCCCGTAGCCAGCCGTAGCGAGGGAGAGAAGCCCGAAGGCAACCACCAGGGGCCTGAAGGGGGCTCCCTGGCTCGACGCCGCGGTGACGGTAGTGAGGGGGACTATTATGAGGAACGCCACAGCCGCATCCACGCCGGGGTCGCCTCTACCCCATATATTGTAATTAAGAGTGGTGTAGGCAATGGTGGGGAGAGCCGCGAGGGCAGCGGCCAGTGTTGCATAGGAGGGGAGGCGGGGCTCCTTTCTCCGGAGTGAGGCAACTGCAAGGAGCACGGCGACTAGTGTGAAGACCAGGGTGTAGTACGTGTAGGCGTAGATGCCGAGGGTCATGCGTATTGCGACGGGGGTCAGGAGGGTCCCCGAGGCCAGCCAAGAGTAGCTTACATCGCTAGGCTCCACCCTGCCCCGGAGCACGTTCAGGGACACCCAGATGAGGGTGGTGAGGAGGGTCATCTTGTAGACGTAGCCCAGATAGTCGGCGAAGCCGTACTCAGCTAGGCTGGTTATCAGGCTTGGGGGTAGGTAGAAGTAGTATAGCTCTATGAACACATACACTATTCCAAGCGTAGCTAGCAGTGCCCAAGCGGGCCTCTTTCTCAGCCTCGTGACTAGGCCTTCCATGCCCCACTCCACATAGCTTGGTGGGGGCGTGTCCTAGTTAAAAACATGTCCCCTATGAGCTTATGCTTCGACCGAGTACTGTATCAGCCTCCTGTAGGCCAGCCAGCCCAACAGTGCCAGCACGAGGGTCGCTACTATGGCTGGGAGGGCGTACTGCAGTGCCTCTGTGAGGCTGTAGCCGTACACCGTCATGCTCCGCGAGGCCGCCACTAGCCGCGTTAGGGGGAAGGCCTCGGCAAAGGCCTGCGCCCATGAGGGGAGTATCTCCTTGGGTATGGTGAGGCCCCCGAGGAACATGACGGGCCAGGCTATTACGTTCACTATCACGTTGGAGCCCTCAATGGTCCTTGTTCTGAGGGAGAGCAGGAGCCCAATACTGGAAGCCGTAAGGGCAGAGAATAGCGTGAACAGGACTATACCCGCCCACTCCACGGGAGTTATCAGCGAGTAGTTGGCTCCCAGCAGGAGGCCGAAGACTAGGACAGCCGCCGCCGAGACCAAGGTGTAGAAGAACAGGACGGCCACATCCGCCATGAATAGTGCCCCGGGGGACTGGGGGCTCGCCAGGAGCATCTTGAGTGTGCCATCGTTCTTCCTCTCAATGTTCCTGACAGCCCCCATGCTGAGGCCGATGAAGAGGGCCTCAATACCGACAATCCCGAGGGCATAGTAGGCCACCAGCCCCCCGCTTGTGAAGAGCAGGGGAGGCTTAACCACCGTGACGTTCACGCTCAGGGGGTCTGCTACGAAGTGGAGGAACCTCTCAACCATCGAGGGGGATACCCCGGTCTGCCCCTGTATGGATTGGGAGATGAAGACCATCGAGATGTTTATCACCTGGTCGGCCACACCCTTCTCGAAACCCGAGAGAACCCCCCGGAGAACCTCCACAGCGATGCTGGGGATGTTAGGGCTCGTCTGCCTCGCTACCACCACCAGCTGGGCGGGGGTCATGCTGGTTATGTTGCGGGAGAAGCCCTCTGGCACGTACAGGCCCACATCCGCCGTCCCGTTGCCCACCAGGCCGACAATAGCATCAAGCCCCGGGGCCTCCATCATCTCGAACATGCCCGTTGAGTTAACCACATCTACAACCAAGCTGGGGTCGAGCCCGTTGGAGGGGGTGTCGGCAACATAGTAGGCCAAGGTGTAACTTACTTCCTCGTCCCCTCGTACGAATATCATTGTCATGAGGCCCAGGAAGATTATGGGGAAGACCACGACCCAGAAGAACGCTGACTTGTACCTCAGGAGCACGCGGGCCTCCATGTATAGCTCTCCCATTACCCTCCTGAGCAGCAAACCCAAAGCTCAGCCACCCCCAGTGCCCTGTTCCTCAAGCCGCTCCCCAGTGACCCGGTAGAAGACCTCGTCAAGGCCCGGGGTCCTTACCTCGGCCTTGAGGACCACCAGGCCCCTCCTTATCGCCTCGTCGATAAGGCGAGGCATGGTCTCGGGGGCCCTCCTCGTGTAGGCCACCACCTCTCC
>JALWDA010000009.1 GCA_027014955.1 Desulfurococcales archaeon | reverse complement strand
CCCCCATGCAAGGGAGCCCAGCCCCCGGCAGCTTGAGGTGCTGAGGAGGGCTGAGGAGGCGCTGAGGACAGTTGTTATCCCCGGCTACGATGTGGACCTGGTGGGGAGCGGTG
Source organism: Desulfurococcales archaeon (assembly GCA_027014955.1). Lineage (GTDB taxonomy): Archaea > Thermoproteota > Thermoprotei_A > Sulfolobales > Fervidicoccaceae > JALTXS01. Next base: position 1,690 of record JALWDA010000009.1, on the reverse strand, counting down.
TTGTTAAGAGGCTCCGCCTCACGCGAGAGGGGAGGCTCCTCGTGTTCCTCGACTACACTGGCAGCGACCCCCACTGTAACTTCTGCCGCTTCATCAACTGGCAGCTGTGGAAGAAGATACTCGCCCAAGCCGAGGAGGCCCTGGGACAATACAACCTCCCCCCAGCGACCTTCATAGACTGGGCCACGGGGGCAAAGATAGAATACAAGTAGCTCTGGCCGTTGATGGGTTGCCTGGGGCCTTGTCCTGATAATGTCTAGGTGCCTCCCTTATGGTACTGGCCGTGGTTGTTGGAGACCTTCACTATCCCGACCCTGGTGTCCAAGAAGTTCTCGTTAAGGCTTCGAGCCTGAGGCCTGAGTGGCTGATACTCGCAGGCGACTTCCTAAATATCCCCCACAGTAATTTGGTAAGGAAACTGCTTCGTCTTATAAGCAAAGCTGGGTTTAGGAATATAGCAGTCATTATGGGGAACCACGAGCACTACCTCTCAAAGAAGGCCAGAAGCCGTGGCGCCAATAGCATAGAGCAAGTGGTTAGACTCGCTGAGGCTCTTGAGGAGCAGGGGGTCAGAGTCCTTGGCTTGCGTGGTGGCCCCCTAGATTTGAGTGGATTATATATAGCGGGTGTTACTGGCTGGTATGATTACACGCTAGCCCCTCCAGGGTATAGCTTAAGGGATTTCGAGAACTGCAACCCCTTCGGGGTCAGTTTGCATCAGCTTGAATACTGTGAGAAAGGACGACTCTGGTCATGCCCGAAGTGGTGGAGGAGGGACTGCATCTACATAAGACTGCCTATGAGCAATGAGGAGTATGTAAAGGTTAATGTCGCCAAGGTAAGGGCCCAGCTGGAGGAGGCCCCAGTGGGGTCAAGGAAGGTCATCATATACCATCATGTTCCTAGAAAGGAACTTGCCCTGCTCCATGGCGATGAGCGGGACTTCGACCTGGCCTATGCGGGGTCCATACGATTGCTCGAACCGGTAATGGAGTACGGGGTCGAAGTCGTGGCCTACGGGCATCTACATCAGTGGAGCAGGTCATGGGTACAGAAAGTTGAAGGGGTTACATACGTTAACGCTTATCCCTACCGCGATGGGGATGTACAGGTGCTTGCAATAACCCGGGAGGATGTAAAGCTGTTGTAACCTTCTGACCTAAACATAACATCGCCTCAATATATGGACAATGATGCATCAGAGCCAGCAATCCGTCGTGTTAATTGTCAAAAATAGGGAATCTTGTTACGATCATCCTAATTGCGGTTAGAAGGAAACCCGTCCAAGCACAGATTATGCTAGGCGGCATCAGTCTAAAGCATGTTAACCCAAGCGAATTTATCTTAGAAAGAACAATGAGACCCCTAGATGGATATTGGCTCCTCTCTGCCAAGGTTCTCTCTGAACGCCGGGCCTTTCCCGGGCCACGCAATTATTCGGCCTAGAATGTGCCCTTTTACCCTGCATTCTTGCCAGAGTATCTCGAGGTTGGCGTTGGCGTATTTGGTCCCGTGTTTGCGTACGAGGGCCCAGAGTAGGGTCACTATGGCGGCGCTTGCGAGTGCTAGGATTATGCTCCGGTAGTATAGTATCCCTATTATGAAGACGAGGGGGAGGAGCACCCCAAGGGCGGCCCCCAGGCGGAGCATGGTCTTCTCGCTCCGCTCGCGCTGGCTGAGGGTCTGGGGG
>JALWDA010000008.1 GCA_027014955.1 Desulfurococcales archaeon | reverse complement strand
GTTCTCTTCTCACATCTATTAGTGCTTCGATTAGCCTCTGCTCACGCAAAGTTAGGAGCCCACCCTCTCCCTCGGTGGCCTCACCGACGCTGAATCCATAAACGCTGTCAGCTGTCTCGAAGAACCTTTCAAGTAGAAGCACCAGGGGCTCCAGGGGCTTGCTTTCCACGTGTTTGTAGAAAAGGCCCGCCGCCTCCATGACCACCGCGAGTGCCTTGCTGGTGTTGAAATCCTCGCTCATCGCATCATGGAATTTCTTATGAAGCGATAGGGCCTGGTTCAACAGTTCTACGTCTTCCCTACTCATCCCATGCACTGGCTCAGCTTTCTCTAAGAGACTGCTCAGCTCCTTCATTACGTTGAGTATCCTTGTCTTGTTCCTCTTGGCCTGATTGAGGGACTGTTCATCGAAGTCAAGCTGTGTCCTATAATGGGCTGATAAGACCCAGGTTCTAATGGTGCCCGGGTCGTGCTCGCTGAGGGCATCCTTTAGAGGGACGATGTTCTTGAGACTCTTGCTCATCTTCACCCCGCTTACGGTAAGCATGCCCGTGTGCATCCAGTATTTAACCCAGGGCCTCACCCCCAGCGCGGCCTCTGACTGTGCACGCTCGTTCTCGTGATGGGGGAATATGAGGTCCTGCCCTCCACCGTGTATGTCTATACGTGGCCCCAAGTACTTTGTGGACATAACGCTGCATTCAATGTGCCATCCTGGCCTGCCCGGGCCCCAGGGGCTTTTCCAGCTGGGTTCCCCGGGCTTGTGCCTTTTCCACAGGGCGAAGTCGAATGGATTTCTCTTCTCCTGTAGAACGTCCTCTTCCTGCCTCCAGGAGGCTCTCTCGTATCTCTTCGAAAGCTCTCCGTAGTTTGGATACTTTGTCACGTCGAAGTAGACGCTTCCATTGGACTCGTAGGCAAAGCCCTTTTGGAGGAGCTTCTCTATAAACTCTATGATGTCTCCTATGTGTTCTGTTACTCTAGGGTGGACGTGAGGCCTTACCCCTAGTTTGGATAGATAGCTGAGGTAGCTTTTTGTATATGTGTCCGCTATCTCTTTCCAATCCCTTCCCTCTTCCTTGGCTCTGTTTATTATCTTGTCATCGATGTCGGTGATGTTCTGTACATGGAGGACTGTGAAACCACGTACTTCAAGATATCTCCTTATAGCGTCGAATGCTATCCAGGTTCTTGCGTGTCCTATATGTGTCTCGTCATATACAGTGGGCCCGCAGACGTACATCCTTACCAAAGGGGGGTCGAAGGGCTCGAAGTCCTCAATACTACGTGTAAGCGTGTTGTAGACCCTCAACCTCATCCCAACCACTCCGTCGCCAGCCATGACCCGATAAAGGGTATTATGAGTTAATTCGTATAAGCTTTTCAAATAAGAGGTATCGGAAGCGGGTTGGTAATAATTGGCTTGGGAACCAGGTCACGTATTGCCCGTAAACCCGGCCGAAATCCTGGTGAGGATTATTTTATGAGACCTTTTTCATACATGTATTCTGCTATGCTGACAGCCGCCCCTGCAGCCCCTCGTACAAGGTTATTGCCCACAATAACCATTCTTAACACCCTCTCACGCAACAGGTCGAGCCTCCCCACCGCCACGGTCATGCCCTTCTCTATGTACGAGTCAAGCAGAGGCTGGGGTCTAAAGGGGTCCTCGTATACTAGGAGTGGCTTACTTGGCAGTGTTGGGGTGTCCACGTCACCTGTTTCGCCCCTCCACTCTTCTAGTGTCCTCCTCACCTCATTCAAAGAGCTGGGGTTATCACGTAGCTTTATGTGGGCCACCTCGGTGTGACCCACCACCACGGGGACTCTCGTGGTAGTGACCCTGATGTCTATGCTCTTTGGCTTCACCTCATTGTTCTCCAGTGTTCCCAGTATTTTCGCTGATTCTCTTTGGACCTTCTCCTCCTCATTTTTAATAAAGGGGATAACGTTATTCATGGCCTCAAGTACGTAGTAACCCCTCAGTCCTGCACCCGTGAGAGACTGTAATGTGACCAGATTAACCTGTTCAACACCATATCGGTCCATTATGGGCTTGAGGGCCAAGGTGAAGACCGCGGTCGTGCAATTGGGGTTCTTGACAATGGCGCCGCTCCAGCCTCTCTCCCTTTTCTGTCTCTCCAGCAGGCCTAAGTGGCTTATGTTGACCTCAGGGTTTATCAGGGGGACATCCGCCTCCATTCTAAGGGCTCCAGCGTTTGAAACCACGGTCTTGCCTCTTTGTGCTAGTTTTTTCTCCATATCCTCCGCAACCTTCCGGGGCACGGCTGAGAACACTATCTTGATGTCACTGTCTTCCAAGATGTCCTCGAAAGACGATATAGTGAGCCTGCCATATTCTGGGGAAAGCTCTACAGGGGGTATCCACGCCCTAAGCGCCTTCCTATATTCGAGACCCTCCTTACCTGGACTCGCTGTTATTCTCTCCACTTGGAAGAAGGGGTGGTTCTGAAGGAGGGCCATGAAAACTTGGCCCACTACCCCCGTGGCTCCCAACACCGCAGCCTTAAATCTGGCCAAGGCCACCAGCCCCAGTATGGTCAATGCGAGGGGTATTGAAGTGTGTTTCCTGTAGAGAATAATTACGGTTTTGCCACATCGTTGAAGGAGACCTCAGCGCAATCAATATTCTTATTATCACAATAGTTGAAACCCTACCACAAGGGAAAGAGGAGAGTCACCATGGTTACGAGGAGGGAACTCATAAAGACAGGGCTGACTGCAGCGGTCATCGCTGGACTACCTCTTTCAGCTGGGAGATATCTGAGCAAGGCTCTCGCTCAGAAAGAGGAGCTCCGTATATATAATTACAGTTATTACATAGACCCCCGTATAAACGAGTGGTTCTCCGAGCAATATGGGTTCCAGGTTATCTACGATGAATACGAGGCTGCTGAAGAAGCTTGGGCAAAACTACAGGTGGGTGGGGGAGGCTATGACATTATCATACTAACAGACAGCTATCTCAAAGACGCCATATCCCAGGGTCTTGTCAGGAAGATGGAAAAGAACAGGTTACCCAACCTAGCCAATCTGGACCCTGGCTTCATCAGTATCCCACAAGACCCGGGGCTCGAGCACAGCGTGCCCTACATGTGGGGGACAACAGGTCTGGGTGTTAACAGGAACCTTGTAGCTGAAAACATCGATAGCTGGGGTAAGGTTCTAGAGGACGAGCGATTCCTCGAGAAGTACAAGGGCAGGATAAGCATGTTGGAAGAGTTTGTAGAGGTTGTCGCCGTTACAATGCTTTACCTGGGCCTTGACCCCAGCAAGGGGGAGAGCTGGTCTATGGAAAATGTTGAAGATATTTCTAGGATACTAATAAGGCAGAAGCCCTACCTAGCAGGATACTATGGAGCTAGCAAGTACATACCTGAGCTTGCCGGGAACCGCCTGGCAGTTGCACAGGCTTGGAGCGGTGATATACTGACCGCCCAGGAGGAGAACCCGAAAGTAGAGTACGTCATCCCCGAAAGAGAGGGCGGGCTAAAGTGGGGGGACTACATAGTCATACCACGTGATGCAAGGAACCTCGAAGCGGCATATTTGTGGATAAACTTTGTACTAGACCCGCTGAATGCCGCTGTCAACATGGCGTACACATACTACCCCGTGCCTCTTAGGAACGAGCTTATAGAAAAAGGCCTTGAAGAGGCGTACGAAGAAGGCTTGATAGATGTCGAGCCGATTGAACTTCTAGGTAACCCTGCAATCCTGCCACCGCCCTCAATAGCGTCTAAGCTCAGGAACACTTACCCACTGGACCAGGAGGGGCTGAGAGTTCTAGAAGAGATAAGGAAACGAGTCATAGTGGGTGGCGGAGACGAGGGCGTTGGTGGGATATCGCGAGAAGTGGCAATCGTTGGCGGGGGTCTACTAGCTTCGATACTCGGAGGTGCTGTGTACATATCGTATAAGAAGAGCAAGTCTAAGAATGCCTAGTCCTACATGATTTCCCCAGCCTATTACCCGCCTTTTGGAGTGCTTGATTCCAGCCATTATTTACGTCTTAACCAACTAGCCTTGTTTTTGATAGGATTCGCCCAACTTGGTTATTATTCTCCTTGTATAATATATTGAGATAACAAGTGATACAAGGATCATGAGAGTAGCTAGGGCGTTTAGCTCTGGAGTGGCCCTACCACGAACCGCTACCCGCCAGACGTATAGGGGCAGGGTCTCAAAGCCTGGGCCGGTGGTGAACACCGTTTTAACGAAATCGCTGAAACTTGTTATGAATGTGACGAGAAGGCTTGCCGTCAAGGCTGGAGTCAGTAGTGGGATAACTATCCTTCTAAACACGGCGAACGAGCCTGCCCCAAGACTTTGAGCTATTTTCTCTATGTTGGGGCTGATGCTGTGAATTTGGCCCTTTATAGTCACGTAGGCATAGCTTATGTTGAAAGCGGTATGGCCGATAAACACTGTAAGCCAGCCGTACTCTGCGCCCACCATGTAGAAGAACATCATGAGGCTAACTGCCTCAGCCACCTCGGGTATCACAATAGGGGGGACCATTAATGTGTCCAGCTTCAGGCTTAGATATGGTGCTCTCCGGACTGAATACGCAGCTAGCATACCTAGAAGTGTAGAGATAACAGCGGATACTATGGCTATGCTCACAGAGTTTTCCAAAGCTTTAAGAATCCTCACGTTTTCGACAAGCCGAGTATACCACTCTAGTGTAAATCCTGTGAGATGAGTCATGTACTTGGACTCGTTGAAGCTGAACAATATGAGTACAGCTATAGGTGCGTATAGAAATACTAGGACTGCCAATATGTAGACGTGCCATATTAGATTACTCGGAGAGCATCTTCTGCACAATCTTGACCCTCCTCGAAAGCATTATGGCGCCGAGCAGGGCTCCAAGCGATAGTATAATAGAAAGGGCACTGCCCCTGTAGATGTCCCTGTACTTGAAGAAGAGGTCGTAGACGGCATACCCTATCGTGTACCCTTCAACTCCCCCGAGGAGAGCGGGTATGACAAATTCTGTAAAGCTCATCAAGAAGACTAGGAGGCTCCCCGCTAGAACAGAGCTAGAGGTAAGGGGTATGAGGACCCTAGTCAGTATGTGGAACCCCCCTGCACCGTAGACCCTAGCACTTAGCAACAGCGATGGGGGGACAGATGACATGCCCGCATATAGGGGGAGTAGCATGAAGGGGAAGAAGTCGTAAACCATCCCATAGACGAGTGTGGTGAACCCCTCCCTCATCCCCAGGGGCTCTATAAGCACTTTTATAGAGTAAGCCCTGAGCAGGAAGTCTATCCAAAAGGGCGCTATCATTAGCGTTATTATCACCGGTTTAACGGACTGAGGAGCCTTGAACACAATGTAGTAGGCGACCGGATAGGCCACGACAAGGGTGAAAAATGTCGTAAGAACAGCTATTAGAATACTGTAGCCCATGACCTGTAAGTAGAACCTGCTTATGAATATGTCTATATAGTTAGTAAGGGTAAAGCCGCCCTCGGGTACTGTGATGCTATATAAGAGAAGTATTGCAAAGGGAAGATAGAAGAAAACTGCCAAGAACACGACCGCGGGGACAAAATAGGCACGGACACCCCTTTTCAATACCTACCACTTCCCCTCTGTCTGAAGACTATTAGACCCGTCCTGGGTACTAGGATAAACACTCTGTCACCAACGTTGTAATGGGAAGACTCGGCTCTGGGGAGAAGTGCCTTAGCGCTACCGTAGTCAGTCTCTAGCTTGAGAAGTACGTGGGGTCCCTGGAAAATTTTTTCCACAATCCTCCCACTCATGTAACCGACTATACCGTTTCCTACACGCGGCTCCGTTTTGGATAGCATGGTTCGTTCGAGGCGGACGCCAATCTTGGACGCTCCCCCAAGACCGGCAACCTCTCCTGGGAAGATGTTAATATCCCCGAAGAATCGGGCCACAAACTCTGATACAGGGCTGTCGTATATCTCCTCAGGTCTCCCTACCTGCTCCAGCGTCCCATAGTTCATGACAGCAAGGTAGTCTGCGAGATACATGGCTTCAGACTGGTCATGTGTAACGTAAAGCGTGGTGACCTTGGCCTCCCTTTGTATCCTTTTGAGCTCCTCCAAGAGAAGAATTTTCACACTGTAGTCAACATGGCTTAGAGGCTCGTCTAGAAGAAGCACACGTGGCTCTATAGCCAATGCACGGGCTAGGGCGACCCTCTGCTGCTGGCCTCCGCTGAGCTGGTGGGGCATCCTGCCAGCATACTCTTGGAAGTCTAGGCGGACAAGCTCCATAACACTCTTTACCTTTTCCCTTATAGCTTGCTCGGGTTCTCCTCTAACCCTGAGGCCGAACGCGATGTTTTCAAACACACTCATATGGGGGAAGAGGGCCAGGTCTTGGAAGACCATGCCAACATTCCTTTTTTGAGGGGGCAAGCCAGTTACGTCTGCTCCGTCGAAAAACACATGGCCCTCGTCTGGCTCGATGAAGCCCGCTACTATGCCCAGGAGGGTTGATTTGCCGCATCCTGATGGTCCCAGGACTGTAAATAGGCTCCCACGGGGCACGTTTAGGCTTACATCTTTGAGTGCAACTGTGTTGCCGTACCTTTTACTGATATTCTCCAGCCTTACTTCGACCCCCCTCATCAGCCTTTCACTTCCCCCAGGAGTTTGAAAGACTGGCCGTTTCATTGCCGCCTATTTAGGGGAGGTGACTCTCTGTCACTTATTTAAATTATTCCCGCGCGCATATTCACAGTTTTAATTAACTAAAAAATACAAAATATTAAACAATAGGAACCTGCCAGAGAACCCGGAGTTCTCTCAAATAATGGGTTTCCTGGCTATGGGGGGTGTTCTCCTTGGAGATTACGGGTAGTATAGAGATAAATGCTCCAAGAGAAACCGTGGGAAGCCTCCTCTCCAACCCAGAGAGGGTCGTAGAGTGTGTCCCCGGCATACAGTCTTACGAGCTTTCTGGAAACGAGTTCAAGTCGAAGGTCAAGGTTAAGGTGGGCATGATATCTGGTACTTTCAAGGTTGAGGGCAAGATAGATGAGGTTAAGAAGAACGAGGAATACAAAGTCACTATGAAGGGGCGGAGCATGGGGAACAGCTTCGACGCAGTCGCGAACGTATACCTGAGCGATGCTGGTGAGGGTAAGACGAGACTTGACTACAGGGCCGTAGCCAAACTGTCAGGCATGCTTGCTGCACTAGGCAAGGGAATCATAGAGAATGTAACAAAGAACCTGCTAGACGAGATGTTCCAGTGTATAGAAAAGAAAGCCGTCTCCTAGCCTAGGGGATAATTAGGGGACCATGACTTTCATATCTCCGTTTTTCCTCACCGGATTTTCTTATCGTTTCACTTTTCAGTTTAACAACCGGTATGAAGCCGAAACGCTCAAGCTTAATCCCCTCATCCGGGTAGTCGGGCGGCAACATTATGCCTCTGAATCCAAGTTCCCTGTTCTTCATCATAGCAATAAGGTGAAGCGTCTTAAACAGGGAGTGCAACTGGCTCGCAGTAAGTGTGAGCGCCACCATATCCAGGCCAGCGAGGCAATATGGCGTTAAATGCACCAAGTCTTCTAGGGTCAGCGTTCCCTCTTGCGCTTTTTCTTTGAGATAATCATCCTCACCGACGGGCAGCATGACCTCATTGAACCCAACTTTACCCGCAGTATTCAATACACTATTCACCGAATATAGTATAGGTATGCAGTCGTAGGACTCTAAACTACACCTACCAACAAGCTCCAATAGCCTCGCAACCGAGTCGCTCATCCACGGACTCAGAGACGCATCTATACCTGCAAAAGGAATACTTTGTTCACTGGCCACGAGTTCCGCGTCACGATTCACCCTGTCCACAGCCCTCCTCACAGCGTTTGAGAACTCAGAGACACTGGGTTCTTTCATGTTATCAATGATCCAGTTAGGATAGAGGAGCGCTATTGTGTACACTGGTTCCTGCAGGTGACTGGGGGTAGCTGTTATGGGGAAGTATGGTGTTAGGAACTCCCTATTCCCCTTGAACTCGAGGGCAATGCGAACCATTATGTGGGGAGTGTCGAGGCTCCATCTTAACAGAGTGAAGGCCAAGTCGTCTAAGTTGGCGTGGTCTTTTACAGCAATGTAGGAGAACATGTCATTAGACGCGATCTCGTTCAACCTACTAATCCGAGGGTCGTTATCATAGAATCCTCCAACCGCAATGAATACGCCTCTATCGATTTTATCGCGTATATCGAGTATCCTGTCTATGCTCACGCCTTGAGGGGGAGGAGGGAGTACGATTCGGGTACTCCAAACCGTGTATCCTTTTTCCTCTAGGGATTTTTTGAGCATAGAGAGGGCATCTACAGCTTCTTCGATGCTACTAATACTTATCCAGTCGTTACGCTCTGATGGAACGTGTAATGTTATCGTCCTTATAGTAGGGCTCTTTTCTCCTGACATTCCCAATCTCCCAAGACTTATTCGGCTCGCGGGCAAATATATAGTGGTGGACTCCCTGATGGACCACGTTGAATTCGAGTGAATTCTTGAACTAGTCCGCATGGTGGTTGCAATGGTTAGGGTGAGGTTCTACGGTAGGCTGGCCGATAACCTCGGGTTAAAGGAGGTTGAAGTAGAGAAGGCCTCGACCTTGAAGGAGCTTCTAGAGGGGCTTAGAAAAATTTTGGGTGAGCGTGTTAATGCCATAGTTGATGAAAGGGGTTCGCTAAGGCCCGGTGTATTGGTACTTATTAATGGGGAAGCGGCTGTTTTCAGGGGAGGCTTGGATGCCAAGCTGGGATCTGAGGATTCTGTCGTCTTCGATACTATTGATATATACGAGGTTGAAGGAGGGGGGTAGGCTGTTTTAATGTGATTGTTTTAAGTTCGCGGTTTTAATGGTTGTTTCAAAAAACAGGGCGAAAGAAATTTTTGATTTTATTAATAATAAATTATCATTGTCAATAACTTCTGCACAAAAGATTGTGAAACCACACAGAGCGTGTTATCATGAGCAAACAGGCCTTCAAAGTGCTTGGCAAGCCCGTGCCCCCACCCGACTCATATGAAAAGGTCACGGGCACAGCACCCTATACGTTCGACATGGAGCTCCCCGGCATGCTTTATGCGAAGCTCGTCACATCAACAGAGCCACACGCTCGGATAAAGAGCATAGATTACAGCAAAGCCCTGCAGGTACCAGGCGTTAGGATAGTCGCTACGGGTAAGGACTTCCCCGTGAGGATAGGCATTTACGTTGGAGACAGGGATATGCTCGCCATTGAGAAGGCCCTATGGGTTGGCCATCCCGTCGCCGCCGTGGTGGCAGAGAGCATCAAGGCGGCTGAGAAGGCCATTGATTTAGTAGAGGTTGAGTACGACCCCCTTCCAGCAGTGTTTGATGTCGAAGAGGCGCTTAAGCCCGATGCCCCGCTTCTCCATCCCGATATAGCGAATTACAAGATAAGCCCTGCTTTCAAACCAGTTCCAGGAACAAACATTGCCAACCAGTTCAGGATGATAAAGGGAGAAGGGGAAGCGGGCTTCGACAAAGCAGACCTTGTGATAGAGAAGACCTTCAAGATGCCTTTCCTCCATCACGCCTATATGGAAACCTGGAACACCATTGCTCACTACAAGGTCACTGGCGACATTGAGATATGGACCAGCAGCCAGTCGCCCTATGCGCCTAGATACTTGATGGCTATGAGCCTGGGTGTGCCTGTTGGGAAGATAAAGATGAGGATACCCTATGTGGGAGGAGGCTTCGGCGGTAAAGCGGGCGTGCTAATAGAGCCTCTAGTTGCCATGCTTTCCAAGAAAGCGGGTTACAAGCCAGTAAAGCTCGTCATGTCGAGAGCAGAACAAATGAGGAGCATGCCAGTCATAGCAGGCTATAAGGCATACGCCAAGATAGGGTTCAGTAAAGATGGCAAGATTGTAGCATACAAGGTTAGGTTCCTCTTCGACACCGGTGCGTTCGCTGACTACACCGTCAACGTGGCTAGGACCGCAGGCTACGCCTGTACGGGAGTCTACGATATGCCCAACGTGTACTGCGAGAGCCTAGCTATTTACACAAACAAGGTCCCGACCACCGCCATAAGAGGATTTGGCTACCCAGAGAACCACTGGGTCCTGGAAAGACTCATGGACATGGCCGCCAGAGAGCTCAGGATGGACCCGGTTAAGATAAGGAGCATTAACCTGCTGAGACCCGGTGATCCCACCTCTACAACGGGTTACGGGTCCCCCCTCAGGGCCGATGCGGGTGACATACAGGGTGTCCTGAAGACCTCTGCAGAGTTAATAGAGTGGGACAAAGAGCCCGAGCAACCGAAGGAACCCTGGAAGATAAGGGCCAAGGGAATCGCGATGAGCCTCAAAGGTCCCAGCCAGCCTCCCAACGCAGTTGACGCGGCGATTGTTAAGTTCAACGAGGATGCCAGTGTTGACATACTTGTTGCTACGGGGAACTATGGTCAGGGCACTGTTAATGCCCTTAGAATGATTGTTGCCGAGGCGTTTGACCTACCCCTAGACAAGGTGCACATAACCTGGATGAACAGCACCGAGTGGATGCCCTACACCTGGCAGACCGTTGGTAGTAGGAGCACGTTCACCGTAGGACAGGCTCTCCTGAGGGCCGTGGAGGATGCCAAAAGGCAGATTTTCGACATAGCCAGCACTGTCCTAAAGGTTCCCGCTGACCAGCTGGAACTTGCCGACGGGAAAGTGTATGTCAAGGGAGAGCCCTGGATGAGCATACCCCTCACCGAGATTGTCAACGGTTACACTTTCCCCAACGGGCAAGTGCTGGGCGGACCCATAATAGGCCGTGGGATACATTCCCCTGGTATACTAAGCTACCTCGACCCTGACACAGGCCAGGCGCTTCCCATAAACCCCGAGACAGGGCACTCGGAGCCTGGGCACGCTACAGTGTTCTACACGTTTGGCTCCACAGCCGTCGAGGTGGAGCTGGACCTCCTGACAGGCGATATCAAGGTGCTTAAGGCAACCCAAGTGTATGATATAGGCCGCTTGATAAACCCGCTGACTGCCAAGGGGCAGGCGATAGGGGGCCTGATAATGGGAATGAGTAGGGCACTTTACGAGGAGCTCATCTTCGACGATAGTGGGGGCGTTGCTAATCCCAACTTTAGCTTCTACTACGTGGCCCGCGCGAAGGACATACCCGACGATATAAGGATAAAGTTCCTAGAAACACCACAGGCTGACGGCCCCTTCGGAGCTCGTGGTTTCAGCGAGAACGTCATGATAGCTGTCATACCCGCCATAGCTAACGCGATAGAGAGGGCGACCGGAGTATCCATAACAGAGCTACCTATGACCCACGAGCGTGTATGGAGGGCGATAAAGGAGCAGAGGCCAGACCTTATTGAAAAAGCCCTAAAGGCTTTCCAAGAGTGGAAAAACGCGAGCCAGGGGTGATGCAGAGTGTCCGCACCCTATTTCACCTTACCCGAGTTCAAATACGTGAAGCCAAGTAGCCTGGAAGAAGCCCTTGAGATACTAGAGGAGCACGGCGAGGAAGCCAAGATAATGAATGGGGGAATAGGCGTAGTTGCCTTTCTCAAGGAACGGCTAATGGAGGCAGAGTACATAGTTGACATAAAGGGCATACCAGAGCTCAAGAAGATAGAGTACATACCAGGCAAGGGCCTTTACGTAGGAGCCACAACCACAGTAAACGAGCTGATAGAGTTTCTTGACAAGAGCCCCGAGGTAAGGGAGAAGTACAGGGCCCTATACGAGGCAAGCACTCACCTAGCTGACGCTATACTAAGAAACCGTGCCACGATAGTAGGTGACATACTGGAGGGTCTGCCCTACATGGACGCTCCCGGACCCGCCCTCATCTTCGAGGCAGAAATGCACGCAGTCAGCAAGTCAGGGGAAAGATGGCTCCCTGTAGACGGAATTGTAATGGGCCCTATGATGACACAGCTACAACCAAACGAGATAGTGACGGAGATTCTGTTCAAGGAGCCACCGGAGGGTGCCAGAAGCGGTTATGTCAAATTCGCCTCAAGAACCGAATATGGAATAGTAAACGTAGCGGCACTAGTGGCTCATCCCAACGACCCTGGAAAGCGTGTGGTGAAGATAGCCTTCACCGGGGCAACACCCCTCCCCTACAGGGCGCGGGAGGCTGAAGAGGTTTTCAAGAAGCCCGAGCCCTTCGGGAAGCTCGTAGAGGAGGCTGTCAGGGTTATACAAGATAGCGTCGAGGTCCTAGAGGACCCGTACGCGAGTGCAGATTTCAGGAAGTATTTGATGGGCATTCTCACAACGCAGCTCTTGGTAAAACTCGCTAGGGGTGAGTGGTAGCATGGCCGGGAGGATGATAACACTCAGGCTAAACGGTCAGGAGAGGAGAGTCGAAGTAGAGGACAACGAGACCCTACTCTATGTCCTGAGGTATAAGCTGAAAGAGATGAGTGTTAAGTCCGCATGTTGGAAGGGAGAGTGCGGGCTGTGCACCGTACTCATGGACGGCAAGCCGGTGAAGTCGTGCATGGTCCTCGCCGTAGAGGCTGATGGCAGCGATATAGTGACGGCGACTGGATTGGTTAAGGATGGGGAGCTGTCACCCATACAGAAGGCCTTCGTAGAACACGGTGCTCTCCAATGCGGTTTCTGTACACCCGCGTTTGTAGTAGCCGCTCATCACTTCCTGCAGAAAAACCCCAATCCCACCCGGGAGCAGGTCAAGGAGTTCCTTAGTGGCCTCATATGTAGATGTACTGGCTATGCTCAGATTATTGACGCTATTATGGATGCAGCGAAGTACTATAGAGGGGAGCAGAAGGCAAGCCCATAGTTTTGCCTAATATAAATAATGTTTTTTGCTTACACAAATTAGCAATATTGTGTGTGGAAAAGTTTTTCTCTATTCAATCTCTCCCTTTATACCATCAAACATGGAGATTCGGTATTACAGCCTGTTTCTTACGGCTTTTCCTCAGGGATTGCCCCGGAGCATTCGCCTAACCTGTTCGTCTACTTGGACGCTTACTTCTCTAGAACGTTGGGTCGCCGCCTCCACTGCCTTTATCAATGCTGCTTTGACGCTCTCAGACTCTAGTACTGATAGGCCCCTGATAGTTGTACCGCCTGGTGTCGTAACCTCGTCACGCATTTGGGAAGGATGTATCTGTGTACTTCTTAGGAGTTCGGCCGTGCCCTCTAGAACGTCTAGTATGGACTCGAAGGCCAGGTCCCTGGGAACTCCTATTGCCAGCGCGCCTAGTATGAGGCCATCCACAATTTCTGCAATATAGGCGGGACCGGAGCCCACCAGTCCCGTCCAGGCATCGAGAAGCTCTTCTGGCACCCAATACACTTTTCCAACAGTCCTAAAGATCCTTTCTACAGTCACCTTACCTGGACCGGGCTGCCCGTTAGATGCTATAGCTGTGCTGGATTTACGTACAAGCGCATTTATGTTAGGCATGGCCCTGTAGACTTCGGTCTCTGGCATGAATTCCCTCAGTGTACTTGTCTTAACACCTGCGAGCAGTGACACGACTATTTTGTTCTTCCAACTTTCCTCCCTGACCTCCCTCAGCACGTTGGGTAAGTGGTAGGGCTTAACGCTTAAAATAACAATAACTGACTCCCTCACAGCCTTGTCATTGTCCTGCGTCGTCTCCACGCCGAGCTTCGAAACATTTCTCAGAGTTATCTGGCGTCTAGCTGTTGCAATAATGTTATCATATCCCGAAGAAACTAGGGCTTTTATAAGGGCCTGACCAATCTTCCCGGCTCCAATTATTGCTATTTTCTCGGCAATAGGCATCACCCGAGGACTGGAGAAGTACGCTCAATTGTGTGATAATATTGACTAATAAAGCTTAGCTACCTGAGCTGGCTAAGGGCCGCCGCCGGGATTTGAACCCGGGACCTCCGGATCCACAGTCCGGCGCTCCACCAGCTGAGCTACGGCGGCCAACCTGTTTAGCTTGGCCATCGTTCTTCATCACCGCCGTGGGGCGGCTCTAGCGGCGGCCCTTTACATGGCCAGCAACATCTACTCTAACCTAGCACGGTTATTAAAGGTCACGAGAGGCTAAGTTTTTCAGAGTAATATCGTCCAGGCTTTCCCCCTCACAGGCCTAATATTGTAAGGGGGCCGAGTGTGTGTGTAACCGTTTTATCCGACCAGGCTGATCGGATCTCCTGATGTTGCCATCTCTATCCATAACTGTCCTGAACTTGCTAGTTCATGTTCCTGAAAGTACTATAGGACAAAGGCAGGGGGATTTGGTTTGCCTTTCACGGTATCGTTTGTGGGCGTTCATGGCTCGGGCAAGACCACTACAGCTAAAAGGGCGGTAAAGGACGGTTTTAGGATGCAGAGTGTCGAGGCCATAGACATTGCTTTCGGCCTGCCTCCCGTGGAACGACAGACACTGTTTTTCACAACCTATGTTAATAGCTTCCTCGCTGCTCTTAACACCAGCGATGATGTGAAACTAGTCTTCGATAGCCATCCCCTTGTAGTACTCCCTTATACCGAGTACTGGCTCAGGAAAGGTGGGTTCACGCCTGCTAAGATAGAGCAGGTCCTTGACGCGTTTGTCAAGATAATAGAGCTGTTACCACCGGTTGACCTAATGGTGTATCTTGAGGCAGATGACCTGGATATTATTGTCGAGCGGGTAAAAAGGAGGGCCCGGTTCAGCGTGTCGGAAGAGGCTAGGGCGGACTACATTGAATTCGTAGACCAAAGGCTTGGCGAGTACCTTAGGAGTATAGGAGCTAGGCTGGCTAGGAGTATTATCAGGATAAGGGCTAGCGAAGAAGTAGATAAGAGGTATTCCCGGGTCAGGGAGTCCATGGCTAGCGTCTATAGTAGATGGGAGGAGGAGCGGATTAGCGGAAAAATACAGATTCACAGGTAGCGGAACCCCTAGTACTCCATGTTCCTTATTCATCAAAAAATGCAGCAGCTAATAGCCTTCCTAGCTCTAAGGTATGACCCCTGCCTGGTATGATGCGTAGAAGTGCTCTACATAGCCTATATAGACGCCCGCAACTATAGCTGCCCCAATTGCCCCGGCAAGGTTGGGGCCCATTGCGTTCATTATTATGATATTCTGGGGGTCGAGACGCTGGACCTCTTTCTGCGCGACCCTGGCAGCCATGGGCACGGCTGACACGCCGGCTGCCCCTATAACCGGGTTTACTTTACCTTTAGTCACGTAGTAGAGAAGTTCGCCGAACAGCAGCCCACCCGCTGTTCCTGCTATGAATGCTATTATGCCCCACACGTATATCTTAGCGGCGTTTAGCAGGTACTCTCCTAGGGTTATGTCGAAGCCGAGGCTCTGCATGTAGCTTACATAGTAGTTCATCATATCCACACTCATAGTGCTACCTATGGTTATTGTTAGAATCACTATCATGACATCCATTAGCTGATTACCCGCGGTCTTCGCCAGTCTTTCCACCACCTCTACTATGCCGCTCTCCCTCAGTAGGTTGCCCAAGGCGAACATTCCTATCAGTGCAGCTGCCGTGGGCGCCACTAGGGTGCCTATTGTTAGCAGGAGTATGGGGAAGAGAATTACCTCTAGCTGACTGGGTTGCCTAGGTGGCTTCATTCTAACCATACGATGCTTCTTGGGCAGGAGCCTTATGAGGGGAGGCTGAATTAGGGGTACGAGAGCCATGTAAGAGTAGCAGGCAAGCGCTATTGGGCCTAGGTAGTAGGGGGCTATTCTTGCAGCCGTGTAGAGAGTCGTGGGACCCTCTGCTCCTCCTATGATTCCTATCGCAGCCGCCACGTTGAGGTCAAAGCCCATTAGAAGCGCCCCATACATCGAGACGAAAACACCTAACTGGGCAGCCGCGCCCAGGAGGAACGTGTAGGGCTGTCCCAGCAGTGGTCTGAAGTCGGTAAGGGTTCCCAGCCCGAAGAAAATGAGCAGTGGGACCACAGGTGTCTCAACTATAAGCTTCTGGTAGAACGCGAAGAGTATACCTGTGGGCAGGTTAGGGTCAGGTGGGGGGCCTGCTATGAAGGAGTTGGGTATGTTGGCGAGTATCATGCCAGAACCAATGCCTATAAGGAGTAGTGGTTCCACCTTCTTGAAAACTCCAAGATAAATGAAAACGCTTCCTATACCTATGAAGAGCACATGGAGAGGAGTAAGACCAGCGACACCGGTGGTTGTCAGGTATGATATGAAAGCCTCGGCTGCCCCGAGGACCATTCTAGACACCCTCCAACCTTAAACTCCCATGTAGAAGCGCGGCAATTCAGGCTATCACATGATTGCTACTCAAGTTCCGCAAGAACTGTGCCTGGGTTAACATATTCTCCAGCCTTTACGTGGAGCTTCTTTATCCTTCCCTCGTGGGGGCTTTTTATCTCTATAATCATCTTCATAGACTCCATCTTAAGCACAGTCTCATTCACCGACACGTGGTCCCCCTCCCGTTTCAGCACCTCTACAACCTTGCCAGGGACGTTGCTCCGTATCACCTTGCCAGCCGCCGCAGTCTGGGGTGCTTCGACCGTTTTTGGGGGTGATGCAACACGTGTCTCAGGAGCCTTCTTTTGTGTTTGTTCCCTACTCCTCACAACGGGTTTTGCCTCCTCTATAACTTGCGGCACGCGTTGCGCGCTGGGGAATTCCACGATGAAACGCCTTCCCTCCACCTCCACTATAACCCTATCCTCGCTTTCCTCCACTACTTTCGCCCTGTACTCGCGGTCATCTATTTTTACCCTATACTCGTCTTCACTACCCATTCCTATTCCCTCCACTTTTTCTTCTCGTATTCTTCTAGAGAGAACCTCGTCTCTAGGAGACTATTAGCGGATATCCTTTCAGCCAAGACCCAAGGGTCGGGCCCCGGCGCCGCCATCTTGTAAGTCCTAGTAACTGGGGGTGAGGCGCGCTTCCTAATGTGCGCCACCGCTACAGCGACTGCTGAGAGTAGTAAGTCGGGTTCAGGCTTTTCCTCGTGCACCTGGGGCTTTTCAACAGTTGCAGCTTTGCGTGCCTCTATTCTCTCCGCAACCAGGCTCGTTGCTTTTATTAGAAGCGTGAATATGCCGAGTACGACGAATGTTATTATGAAGCCCGCTATTGCTAGGCTCGTCCCTGCCTCCAGTTGCAGGTCGCGTGGGGGCTGCTTGCTGTAATCTATAGCTGCCTGAGCAACAGCCAAAGCTACGCCGCTTAACGCGGTTTGATGCGGCATCCCGCCCTCCTCGCCGAGGCCCCAAAGCAGGGGTTGTTGTTTTGAATTGTCTGATTCTTTGAGACGATGATATTTTCTTTACACGAGAGATAATTACTGTTTTTCCTACTCTGTAACTGTCTTAGGTCTTTTTAACCAAGCATATACTGCTACAAGGACTATTATGACTGTGGCCAGTTTCGCAACACTACCAGTGCTATGTATAACCGCCAATGCGAAGAGGAACAAGACCAATACTGTGAAGACAATCTTCAAGTGGAGGCTTACAGTTGAATACCATACCAGTACCATCGCGCCCATCAGTCCTATCGTCAAGTAAACCAGCTCTCGCCATACATTATTCAGGGGACTCATGGCGGCCAGGACCACAATAACTGCGAGTATGCCTAAAAGCATCCGCGTGTAGGCTAGGCCCCTCTGGCCTGCTTCCATAGCTGGACACGCCTGGGGTTTGTATACAACAATATTAATGCTGTTTAGACATAATTAGTTAAACGTGGCCATTTTCCGTAAAAACACTAAATGGTCGATATTTTGGTGAGTGAAAAGATGCGAGAAACCCTTTATAAAAAACTGGAGGAAAGCCGGAAAAAGGCCCTCCTAGGAGGAGGCCCCGAGGCTATTGAAAAACAGCATCAAAAGGGCAAGATGACGGCAAGGGAGAGGATAGAGTATCTCCTCGACAACGGTACTTTTACTGAGATTGACATGTTTGTGACCCACAGGTCCTCCGAGTTCGGTTTAGACAAGAAGAAGGCCTTTGGAGACGGCGTGGTTACGGGCTTCGGTAAGATAGATGGGCGCAAGGTGTTCATAGTATCTCAGGACTTCACTTTCCTTGGAGGAAGCCTAGGTGAGATGCATGCTGCCAAGATAGTCAAAACGATGCAGATGGCCCTATCGGTTGGCGCCCCTATAGTTTTCCTCAATGATAGTGGTGGTGCCCGAATACAGGAGGGCGTGGATAGCCTGAAGGGCTATGGAGATATTTTCTACATGAACGTACAGGCCTCTGGGGTCATACCACAAATAGCCGCTATAATGGGACCCACTGCGGGGGGCGCCGTCTACAGCCCGGCTCTCATGGACTTCATACTAATGACTAGGAAGACTAGCTTCATGTTCATAACTGGCCCCAAAGTCGTCAAGGCTGCCATAGGGGAAGAAGTTGACGAGTTCAGCTTGGGTGGAGCAGAGGTACATGAGACCAAGAGTGGAGTGGCTTCGCTTGTTGGCGAGGACGACAAGGAGGTATTGGACCTCATAAAGAAGCTCCTTGGCTACCTTCCCAGTAACAATCTGCAGGACCCCCCTTACGTGGAGACGGGGGATCCCCCTGAGAGGGAGGATAGGGAGCTAGACTCGATAATACCTGACGACCCCCTCAAGCCCTATGATGTTAAAGAGGTGATAGAGAGGGTATTTGATAGGGGGAGCTTCCTAGAGATACAGCCAAAATGGGCCCCCAATGCCGTCGTAGGCTTCGCACGTCTGGGGGGACATGTGGTAGGAGTTGTAGCTAACCAGCCAGCGTACCTGGCCGGCTCCCTAGACATTGATTCAAGCGATAAGATAGCCCGGTTCGTGAGAACGCTGGACGCGTTCAACATACCCATCGTTACCCTTGTTGACGTGCCCGGTTTCCTTCCTGGAACCGTCCAGGAACATGGCGGCATTATAAGGCATGGTGCGAAGATACTCTATGCCTACAGCGAGGCCACCGTTCCGAAGCTGACAGTTATAATGAGGAAAGCTTATGGCGGGGCATATATAGCCATGTCCAGCAGGCACCTAGGTGCGGACTATGTGGTGGCGTGGCCCACAGCAGAGATAGCCGTTATGGGGCCTGAGGGTGCGGTTGAGATACTTTACAGGAAGCAGATAGCTCAGATAAAGGACCCTGAGAAGAGGAAGAAGTACATTGACGAGATCGTGAAGGAATACAGAGAGAAGCTCGCGACCCCCTACATGGCCGCTTCGCGGGGATATGTTGACGACATTATATTCCCTCGAGAGACTAGGAGGAAGCTCTACAGGGCGCTTGAGGTGCTAAGGAGTAAGAGGGAGGTCAGGGTAAGGACTCCTCCAAAGAAGCATGGGAACATGCCTGTCTAGTCTGTCTAGTCCTGTATTTCGAACACCATTTCTTCGCCCTCAATAATATCTGCTACAACCTGTTTTTCGTCGCTTTGCAAACCATAGACGGATATCTCCTCCCCCATCCTAACCAGAGCCACGCTGGGGAATCCTATTGTTATCCCTTTTTCTGTCTTGATGATTGTGTAGAACTCCTGCTCTGGGGTACCTAGCAGGGGGTTCTTCCTACGGGTGACTACCCTGGGTTTTTGGGAGACCCTGTCCCTGAAGTATACTCGTTCTCCAATAAGGGAGCCTGAGAGAATCATGGATGGCGTCGCTTTCACGTACTTTACTCCCCTAGCCTCGATAGTCTCGTAGAAGCGTGACTTAACGTCTCCTGGTTCCTTTCGACGCCTTATCAACGCCTATCCCGCGTCGGGCTTTCCAAAGGGCATTGCTTTCATGCTATAATAATAGTATTGTTTTCTTTACTATAGGCGTGTTTACTAGGACACCTAGCCTCCTTGCGACTGGGGGTGATCTTATTACCATGAATGAATAGACTGGTATTGCTTCGCCGTTGTGCGTTTTTCTTTCAACCTTTTTGGAGAAGCGTTCCTTATCTCCTGCAGTATGGGGCTCGGCTGGGGACATGTTTGTGAACCCGCAATAGTTCATGAGCCCCTTGGAGATAATTACCTCCGAGCTCATCAGGGACTTTATGGCCTGTTTGGGGGAGAGGTTTTTATCAACACCCGCAGCGTCGGTTTCCATTCTGATTATGTCTGCCTGCGGTGGAAGCTCTATATTGTTCACCACATCGTTATAGGTGGCGTCGTTTGCATATGCATCGGTTTTCACATATACCTGCAGCTCTGCCACACCTATGTTCTCCAACAGCAGTTCCATAACCTTCGCATCGAATACCATCTCGGCAAGACTGTTAACTACATACGCTACTTTGCGGTCCTTGACATCCTGTAGGAACTCTTCTGGCTTTAGTCCGCGTACTATGGCGTTATCGAGGTCCGTTGCATGGCTTCGGAAGAAATCGCTGCTCCCCGAGTATATCGTGTTTATGGAATTGGCTAGTGTGGATAGGTAGAGGGTCTTCTCGAGCTTGCGCTCCAGCTTTTCTTCCTCGTCTAATTCTTTCGCTTTTTGCTTTATGACCTCCTTTGCCACCCTTAGGTCCATTTTCTTGAACATATCGTAAGGGTCCTCGCTTTCAAGTAGTTGCTTTACCTTCCTGAACGACATTGTGGCTAGCCTAGTTACCTCCGACCCTGGTGTAGTGTAGCTGGTTATTACTTCTATTACCTCGTGGAGCATTGCGAGGGGCAGTTTCTGGTCGATTTTCTCCCCCATGCTTTTTTCCAGGAAGACAGCTATCTCGTTAGCCCTCTGATCCAAGATGTATGGTACAAACTCTATTGAGAGCTTCACTATCCCTACAACCCCTCGTGTTGTATATGGTTGTCACGAGGATGACCGTGGTCAAGTTTTTCAACCATAACGTGCGATCAATAAACATCCGCGTGGTAAATAGTGTCTCGGTTACAGTATTTTGGTTTTACCTCATCTGGGATACCCTGGTTTAAGGAAGCTGGGCACGGTGCAGGGTCATGGAGCAGGGTTTCTCCCAGCCTAATAGTATTGTGCATAAAACAATCGAACATCTAGTCAAAAGCTTGGATATCCCAAGGTACATGGAACGTGCCATTAACATGGAGTTTGATGCAGACGTGTTTCTTAGAGTTGGAGGCCAGGAGGTTGTTATTGGGAAGAGGAGAATACACTTGGTCGCTGTCGGTAAGGCCTCTTCTAGAATGTTCAACTGGATGTGCAACAAGCTGGAGGAAGGGGGTGCAAGTGTCGAGACTAGCATTGTTGTGACCAGCAAGGACGCGCCCGCACCAGATGGTTGCATGGGGTCGGATGTAGAACTCATAAGGGCGGGGCACCCGTTGCCTGACCACAAGAGCGTGGAGGCCGCTGAGAGGATCCTAGACCTCGCGAGAGGTCTGGGAGAGGCAGACGCTCTTGTACTCCTCTTGTCGGGAGGAGGTTCCGCCTTGATGGAGGAAGCCTATCCTCCCCTTAGGCTTGAGGATGTCATTAAGACCCACAAGGCGCTTCTAGAGTCTGGCATGAACATATATGAGATGAACACTATTAGGAAGCATCTCTCCAGGGTAAAGGGAGGCAGGCTTGCCGTAGCGGCCTACCCTGCGCTCACGGTGACCCTGGCTGCAAGTGACGTGCCAGGGGATGACCTCAGCGTTATTGCTAGCGGTCCCACAGTTCCAGATCCCACAACCTTTAAGGACGCACTCAATCTGGTGGACCTATACGGTGTCAGGGAAAAAGTCCCCAAGAGTGTTATCGAGTTCTTAAAAGAGGGTGCTGAGGGCAGGGTTCCCGAGACCCCCAAGCCCGGTGACCCCCACCTTGCCAGGAGCCACGCTTTCGTCGTTGCAAGACCCTATGATATGCTCTCAAGCCTCGCCAATTACTTCAAATCACTCGGGTTTGAGCCAATAATTCTCACGACCAGTGCCTTGGGGGAAAGCAGAGAGGTAGCAGGTTTTCTGTCAAGTATTGTTATGGATGCGCTGAGGGGGCTTTCCGATATAAAGCCCCCGGTCGCCCTGTTGATAGGGGGAGAAACAAGCGTTAGGGTGAGGGGGACAGGCTGGGGTGGCAGGAATACGGAGATAGTGGCTTGGCTTGCACGCTACTTGGATGGTGTAGATTGTGTTAGCTTCGTTGCTATGGATACAGACGGTATTGACGGTAACTCACCAGCAGCCGGTGCCTGGGGGGATGGTGAGACTTGGATGAGGCTTTTGAAGGAATTTAGGGGAGAGGCCTTCAGAATGCTTGCGGAGAACAACACTTATGTTCTTCTCAACCGTCTTAAACAGACCATCATAACTGGGCCTACCGGTTCTAATCTCAACAGTGTAATCATAGTCATTATAGGGTGTTCAGAGTAGGTAGCCGTTACCACCTAGTTGAAACTGTGTAGAGTAATACTTCGCCACCATCTAATTAATGGCCTGCTACATGTTATAGTATCATCGGGTACCGCTAGTGATATTCATCGTAATAAAATTTTAGTGTAATACTGTCACATTATATGCTGATATATAGAGCTCATGATTAGGTGGGTAAGATTTAAATCTGAAATACGGTAATAGTATTATTAGCTTAAATACACTAATAACTATATGTTAAAAAAATACATTAAAGACAAATAAATCCAACCCAATGACTCCTAAACTATGGGGTCACTTGAGGGCAAATATCGCAAGTAAGTCGCAGGGGGATAAGATACCCCTTGGGCTATATCTACGGGGATTGGCGGGATGCTCTAGCCTAGATGTATATATAAGTATGTACATAATGTATGTAATATTAATATATGGCTAGAATATCAATTCCTAGTCACAGTCCATGGTGACGTGTATGGCCCTCATAAAGAGAAACAAGTCGGTAAACGGTAATGGCAACGGCAATGGAAACGGTAATGGGCACGAGGCTATACTAAGGAGATTCCTCGAAGGAATAGATATCGTCGAGTTCTATAAAGTCACTAGACACGCTTACGCGCTCGTATACAGGGACAAAGGCAGGATATACTACATGCCCATCGAGCCCATTCTTGTTAACAGTGAGGCAAAGAAACTTGCAGAGCTTAAGGAGATCATGCCTAGGGTTTTCCATCTTGACCCCAGCCTTGTTAGAAGGGCCCCCTGGCTTGCAGAAGCGAGGCTGGAGAGGGCCTTCAAAAAGACTCTAGATATGCTAAAAATGAATATAGGGGAGTCTAGCTACGAGAAGATATTATACTATCTGAAACGCGACTTCCTCGGGTACGGCCCTATTGATGTCATGTACAACGACCCCAAGATAGAGGACATAACATGCTCTGGCGCGGGTAGTCCTGTCTATGTCTTCCACCGTGAGTACGAGTGGCTTCCTACAACTGTCGTGTTTGACGATGAGGAGGAGCTTACGAACTTTGCTCGAAGACTAGCCTACAGGGCCGGGCAGGACCTAGTATACGCGAACCCAATAGTCGAGGGCCCCCTTCCCCCGAAGGACTTCAGGGCACACATAACTCTTGACGTGGTTAGCCGTAGGGGGACTAGCTTCACTATTAGGAGGAGTAGCGAGGAGCCCTTCACACTCCCCCGGCTTGTCAGCCTGGGAACCCTGAGCCCAAGCATGGCTGCCTACCTATGGCTACTGGTAAGCCATACAATGACAATGTTAATAGCGGGTCCCATGGCCAGCGGTAAGACCACGCTTCTCAACGCAATAGCCATGCTCATACCCCCCCAGAAGAAGATAGTCACCATTGAGGAGACAAGCGAGCTACGCCTTGAGCATGAGAACTGGACACCCCTTATAGCAAGGCCCAGCTCAGAGGAGGGGGTGAAGAACATAGACCTCTTCGAGCTACTCAAGTCCAGCCTCAGGCAAAGGCCTGACTACATAATCGTCGGCGAGATAAGGGGTGAGGAGGCCTATACGTTCTTCCAAGCTATAAGTGTGGGCCATGGTGGCCTGGGGACTATACACGGGGAGAGCTTCGACCAGGTCATAAGGAGGCTGGAGAACCCCCCTCTAAACGTGCCCCGGAGCATGCTCCCCCTGCTTAACACCATGGTTGTCCTGTCACGTGTTAAGGAGGAAGGGGCGATTGTAAGGAAGGTCGTGGAGGTTGTCGACATAACCGGGTACGACCCTGTGAGGGATATGATTAACAGCATACCCAGTTTCAAGTATAGCCCCACGACGAGGGAGTGGGCAGAGGCTCAGCACCCGCCAGGGCTGAGGCTCATAGCAGCTAAGAGCGGGCTCAGTGAGAGGGACCTCCTCGACGACCTGAGGAAGCGGAGGGCGATAATAAAGTGGATGATAGGTGAGAGAATGTTCCACCACTCCGACGTGGCTAGGGTGATGCAAGAATATTATTACTCCCCCGACGCAATATATGATAAGGCGAGGGCTGCGGGCTACAGATGACATGGAAGAGCAGTTATGGCACATGCGACAATAAGACTTGTGGTGCTCGCGAACAACATAGTTAGTGGCACATTCATAGACAGGCTATTTGTATCTAGGCTTTCCTGGCTGTCAAAATATCTGGAGGAGCTGGGCTACCCGCTTCCACCTCCCTTCTACATAAGGGCCATAGTCTTCTACGACATGCTACTATATGTACTGGCTCTTCCTACCCTTTTCGTAACACACAGGTACCTTCTAGGATACACCCCCCTTTTCTCACTCCTCCTCTCATTAATACTCAGCACCAGTATATCACTCATGTTCCTAGGAGTCTCTGTCCTGGTCCCAGTAATAAGGGCCAACAACATTAAGACCCAGATAAACGCGTACCTCCCCTACATGCTCCTAATAATGACCGCTCTCGCTGCCAGTGGCATGGGTGTTCAGAGGATTATAGAGAAAAGCGCAGAGCTTGTCAGGAACAAGCATGCGTACAACACTCTTATGAGGATAATCAACAGGATAGTCAGAGGAGAGGACGTAAGTGAGGCCCTTTACAAGGAGAGCCTGATAACAACCTCACCCACCCTAGTCGAGGTGTACGAGGGCCTCTCTTCCCTGTCCCAGACAGGCGTCGGCGTCTACGAGTTTCTCTTCACAAGCCTGAGCTCTGTTCTGGACAGCCTTGAGGCGAAGTTACGAGAGGTCGTTGATAAGCTCTCTATGATAATGGAGATCTATATAGTGATT
Organism: Desulfurococcales archaeon; assembly: GCA_027014955.1. Classification (GTDB taxonomy): domain Archaea; phylum Thermoproteota; class Thermoprotei_A; order Sulfolobales; family Fervidicoccaceae; genus JALTXS01. The sequence goes on along the minus strand of JALWDA010000008.1, from coordinate 34,783 downwards.
GCACTGGTTTTCCCCCTGTTGTCGATGATCTCTGTTCTATTCCTAGGGGGGTTCGGGGGCCTTCCCCTCCCTGCCGATGTTATGCTACTCATTATATCCTTCTTCGCGGTACCCCTGATATTCGTGGTACTAATCCTGATAGTTGACGCCATCACAAGCGAGGTCAGGCTGTGAGTACCATGTCGAGGGACTCTGGAGAGGTACTGAAGCTGAAGAGGGTGGACTCCTTCGGCTACATTGTGCCGTTGACTGCAGTGGCAGTCACATTTACCTCACTAGCGGCATTCCTCACACTTGCCATCAGGTTCAGGGACCTATTGCCAGATATACTTTTCAGAGGAGCCGGGCCCATGGCCCCCTTCTTCATGCTAAGCCTGGCGATGAGCATATTCATAGCCCACATACCCATAGCTATAAAGGCAAGACAAATCGTTGGAGAGCTTAGGAGGATAAACGAGAGCCTGACCATCATAGCAGATACACTCGCAGTGAACCTGAGGACTGGTCTTAACTTTATTGAGGCGCTTAGAAGGACTGTTCCAAAGATAACATCGCCCTTTCTTAGAAGGAGGATATTGATGCTGATATCCTACTTGGATGAGGGGCTCGACACGGAGACCGCCCTCTCGAGGATATCTTACGGCCTACCCGAGCGTGTCCTCAACGTTCTCAGGGTGCTCATACCCGCCTCAGAGAGCGGGGGCAGGGCTCCCCAGGTTGTCCAGGTTATGGCTGATTTCACCCGGAGATTACAGGCTTTCGAACATATGAAGATAGGTTCCCTGAGGCCCTACTATTACATATCCATGTTAGCTCTAATAGTCTTCGAGGGCGCCACCCTTTTCCTGCTTTACCTTTCCTATAACTTCCAGCAAGGGGGCCTGGGGGCTGCTTTAGGGGGTTTTCTCTCCGCGAGCCTGCCCATTGATAGGGCATGGGTCCTCTCATTCTACTCTAACATGGTCATAGTCGTATTCTCCAGTCTCTTCGTATCAAAGGTCGTAAGGGGTAGCCTGAGGTTCTATGGAGACTACCTCCTAGTATTCCTTATGGCACACATTCTCCTACTTGGCATCGCGCCCCTCTTTGTCATATTCGGAGGCGGTGCACCCGTAGAACTTGTTATGACTCCCTGAGTAGTAGGGGGCCCGGGCATACATTGTTTCCCGGCTTAAAAAGGTCTCCAACACATAACATGCAAGTGGACTTGCCACACCGCCGAGAGCCACAAAACGGTGATCCCACAATGCCAAGGTCTTCCAAAAGCGTGCTTGTAACATGCAAAATACCCCGAGAGCTTATAAATGCCATAGACAAGATGGTTGAGCAGGGTATTTTCTCGAGCAGAAGCGAGGCTATAAGGTACGCGATAGGCTACATGATTGCAACCAATGGAGCATCGATGAAAACCCAGCAGAGGGCTGAGCGGTCTGTATGGGAAATGATGCTGTAAACAAAGATAAACTGTTTAAGGGTCTAGGAGAAGAGGAGAGAAGGGTTCTCAGCTATTTCTTGAACAACATATCCGTGGGAGAAATCGTCGCTACAAGAGAGCTTAAGGTTCTCGAAAAAATTGGGAATCCAGAGGAGGTTATTGATAAACTTGTCGAAATGGGCCTCCTAGAGAGGGGCACTGGATGCATAAACCTAGCGAAGGAAATTAGAGAAGAGGTTTACAGAAGACGTACAGGTAAGAAATAATATAACCCTTGTTTCGAGGCACCCGATGCCTCAGCTCACTCCCAGCATATTAGAGGGAACATACTTTTCTCCGAATGATCCCAGCGGGGACTTCCAGGGTCTTTTAGCACTTGGCTTTTTCATTAGCGATATCTTATTGTATTTGTAGCATAAATGGGCGTTTGTATCACTATTTGATGTTCTCTTGAGATAACAATGACAATAAACCCCATAAGTCCTCTTTACAAGACATGGCGTGGCTGATTTATGAGTGGATACGTGTTCCGCAAAGGGGTACACAACTTATGAGGGACGCGCATATATGCTCACCCTCATTGGCAAGGTGGAATGAGCGGAAGAAGCTGTTCATAAAGAGGATATACGAGGATCTCGACATAGGGTATCTAGACCGAAGGATTCTCGGCCTCTTGAAAGTGATAAACGCGCGTAAGAAGTCCTACACAACGAGTTCTTGCAGTGGAAGAGTAGTAGTGCTGGATTCCCATTACCCTTGGGAGAGGGATGAGGACAACGTGGTTTTTAAAAGCCATGACCTTATCGATTCCAGTGTTCTTAAAAAGGCCCTAGAGATTAAGCCTCTGAGGAGGTTCTGGATTCAGGCAACGGGCCCCATTCTCCATATCATGACCCTAGATGAGGCCGAGGCTCTTGAGCTAATACGGATTGCGCGCATGGCTGGCTTCAAACACTCGGGCGTAATGGGATGCTCTGATAAGGGTTGGCTCGTGGAGCTCGTGAGTGGGGTCCAGGTGACAATACCGTTTAAAGACAACGAGTCAATATATATTGAAACCGAGAACCTCGATGAGCTTGTAAGGCTGCTCAACGGCATGCTTGAAGAGGGATGGAACAGGATAACCAGGTTGGAGAGGCTTCTAAGGAAGGAGGTGGACAACATTGCCCCGCAAGAAGGGTTCGAAGAAACAGGATGAGCCCGAGTACCCCGCCCTGCCAGGCGGGCTCACACCTCTGACCGAAGGTCAAAAGAGGCTCTTAAACGCCTTGGGGGACTCTAGTTATAAAATAGTTGGTGTATTCGGTCCCACGGGGACAGGTAAAAGCCTCATAACACTGTCTTATGGTTTCACCCAGCTTAATAATGGTGTATTTGACCGGATAGTAATAGCGAAGCCCATTGTAGACGTTGAGACTGGCAGAGAGCTGGGTATGGCAGAGCTGGGCGAAGCCTATCCCAAGCTAGTTAGGGAATATTTGGAGGACCTTCTGCTCCCCCACATCGGCAAGGAAGCCCTCTCGGATATGATTTCCCAGGGAATGATAAAGTTCTCAGACACACATTATCTTAGGGGGCGCACCTTTGACAACACCCTCGTGTTTGTAGACGATGTGCAGAATGTTCCCGTTGAGAGCATGTTGGAGATAATCTCGCGTATTGGGAGAGACTCCAAGCTAGTAGTGGCAGGAGACCCTGTCTTCCAGACAAGCCAACATCCGGTGTCACAGATACTCCAGCTAAGGGAGCTTCTCTTGGGAGAGGAGGATGCAGCGGTAGTGGACCTCGGGCTACGCGACATCGTGAGACCGGGCGCGCAGAAGGCAGTTAGACTACTGCTCGAGCTCAAGATGAGGAAGAGGACTCTAACCGAAGACGAGCAAAGGGTTAAAGCAGAGGTCTCGAGAATAGCTCCGGATGCCGACATAGTAACGGTGATCGACTGCAGACCTGACAAGAGAACCCTTAACCTTCCCTCCGAGGCAAAATCCGCCCCCGACATGCTCGTCGTGGTTAAACAGGGTCACCATGGCAGGACCGTTGGGCGGGGAGGTGAAAGGGTGCAAAAAGTTGAGGAGATAACCGGTTTCAGCATAAGGGTTGTGGAAGCAGGGCTGGACCTATCCCAGTACATAAAATCACTTCATCCCCTCCCCTGGGTTGTGAAACACATTGTCAACGCTGACATAGAGGGAAACACTATAGTGGTCAGGATAGAGCCTGGCAAAGCTGGCCCAATATTGGGTCAGAGAGGTGTGTTCATAAGGTTTGTTGACAGCGTCATGAGGAGACTACTCGGGACGCCTGTCGTTGTGAGGGAAGAAGCCACTTGACCAAGCATAGAGTCCTGGCTGAGGACGAGGCAATAGAAGTTATAATGGATGTTCTAAGAGAGCTCGAGCCCAGTGAATCTATACTGAAGTGGCCTGACGACGCGCACGATATCCCGGTCGAGGCTCCAAGGATTGTTGTGAGCACGGATGGCAATACCGAGAAGTTTTCAAGATACCCTTGGGAGGAGCCCTATGACTGGAGCTGGCGTGCCCTCACAGGTTCAGTTGCCGATATTGTAGCTAAGGGAGCTAGACCAATAGGGTTTACCGTAGATCTTGGCTTACCTAGTAGCGTGGACAAGGATTATCTCCATAGCCTTGCCAAAGGTCTTCGTGACTCTGCTGCCCAATACAATCTCTCATTCTTAGGCGGTGACACCAATTCTTCGGGAGGAGAGTATGGGTGGATAAGCGTTTCTGTTATAGGAGTGGCCGACGGCAAGCTCATACCGAGAGGAGGAGGTTCTCCTGGCGAGGCATTGTTCACGACTCTTGTAAACGGGTATGGGATCCCAGGTTTGATCGGGCTGCTCTTCTACGAGCTACGGAGGCGGCCTCAAGAACTGCTCGGAGACAACGTTAAGTGGAGGCCCAGAGTAGTCCTTGATTCTGCTTATATGCTGAGAGAAGTACGTGCCACATCTAGTATTGACACGAGTGACGGGCTGTTACGCAGTCTTATAATGCTTTCACGGTCCAGCGGCACGGGCATATGTATCAACACCCTGCCAGAACCCGACGCTGTCGTTTCGAAAATACTTGAGGATTTAGGGCAGGTCGGGGGAGAGTCTCTGTGGGAGAAGGCCGTCCTCGAGGGGGGCGAGGAGTATGAGATTGTTTTCTCAACCAAGCTGGAGCCAGGACACGTGTATAGTATATGTAGTAATAAAGGTATCAGGTGTATGAAGATAGGTGAGTACTGTGAGGAGCCAGCTGGCACGGTGAGGTACAGGGACGTGAGGTATAGGGATGGTGGATGGGACAACCTTGAAAAGACCTTGTAGCGAGCTCACATCTACACCCTATCTCATGCACTTGGTTGTGGTTGACCTCTTTAAGGTTAGGCAGACCCTTTTCCTCGTATTGAGCGGCGTAGCTGGATACTTCATTGGCTCGCTTGGTAGGATAGATTTGGGGACCCTCCTCACACTGACAGCGTCGTTATACCTAAGCGTCTCCGGGACGACAGGGCTCAACATGTACTTTGACAGGGACATAGATGGCATGATGGAGAGAACCAAATGTAGAGGCCTCCCATCTGGTAAAATCTCGACCAGAATGGCCCTTGTAGTATCTCTTGCCTTCCTTGCAGGCGGGCTGATCCTCGCGTATCTTGTTAACGTCTGGGTTTTTATAGCAGGGCTTATCGGGTTTATAGTAGACGTATTCCTCTATACTGTCCTTCTTAAGAGGAGGACCGTTCTAAACATTGTATTAGGTAGTATAGCGGGGGGGATGCCTGCTTTTGGGGGCTACGTTGCAGCCACGGAGTCACCCGGGATAGGGGCATTATTATTAGGATTGCTTGTAGCGGAGTGGGCTATTGTGCACATATGGTACATAAGCTCGTTCTACGTAGATGACTATATTAGAAGTAGGGTTCCTATGCTCCCCGCGGTCTACGGGTTCAGGGTTACGGGGTGGGCTTCCATCGCGGTGCTTATCCTGATAATCATAACCTTGGTGGGCATGTATATGCTTGGGATTTTTGGTAAAGTTGCCCTTGCATCCTCTCTGCTCTCTGGTCTGGTGGTAGTGTTAATTGGCATAAGGTTCGCGAGGACCAATAGGAGGGAGCTGGCAAAGGCAGCTTATAAGGCGTTGAATGTTTTCCTGGGAATAACGCTCCTGGCTGGCATGATTGAATCTCTCCTGTTCTAGTCGTGGTTGGCTATCTTTTTTAAATCCCTCGAGGCCAGAAGTATGATGGGGGTTGTAATGGTAAAGCTTAGAATGACTATGCCCAAGAAGGAGGAGGACATAGAAAAAGTTATGGAAGAGGTTATGGAAACACACCCGGAGATGGCCGAGGAACACCATCATCACCATCACCACCATCACCACGATGACGAGCTAATCATTGTACTGAACTCGCTTGTAGATGGAATGAATCATTTCAACGCTCATTTAAAGCAAATTGAGGAAAAGGTGGCACAGTTGGAGAAGGCCCTCACATTCATGGCTAAGATGAACGCCATTGTCTATAAGGCGCTTCTAGCGGATAATCCCGCTTACAAGAGAGAGGCACTGAGGGAGCTAGAGAGCCTCCTCAAGGAATATTCTGGTAAAGAGGGTAAGGCTTCCTAGCATCATTTCCTTTTTGGACCTCCACAGCCGCAGAATGCTGCCAAATCTCGCTTAGCACTCTGTCGAGTTCATTAGTGTCTATACTGGGTTTTACACTGACCTCGTTTGACACCATGGATTCAAGCGATGCAGGGTCCTTCAGACCATGGCCTGTAAGCACAAGTACCACTGTATCACCCCTATCAACTAGACCCTCTTCCAGCATTTTCAAGTAACCGGCATACGATGCCGCGCTCGCGGGCTCCACTATTATTCCCTCATGCCTAGCCAGAGTCATCTGGGCCTGGAGTATCTCATCATCGCCCACCACGACCGCGGTCCCCTTACTCTCCCTAATGGCTTTGAGCGCTTTTGGCCAGTTAACGGGCTTGCCAATACGTATTGCGCTTGCAATGGTTTCTGGACTGTCGACGAACACTGGTTTCTCAAGTCCTTTCGAAACCGCGTCGGCGATAGGGCTGGCTCCTCTTGCCTGGACTCCCAGAAACCTCGGCACCGTGTCGGCCACGCCCAGCATTAATAGCTCCTGCGCCGCCTTCCACCCAGCGCTTATGTTACCAGCATTGCCTACGGGATACACCATCGCATCCGGCGGTTTTCCCAGGTCCTCGAACACCTCATAATAGAGCGTCTTCTGGCCCTCAAGGCGCCAGGGGTTGAAAGAGTTCATTGGATAGTATTTTTGCTTTTCTTCAGACAACTTCATCGCAAGCGATATTGCATCGTCGAACCCCCCTTCTACCCACACTATTGCTGCTCCATAGGCTATGCTCTGGAGTATCTTCCCCTTTGCTACCTTGTTCCTGGGGAGAAAGATAACCGGCCTAAGACCAGCTCGTGAGGCATATGCCGCCATACTGGAGGCCGTGTTCCCCGTGCTAGCTGCTATAACTGAGCTTGCACCATTCTCGAGAGCAATCGTGGTGGCAACGGTCATGCCCCTGTCCTTGAAGCTCCCAGTGGGGTTGGACCCTTCGAACTTATAATATAGACCCTTATGCAAGCGAGACGCAATGAGGGGAGTACTACCCTCGCCCATAGTCACAGGGCTTATTTTTGTTTGTGGTAGCAAATCCCTATATCTCCACACTCCTCTTCCCTTGGGCCTCCATGTAGGGTTCCCTAGTACCACCTCTAGCAATCCACCACATCTGGGACATCTGAACAGCCTTGGGCTTGGCTTGTACTCTCTTCCACAACTAACGCATTTGAGAAGCGTCTCCCCAACATCGCTGTTCAAGGGCTTTCCACCGTATACAACTCTTTGGTAATCCAGGTGGTACATTGTTTGCGTGTATAGGGTAATCCGTAATTAACCCTTTCCTCCACCGATCACATGATATGGCTGTCAGATCGCGCATATGTCTCCAGACCTAAGGGAGGGCGCGCAGTCTCTTGTGGGGATATTTGAGACCCTACGTCGAGGAGTGGTTTAAGGAGCGGTTCGGAGAACCCACTGAGCCCCAGAGACAGGCTATTCCCATGATAAAGAATGGAGAGAATGTACTCATTTCATCCCCCACAGGTACGGGCAAGACACTGGCCGCGTTTCTAGGTATAATAGACGAGCTCTTCAAGTTAGGAGAGGAGGGGAGGCTGGAGGAGGCCATTTATGCCGTGTACGTCTCCCCCCTGCGTGCCCTCAACAATGACATGAACCGTAACTTGAGGGAGCCCCTCGGTGAGATACGGGGGTACTATGTAAGAAGGGTTGGGAGAGAACCTCCGGAAATCAGAGTTGCTGTAAGGACAAGTGATACCCCACCTAACGAAAGGCAGGCTATGCTTAGGAAACCTCCCCACATTCTTATAACAACTCCCGAGACTCTTTCAATAATATTAGTGGCGCCCCGGTTTAGGGAGAGGCTACGAACTGTCAGGTGGGTTATTGTCGACGAGATACACGAGATGGCCACAAGTAAGCGTGGGGCTAATCTCTCTCTCCTTCTCGAGAGGCTTGAGTGGCTGGCAGGAAAGAGGATACAGAGAATAGGTCTAAGTGCGACGATTGCGCCCCTCGAGAGGATAGCGCGCTTTCTGGGAGGGTACAATGACGATGGTAGCCCCCGGCCTGTTAGCATTGTTGATGCAAGGTTCTACAAGCCTGTTGATATAAGGGTAATCGCGCCCAAGATGAGCCTAGTGTACGCTGATACTGACAAGCTGAATGAGAGCATATATAAGACGATAGTTGAGCTGGTGAAGAAACACCGGTCTACACTCATCTTCACTAACACGAGAAGCGCCACCGAGAGAGTCGTGTACAAGCTCAAGAAGCTCATGGAGAAGGACGGGCTAATCAGCATGGACGAGATTGAGGCCCACCATAGTAGCCTGAGTAGAGACCTGAGGCTAGAGGTGGAGAAAAAGCTCAAGGAGGGTAAACTCAGGGTAGTTGTGAGCTCAACTAGCCTAGAGCTTGGCATTGACATCGGATACATCGACCTCGTCATACTACTAAGCAGTCCCAAGAGCGTGAGCCGCCTACTACAGAGGGTGGGTCGCGCAGGTCATAGGATAAAAGAGGTTAGCAAAGGAAGGATAATAGTTGTAGACAGGGACGACCTAGTAGAATGCAGTGTGCTCGCAGACGCTGCTAGGAAGAGAATTATTGACAAAGCCAAGATACCGAGAAACCCCCTAGACGTGCTTGCCCAGAATCTAATAGCGATGAGCTTAGAGCAAAGGTGGAGGGTGGAGGAGGCCTATAGGCTTGTGAAACGAAGCTACGTGTTCCACACGCTGCCCTATGAGGACTTTCTTAGAGTCCTGGAGTTCCTAGGGGGCATCGAAGAAGGCCTTGAGGAGATGAGGGTATACAGCAAGCTATGGTACGACCCTGATGAGGGCGTGTTTGGCCGCAAAAGGAACGTTCGTATGATATACTATCTAAACCAGGGGATGATACCTGACGAAGCTAAGATAAGGGTGTTCCTTAAGGGAAAGAAGAAATACATAGGAGACCTTGAAGAGGAGTTTGTGCAAATACTCTCGCCAGGAGACATTTTCGTTCTAGGAGGGAGAACATACCGCTTCATACGTTCTGAGGGGATAAAAGTTATAGTAGAGCCAGCGGAGGGTCTCAGACCCACCGTCCCAAGCTGGTTCAGCGAGATGCTCCCCCTTGCATTCGACTCCGCCCTACTTGTTGGCAGGACAAGAAGAGAGATAGCAGAAAAGCTCTCGGCTGGTCAGGAGCCTGAAAAAGTTATCGAATGGGTAAGAAAAAGACTCATGCTCCAAAAACACGCGGCGAGAGAGCTGGTTGAGTACATTAGAGAGCAGATGCTGTTCACAAATGGCATAGTAGCTAGCGATAAGACCATACACGTTGAGATATATGATGACACAAGGGCCCTTAACATCATATTCCACAGCCTTTTTGGAAGGAGGACCAATGATGCACTATCCCGGGCATTTGCACTTGTGCTAACCAGGATGGTGGGTGCACCCGTGCGGGTTACGGTCTCCGACAACGCTTTCATGCTAACAGTTGCAGGACACCCAGATATAGATGTGAATAAGCTTTTGGAACAAGTGAACCACAGGAATGTCAGAAGCCTCCTTGAGAAGGCTATCTGGAACACCGAGCTTATGAAAAGAAGGTTCCGCCACTGCGCCCAGAGGGCCTTCATGATACTAAGGAACTATAGGGGATGGGAGCGGAGTCCTCATAGAATGCAGTTGAGCGCACAAAGCATACTGGAGGCTCTCAAAGACAATAAGGACCACCCCATAATAAGAGAGACGTTACGCGAGATAATGGAAGACTACATGGACATTGAAGCTGCCGAGACTGTTCTACGATGGGTCGAGGAGGGGAAAGTGGGATACATTGTGACATACTCAGCGAATGTGCCTAGCCCGTTCGCACACCATATAATAGCCATAGGATATCAGGATATTGTGCTTATGGAGGACAGGAGGAAGCTCCTTATGGAGCTTCACAGGAGGGTGATGAACATTATTTCAAACCATGGCGGGGGCAAGAAAGACGAGGCAGTCGCTTGAGTGAATCTAGTGCATACCTTCATGTCGGTGAGCTTAAGTTAGAACGACAAGTTCCCTAGAGCAATATGTCCTTACAGGTATTATGTGTCCCGCACCCATGGATACGTACATCGTCCTTCCCTCCTTCGTATAGAACCCTCTTTTATAACCGTAGATACTGTTTGTGACCGCTGAGCGAGGACCGGGGAGGCATATCTGGCCCCCATGGGTGTGTCCTGACAGCATGTACTTGTAATTAGAGGAAATATGGGGGAAAGCGTCAGGAGAGTGTACAATAACTAGCGCTACGTCCTCCTGGGGTGCATTCGAGTACTCCTTAGGGTTATCCCTCCAGTCTATTCCAAGTATTCTAACACCCTGGAAAACGCCCTCTTCGTCAATAAGTACCGTGACGCCTGCTTCCTCCATTGCCTTTATCCCCTTGCTAAGTGGTATCTTACCATACCTGGACTCGGCCCAATGTTCATGGTTTCCCAATACTGCCACCTTTTCACCTCGGATTTTCGATAGGGTTTCGATAACACTGTCCAGCTCACTAAACCTATCATAGGTGTCTCCTCCTAGGAGTACCAGCTCTGGACGTAGCTTATTTATACTCTCCACTAGTTCGGGGTAAAACTCATGTATGTGCGCGTCTGGTGCGAAGATAATTCTCTTACCGAGACCCGCGTTTACAAATGTGGTTTTAAAATCTGTGAGGCCCGTAACCGTTCCTGGCACTGAATATAGAAGTGCTGCCCCCAAGATGGTTTTTAGAAGTGTTCTTCGCCCAATCCTCAAATCTGGCACCTTCTAGCCCTAAGCTCATATCCCTGGTCTTCTAAATTACATATAGGGGTCCAAAATAATGGTTCCTAGAAATAGCAAAATCGCCAAACGTATGTTGCAAACATATTGAAACCGGGATGATGAAGGCACATGTCGCCTCCAAGTAGTTCAGCCAGCTGGTCTGTCATGCTAAAAGACCATGTAAAACGTGTTTTGAACAGGATAAGGAGGGAGAGGGAAGAGGACGTTAATATACCGCTCAGTGAAGTCTCCGAACCCCTGTTTTTGTGCAGGGATGATTCCTCCGGTAGAATAACCCGTTTTCTAAAGATCACCGTTAACATGCTTCCCCTGCTACCACTAATAATAGCAGCCGCTGGCTATGAGAAGGGGTTGTTTTTCGCGTTGTCAATAGTCATCGCTGTCGCCGCTTTTTTGGTAAGCCCTTTTCTCATAGAAGAGGAACCTGAGAGGACGGCTCGTTCGATTGCCTCTTCTCTAACTAGGCAGGGCGTGGACTTGGAGTGGGGATGTTATAACAGGAAGCTTGTGTTCATTGGTTTCTCCGGGGACGGTTACACAATTGCTATTTTTAGGAACTTTATGGGAATTAGATACACTATTGTCCTTTTAAGGGGCGGGGGCGTACTACTCCCCACAGGAAAAGACAGGGAACCGGGATATCGTGTTCTGAGCAAGTATTTTGAAAAGATAGTAGAGGGGAGGGGAGAGCCTGGTCTTTCATTTTTATCAGTAAAAATGCTTCTAGGCGATGCGGAGGTTCTACTCCCCTATAGGCATAATCCTCGCATAATGACGCTCTTTCGAGGACGCACGCTTTTTGTAACACTGCCCTCGTCTGAGATGGAAAGCTTCTTGGAAGATAATGCTAAAATACTTCCCGAGTTATACGAGTCGCCTAGGCATAAAGGGTGATTAATGTTGATAACAATAGCAACGGGTTCGCACGAAGCACTCAAGGTCAGGACTCCTGGGGTCAAGGACCTTTTCGAGAGAATGGGTGTTGTCGCACCCGACAGGATTTTTCTGAGAAACCTGCCCGTAGAACATCCCACGAGTGCCTTCAACCCTGGCCTGTCCTTTGACGACTCTAGCGGGTGCCTAACGGTATATCCACGGATTGTACTAGGTTATTACATGTACGTGAGCAGCATTGCCGCCTTCCGCCTGTGTCTAGACGACATTGAGGCCAGGAGGGTGAGTATGGGCCGCTTCATGGCAGACGTCATCCTGTCTCCTGACAATAGGTACGACATATGGGGTGCTGAGGACCCTCGCGTCTACGTGATAGACGGCATACCCCATATGACATACACTGGTAGGTCTATAAACTATTTCGAGCCACGGGAGTGGAGATACCGGACAAGACCCGTCACCGCAGCCAAGCTTGGGGACGAGTGGGTTAAGCTAGCTGTCCATACTCCCAGGCATGATGTTTTTGGAGGAGTTATTAGCGACAAGAACGCCTTCCTACATCCTCTTAAAAACTACAGCGTGTCAGGTAAAATGGTGCTCTTCCATAGGGTTCACAACAAAAAAGAAGAGTTTCTCATACTAGTCAGCGAGCATGAGCCGCTTGACTACAGCAGCCCGAAGGGCCCCAGGGAATACGCTATTGAGAAAAGCTGGGTCATTGACCTTAAGGCAGAATGGGAGTCTAAGCTCGGGTGGGCAGCACCCCCCATATACCTTGGAGGCAACAGGGTCTTGGTACTAGCCCACTCGGTTGATCATGAGGGTGTCGTATATAGGGTTATTGCGGTAGAGCTCGAGCTTGGAAGCAGGGGACCCAGAGTAACTGCTGTGACGCCCACCTACATAATGGAGCCTAGAGAACCCTTTGAGAAAATTGGTGACCGGCCCCACGTGGTATTCCCCTGCGGTTTGGTTAAGGTTGATGACCACCTGTTAGTATCATACGGGGCCGCGGACCTCTATGTGGGCATTGCCAGGATTGAGTTCAGCCAACTCTTGGAGGAGTTGGACAGAGGCCGCCTGGAGTAAGGTGTTTATCTCAATGCAACTTTCTCAGCCAGCTCTAGGAACATTTTAGACACCTTTTCCTCCCCGTGTTTAAGGGCCCACTCTCGAGCCATACGGGAGACCTGAGCTCGAACCTCGGGATCGTCTAGAAGGGAGAGTTTTCTTATAAGGTCGAACACGTCACCTGGCCTATATTTCACGACTGGCCCTATACTCCTGTGGTCAACAGGTATTGTTTCAAAGTATCTAGTATCCGGCACTAGTGTTGGAGTACCCGAGTACAGTATTTGGGCTAGCGTGCTAGAGACCACCACTCCTGTCGACTCTCCCTTGGGGAGCAGATGAACGTCACTACCCATCACGTAAGAGTATATCCTCTCTAAGGGGGGTCTTTGTCTCCACTCTATAATCCACGGTTCTCTGAAGGGCGTTGGCCCGTTGCTTCTTATTATCCAGTACTTGAACCTCTTCTTCTCCGCCATCTCCCTGAGCGCGAATATGTAGTCTGCATACTCCTGTAGGGGCTGCCTTCCATAGGATATGTACAGGGTCTCCTCCTCGCTTGCCTCAGGAGGTCTTTCAGGAGTTAATGATGTTAGGTCAGGGGTTAGGTAGGGATAGGGTATTTCTTTTATTTTAGAATGTAACGTGTCATCGAAGACCCCGAAGAGCTCCTGTCGATACCTTTTGTCGAAAACTACTATGGCATCCCACTTGACTCTCTTAACTATGGGAACCACTTCTCTTATGGTAGCATTGTGAACAACGGCTATTAGTGGAAATCTTCTTCTTAGCTTGTGTACAGCCTCCGCGAACTCGTTTAGGGGGAACCTGTTGTACGTCTCCACAATTAGCACGTCTATATCGTCCTTCTCCAGCTCCTCTGTTCTCACAATACCGCCGTAGGGATAATAGTACTCCTCCGTTTCACTATATACTCTCTTAACCCAGGGCTCGTCGAAGGCTTTTATTATCTTGTGATGCCAGTCCCTCAACGCTGAATCAAGGGTAGGTGCATAGACTGTTACATCAATACCCTGCTTGATAAGGTTACGCGCAAGGGTCTCCACATGTTGGCTTATGCCGCATGTGGCGTTCCATCGCCCCATTATGCCTATTTTTATCGACAATAGGCTCACCACCATAGAAGGATAAGTGTGAAGCAACTGCCATGGGTTGGAAGACGTATAGTAACCTCTGTTACTCGATTCTCGCTTATAATAATTAACGTGTAATCCTCCAAAAATGTTTGCTCTCGAGAAGCAACTAGTCTATAATATTATGTGTTCTAGCAACTCGTGACAATGGATGCCACTATATCTCAATTATTTCTTCTGGTTTGACTTCTTCTTGTTATTCTCCTGTTCCTTGAGGTAATCAAGCATCATCTTAAGCCCTTTATCCATACCATATACTCCCCAAGGGGTGGCTTTACATCGGAGGCAGCCCATGTTTGGCACCATATTTGGCCTTAGCCAGCATTGCTATAAGTATTATCTCCATACATTCTTTTAAAAACAAAAGTGTCCCGCACCGGTGCCAAGACTTGGAGACCAGGCCTTCCACGTATCTCAGCAATGCACTGGAGATAAAGCAGAAAATATTGGAGGAACATAAAGGGCTCATAGGCAAGGCTCGTAAAGACCACCATTCGCGCCGGAAGCCAATTCCATGCGGAATGACCGTACATCCGGCAATAGGGTGTTCTTTTGGGTGTCTCTACTGCTATGTGCCCGACATGGGGTTCCCGCTCAAGCCCCAGCCATACCCCCTAGAGCCAGAAGAGATGTTGGTAGCACTTGCTCTGAATCCTTATTTCCTGCCTGGTCCAGCTGGCACCCTCGTGGCATTTGGCAGCGTTACCGAGCCCTTTATGACCCACCATATCATCAACAAAACTCTGAGATACATGAGGTTTATTGGAGGCGTTATGGGTAATCCTCTTCAGGTTTCCACGAAGGCCGCTCCCGGGGAACGGGTCGCCGAAGAACTGTCATCACTTCCCAACGGACCCCCTAGTGTTCTCATATCCGTGGCCACCTATTCAATGCAAAGAACCCTAGAGCCCGGAGCTGCGAGTGTGGATGACAGGCTGAGATGGGGGCAGCTTTTGATGAAGAGGGGTGTTCCTGTCACATTATTTCTAAGACCCATAATACCTGGCGTGCCGCTAGATGACCTGAGTTACCTGTTAGAGAAGGCGTGGTCTATGGGTTACAGGAGAGTCATACTGGGCTCTCTGAGAGTTACCATGGGTATTCTCAGGAGGCTAAAGGCAGCTGGTATACCCTATGAGGAGATAGCCGCAAGGCTGCCCCGACGTCCAGCGAATCCACGCGAACAGATAACCCTTAGGATGGGCGACCTAAAGCAAACTGTTGCCTACACGGCCGTTAAAACCGGGTTCAATATTTTACCTGCGTCGTGTTCAGCTAATGTTGTTGACCATGGTCAGTCTTGCTGGGCATGTAATTTGGGGCCCTGCGGTAACCCAAAGCATTTACCAAAGCTCGACGTTGACGATGTTATGAAGAGCGCAGAGATTTTGGGCTTGAAATGCGTCAAGGACGTGTCTCCTAGAAATGGTGAAGTGACGGTGCTAGTCAATGATGGATGCGGCAAATTTAGTAGAAAACGCAGAGATGTTCTAGAAACCATACTCACGACTCTTTATAGGAGAAGGTTTTTACTAAGGATTAGCTGACCGCATAAACTCCTCGAGTTCATCACGTGTCGCGAGAGACTCGACCAGCTCGCCTCTCTTGAACCTCGCCACAAGGTATGCCCCGGCATAATTTGCGAAGGACACGGCGTCATCCACTGAGAGACCCATTGATAATGCCGTGGCCAATGCCCCATTGAAGGCATCTCCCGCACCCGTGGTATCCACTGCTTTAACCCTAGGGGGTGGCAGTATTCTTTTTCCCCTATTGTCCACTATAAGGGCCCCCTTCTCCCCCAGGGTAACAATAACGGTATTAACAGAGTCCAGGTACCTCTCGGCGAGCAGGGCTATATCTGTTGTCGAGTTGGGGTCCTCTCCTGCCAGTATCCTCATCTCCGTCTCATTGGGCGTGATAATATCTACTCCAACAAGCTCACTTGGCTTCATGGGCCGCGCAGGCGCCGGGTTAAGTATGGTCACCGCTCCCTCATTCTTTGCTCTTCTAAGCCCGTGGAGTGCGGCCTCCACCGGGACCTCCAGCTGTGCCAGGGCCACCTTTGGCCGTGAGAGAGAATCTTCCCAGTAGCGGTCTATATCTGCGGGTGTGAGGCGCAGGTTTGCACCCAGGTCTACCACTATCATGTTCTTACCATCTGGTCCCACGATGATTATACCAACACCCGTTGGTGCCTCAGGGTCCCTCACGACTGCACGGTGGTCGATTCCCTCCTCCCTCCACTTGGATATGGCGCGGTCTCCGAATAGGTCGTGCCCCACTCTTGCGACCACGTGTACGTGGGACCCCAGTCTAGCCGCTTGTATTGCCTGGTTACTCCCTTTTCCCCCGTGCTCCATTCGGAAGCCGCTGCCCATTAGGGTCTCTCCCTCAACTGGCAACCGTGGCGCGTGTATGAGGAACCCTGTATTGTAGCTTGCGATTACGGTTATTTTTTCGGGCATAGCTTTATCACCGCTAGTATGGTGTAGTATCTTCACTTCTCTCGTGTATACCCTGTTTTGCGCTTTCAATTATTTGGACTCCCCTGCTAGTGCCCAGCAGGTCTGCGCCGGCTTCTAGCAGTTCCACGGCTCTTTTGAAGTCCCTTATCCCCCCAGACGCTTTTATCCTGACCTTAGGACTCACCAGGCTTCTCATGTATCTTATTATCTCGGGTGTAGCCGGGCCTCCCTTGCCCCATCCTGTCGAGTTCTTAATATAGTGGACTCCGACCTCCTCTGCTATGCGGGCCGCCGTAGCTATCTCTTCTGGGGTCAGTATGGCTGTCTCCAGTATTGCCTTGACCACCATTCCCTCTGCCGCCTCAACTATTGCCTCTAGGTCTGCCCTGAACTCGTCCAGCATACCCGACTTGAGGTATGACGTGTTTATCATGAAGTCAATCTCCTCTACCCCGTAGGCAAGCATGTTCCTGACTTCAACGACCTTGGCAAGAGTAGTACTCCCCCCATCGGGGAAGTTAAAGGCCACCGCTACTTTGACGCCCGTGCCCCTAGCGAGGTCTTTTGCATGCTTAGCCCATATCGGGTTGACGACCACTGCATCGAAGCCATATCTAACGGCCTCTTCCACGAGCTTTTTTACATCAGAGAGAGTTGCATCGGGGCTAACGTTGGTATGCTGTATGCGTGAAGCAACCTCCTCTACGCTCCACTCACGTGCCATTTTTATTCAACCTCCCCGGGCTTTCCTCTTAGCACTGAGAAGAGCATCTTCTTAAAGAGATTGCCGTCAGCCTCGTAGACTATGCGGGCGTTAGGCTCTTGTCCAAGGACGCCCGCGTGGTCTACTATGAACATGCCACGCGTTGGCCCCTCCCTCTCTTCTACTTCGACATAGCGTTCCTCGACCCGCTTGGCCACACGTCTGTCTATTGCTATCGCCATAGTAATTGCATCAGGATGCGTGCTCGCCGGTATGCCGAAGGTTTTCTTTTCAAACTCCATTGGCTTTTGGTTGACCTTAACGAAGAACTCCGCCTCCTTTGTTCCCCAACTGGATATAACACGGTGCTCTTCCTCGTAGACCAGTGCATGCTTTAACGTTATGTCCCAACCCACAACCAGGGGTTTCTTGTCACGAGGCCAGTAATTGAAGACCATCTTAGCAGCATCGGGGTCCACCCAGAAATTGTACTCAGCCACAGGAGTGACGTTACCATAACCGTCGGCGTAACCACCCATTATTACCAGCTCCTTCAAGTTATCGGGGAACTCCTCGTCGAGCATCATTGCAAGGGCAACGTTGGTTAGAGGGCCTTGGGCTACTAGTGTTATCTCGCCTGGGTGCTCGCGAGCGAGCTCGACAAGCGCCTGGGCACCATGTTTTTTCTCCGGGGCTAATCTCGTTGGTCTGAAACCATGGTCGCTCATACCATCTTTCCCATGGACGTAATCGGCGTACGCCCATTGCTTTAGAAGCGGCCTTCTAGCTCCCGGATATACTGGTATGGGCTTTTCAGAGAAGTTTTCCACCATATATAGCGCGTTCTTTACCTCGTGGCTGAACTCCACGTTACCCGCAACAACCGTTAATGCGAGTACATCCACGTTGGGCCATTTTAGTGCGAGGAGTATGCTTATGGTATCGTCGCCCGCGGTATCCGTGTCTATAACAACTTTCAAGGTCATCCCCCTTGATTGCATCTCTAAGAGTAATGGTGTTAGTGCAGTAGCTATTAACTGTTCCCACGGGGAACCCACTTTCTCTTTCTCCTTAAAACGCCTTGAGACATATACAGCCTGGCTAGAAGGAGTGGGATCATGCTGATAGGCATTATAAGAGCTGATAACCTGATCGATTCTACATAGCCACCAGCTATCAGGGCTATTAGTGGAGGGCCTACGAGCGAGGCTGCGTCGAACATAACCGTATAGATGCTGGCTGCCATCCCCCTCCGCTCGAGCGGGACACTGGTTAATGCAAGTATCTGTAACCCTGGAACCAGTAACCCAAGGCCTGAGCCCACTAGGGGAGCAACATATACTATAACAGGGTCGACCGGGTTAATCGCCAACAGCTCAATACCTAGCACTGCCAGCATGACGCCTACTATGCTAACCGTTAATGGACCTTGGCGTTGCATTAGCTTCGTGAAAACCACTCTAGAAACCAGGTTGGTGAAAGACACTATAGTGAAGAAAATAGCAATCACAGCGTTACCCAGCCCGAGCTCCCTGTGCAGCGCGGGCAAGAAGAGGACAATTGACATGTAAAAGGCAGCGAATAAGAACAGGGCTAGGCTAGATAATATGAACATGTTGTTCAATAGACCTGAGACAGGGCTCTTCCTGGCTCTATCTCTGGTATTAGGCAACATCGTAGGAGGCCTCCACAAGGCAGAGAGTATTAGCGAGAGGAGGCTTAGAAGCCCTCCCACGCCAAAAAGGAGGAACCATCCATCAATTTGTAGTAAGAAGCCCCCAATCGCAGGACCCAGGGTGGCTCCAAGGCCCACCATTATGCTTCTTGAAGCCAGGTTTCTTGAAGCTATGGCATCGCTGGCTAGAGACGCTGCGTGCAGGCTCGCAGGGATGAAGAGGGCAAGTGCTGAGCCTTGTATCAGGCGGGCCAGGTACACGTGCTTAATGCTCTCAGAGGTAGCATACAGTATCTGAGATGCGAGGTTAAGGAAACTCCCCGCTACTAGCAGATATCTAGTGAATCCCTTGTCGCTTAGAACACCCGTTAGAGGCCTTAGCATTATCGCGGTTACTGCGTAAAGGGGGGCAAGCAGGGCAACCTGCTCCTCCCGTGCGCCCAGGTCCACGGCCAACTGTGGTATGAATGGGGCTAGTCCTATCAGTGTTGTAAAGTAGAGTAGTGTGGCGATATTTAGTATCACTTCGTCTCTGTTAGTTCTCGGTGCTAGTCCCTTTGCCCTAGGTTGTTTCATAGTCACCACTTTTACCTCTCCGCGTCTACAATATCATCGGGTGCGGAGATAATTGGCATTACCAACGAGTTATCGTGGAACACTGGTTTATGCAGTAGTAGTGATCCTTGGAGTTTCGTCATATTTTGCCTACATTTATGGGGGAGTGGTTTTACTGGGACTGGTGTACTGGGCTGGACTAATATTGTCTCTTTGGGGGATGTCGGGGAATGCGAGCAAGCCTCTACCCCAAGTTGCAGTAAAGACTGTGTTTGCCTTGTATATCATATTCATGCTGGCACGGGTCCTAGAGTCCTACTTCATGAGGAGCTGGCCTATTTATGTGCTTGAGAAGCTTTGGGGCCTGGGGCTTGTTGCGCTTGTTACTGGTGGAAGGCTGGCACTCTTTTTACGCTCTGGACTATTCGTTTTAGAAAGGATTCTACTCATTGCTCTCTTTCTCATAGTTATGGTGTTCACTTTAAACAGGTGTGGCGAGTCTCTTGACTTTGAGCTTATAGTGGTATTTCTGACGCCTTTTCTCGTTGTTAATAGCCTTTTTGAAGAAGGCATGTTCCGCGGGCTTATGCTAAGGAGTCTATCACATAGATTGGGGTCTATTAACTTGGGGATCGTGTTACAAGCACTCCTGTTTTCATTCTGGCATATCCCTCACATAATTTGGACTCCCAGCATATGGGCAATTGGATATCTCATTGCCAGTCTTGCAGCAGGGCTATCACTTGGATTCGTTTCTGCAAAAGAAGGCTCGATAGCTACGGCCGTGATACTACATACCCTATGGAATTTATCTGCAATAATTGGATGTGCCGACATCGTTCCCGAGGCGCTTCTATTGTGGCTTGCACCTTTTGTATTATACCATCCTCTGTGGGGAAAGATTTTTAGAAAACAGGATAGCAAAGTATAATGAATTATCAATATAGCTCCCTGAAGAGGTGTTGCATCTGGGTTTTGGCGTGACCCAGGACCGGTGCTTTGTGATATCAATGGGACTTGACATGGACCTCCTTTTCAAGAGACTCATGTCAATTTCGCCACCCATAACTTTCGGAGACCACGTGCTTATAGTCGCGGGCACCCCCTCCCGTAAGCAGAGGAAGATTCGTAGGACCCTCCAGGAGCAGCTTTCTATATACGGCTACGATGGACCGATTAGGCATATAATAGTAGAGCCTGACAACCCTGCGAAGAGTATGCAGGAGTTGACTAAGCATCTTAGGGATTGTAGAGGGAGGACTGTGTACTTTGAAGCAGGTTCTCGTCTTTGTCTACTTGACATAGAGGTGCTGATCCTCCTCATACTATTGGGCTTCGAAACATATATCAACATAAAGCAGGAGGATGGAGCCATGGTTTCAATCCCATGGGGCGTTATAGTTTTTCTAAAAGAACTAGGATCTAGGAAAAGCGAGGCACGCCTCATTGATGCAATGGCCGCCAATCCAGGGGCTGACATCGGTACACTGGCGCGGATTCTGGGCGTTAGTGAGAAGACTGTGAGAAACAAGATCTCACATCTTAGGAAGCTAGGTCTTGTAGAGCGAAGAAGTAGAGGCGTTCCCAGATTATCCGAATGGGGAAACGCTCTGGCGGAGATTATAAGAAATGTGACCACTGGGTCTCAGGATTGAAAAAACTCTCTAAGCCAAACAGGTAGTGGTCCCCTGGTCTTAGTGTATATTTCCAACAACTCTTCAACGGGCGCCCCGCCTATCCGTGCCCCTATTTTCATACAAGAGTAGGCACCCATTAGGTTTGCTAACGTGAGTGTCTGTTCTAGGTTGAGTCCTTTTAGGAATCCAGCGATAACTCCAGCATTGAAAGCGTCACCCGCACCAGTCGTGTCTATGGGATTTATCCTAAAGGATGGAGACCGCACAATTTTTTCTCCATCCCATCCAGAAGAGCCCTTCTCCCCCTGTTTCACAATAACCCATCTGGATTTAGTCACGCTACCTAGCTTTTTAAGTGAATGATCTATTGAACCCTCTTTGTATATCAGGTTTAGCTCTTCGTTGTTTAATAGAACCACGTCCACTAATCCGGCGAGATCTGATATAAACTGGGGCTCACTCATTGCTATTCCTTCTAGGTCTATGCTTGTAGTAATATCCCTGCTCTTGGCCTCTGTAAGCAAGCTTATTATGGACCTTCCTCTATCACGGTTGTATATCGTGTATCCGGATACGTGGACATGGTCGGGCCGGGTTTCTTCCAACAGATCGGAAGCTTCGTGTCCATTAATAGTGTTAAAGGAGTTGGCGTTCCTACCGCCTGTGAGTGTCCTGCCACCCCCTATTGTTACTAGTGCTATAATTAAACCAGTAGACTCCCCCTGTACTGTCCTTACCCAATCGGTTACAACACCCAGTCTCTCAAGCCTGCTAATAATGTCTTGCCCGAAGCAGTCCTCCCCAACACTCGCGACGATTATGGGGTGGTAACCCAGTACTAGCAGAGCTTCCGCTATGTTACCCCCCACGCCTCCGTGTTTCACTACCAGATCCTTTGCCGGGTAGAAGAGGTCTTTCAACTCTATTTCGGGCACCCTTGCTATTATGTCGATATTAAGGTCTCCGTAGACAAGCACCTTGGGAGAATGCCCCTCCAAGACAGGGCACCGGTTTTACTTGTGCCTTAGCCTCCTAACTGCGTTCATAAGCTTCTTGACCCTCTCCCTGTCTACAGGGTTCTGGGTTATCCCGTCTTTCTTGAAATACGTTCCCACAATTGCTCCATCGGCTTTGCTCATTAGCTTCTCTACATTATCCAAAGTAAGTCCGCTTCCTATTATCACGGGGGTCTCAGGCGCTATCCTCTTGGCGCGCTCGACATCCCCGGGTGATGGGGGGACTCCTGTCATTGTCCCCGTTATTATTATCGCGTCAGCCATGTAGAAGTCTGTCCAAGTGACGTGTGTTTCCAGGTCTATTCCAGGAAACATTACACTATGCTTTTTCACAACGTCCGCGAAGAACCTTATGTCTTCAGCGTACAATAGCTTGCGTAGTCTCATGAGGTCGGCAGCGACTCCATGGTCGAACTCGCCCGTGTCCCATACGGCGGCGCCAGTATAGAGGTCTACTCGCACAAACTTGGCTCCAGCCGCCTTTGCTATCCCGAGGGCGACTCTCCCCCCGTTGTGTATAACTGTTATACCTACTGGCACGTTCACGTTCTTAACGACTTCCCGAGCAGCCACCGCATGAGCTGCTATTTCTTCCGGTGGTATCCTTTTTTCTCCAGAGTAGAATGGGAGGTCCCACATGTTCTCCACGATGAGGCCGTCTACTCCGCCGTCGAGAAGCGCGTTGGCGTCCTCGAGGGCCTTCTCCACCACTTTGTCCATATCCCATCCTTGGTAGGCTGGAGAGCCTGGGAGCGGCCATAAGTGAACCATTCCTATTATTGGCTTTTCTACCCCGAAGAGTTCTTCGAGGCTTCCAAGCCTTTTCGAGTAGAAGTCCCTAGCCCATTCCGGAATCAGGTGGTCTACCCTTCTCCCCATGTTCATCACTCTTTTGGGGGAGTGATTTGTTTTGTAATTTCTGTTTGGGGTCATAAGAAGCTTCTCGTTGCCGTGATGCTTGGAATTATATTCTATTTAGCGAAGCTGGGGAGCCATGTTACTAGCTCGGGTATTAGCACAAGTAGTATCAAGGCTAGTATGGATGCTATTATGAAGGGTAGCGACTCCTTTGCTATGTCTTCAAGAGTTGTTCTACTTATCTTGGCTGCGACGTATGCGTTCACAGCTACAGGCGGGGTCACCTGGCCTATGGCCAGGTTTACTGTCATTACTATGCCGAACCATATTGGGTCCCAGCCGAAGTGGTACATTATGGGTATTATTATTGGTAGGAACACGTAGTAGATAGATATGGCGTCAAGGAACATACCCGCTATCAGCAGCATGCCCATTATCAGCAACATTATAACGGTCTCATTGCTAGAAACTCCCATCAGGCCAGCGACGAACTTGTCTATCAGTCCCGCCGTCTGCTCCACCCAGGAGAAAATGCCGGCGAAGGCCACTACGAACATCACGACCGCGGTTAGCTCAGCCGAGTCTATGAGTATTTTGAAGAATTTCTTAAACGTGAGTGTCCTGTATACTACGAAGCCGAGGAACATGCTGTAGACCACGCTCACCACGGCGGCCTCGGTTGGGGTGAACACGCCTGCGTAGATGCCGCCGAGGATTATGACTGGAGATAGTATGCCCCAGAATGCCTCCTTGAACGCGATTGCTATATCCCTTAGGCTCCTCCGGGAGACTTCTCCCCTGTACCCACGTTTCTTTGCTATTAACAGAGCTGTTAGAAGGAGAAACCCGCTTATGACAAGACCAGGTATTATACCTGCGATGAAGAGTTTACCGATGGATACCTGCATTATAACCCCGTATATTATGAGCGCTATGCTGGGCGGGATTATAATGGCAAGGCCCGACGCGGTTGAGATTACTGCACCTGCAAACCCTCTACTGTAGCCGGAGGCGACAAGCGCTGGGATTAGTATAACCCCTATCGCCGCAGTTGTAGCTGGACCTGAACCCGATACTGCCCCCCAGAAAGTCGCCGTTAATATGGCGACCAGGGCCAGGCCACCAGTAAGGTCACCTACTAGGACCTTTGCAAGCCTAATTATACGCTCGGCTACACCCGCCTCCTGCATTGCGACTCCCGCCGTTATGAAGAAGGGTATTGCCAGCAGGGGGAACTTTGCTATGTTTGCATAGAAGTTGGGTGACACCACATCTATGCCGAAATCATAGATACTTATAGATGCGACACTGGAGATCCCAAGAGCCGTCCCTATTGGGACCCCCAACACCAGCAGGGCCGCGAACATGACTAGTGTGGTAGCGGCGGGGTCAGCCATTGTTCCTCACCTCTTTCATGATAGCTTGTATTATCCTTACTATCACAATGGCCGAGAACAGTGGGACGCCTGCAATGTATATCCATGTTGGTATGTTTAGGGCCTCGCTGCGCGTCTTGAAAACGGCCATTTCTATGTACGTGTGTTTCAAGGACAGGTAGACTATCACTCCAAACAATATGGCGCTTAGGGCAAGCCCGGTCACCATTAGTGTCTTCCTCAGCTTCACTGGTAACCTGTCCAGTATGACAACCACTCTTAGATGCGAGCCTCTTTTGAACGCTATTGCTATACCCAAGAGTGTGACCCAAACAAATAGGTTTACCCCGATTTCCTCTATGAACGCGAGGGAGTATTTCAGAAAGTACCTACTTACAACGTTGACGAAGGCTATTGTAACCATTATGAGGAGCAAGGTACCTGCAACATATTCTTCGAAACTCGACGCTATTTTTGCTAGAATTCCCCGTTTTCCTCTCTCTTGCCCGCGTCCCAAAACAACCGCCCTCAAAGAAGATGTGTTATTGCTATATCCCGGGGTGAAAAAAACCCGGGTTTTATTAGGTAGGGGGATTCAGCTCTGGAACTCGTATGGGATGCTTACCTCTATGCCAAGAGCATTCCTTATGTCCTGGAGGGCTGTTTTGACCAGGTCCTCACCTATTATGGGGACCCACTTCTGGTACACTGATGCAACGCGTTCTTTGAAAGCCTCCCTGTCAGCATCTGTTAGGAATGTGAACTCCATACCTTTTTCCTGGAGATACGCTATGGGGTCTGTTATGTTTGGAGTGTAGTTGAACTCCTCCTGTAATATCTTCAGCGCCGTACCATCGTCGAGGCCTACCCTAGCCATGGCCTTCTCCCATCGGGCGGCCTTTTTGGCTGCCTCCATTATTATCTTCTTAGTCTCCTCGTCGAAGCTTTCCCATGTCTTCTTGTTAACTGCGAAGATAAGTGGGTCGATTGCATAGTCCCACACTGTGATGTACTTGTGGAACTCGTATATCTTGTAGGGTATTATGACTATGTTAATCGGGTTCTCCTGCCCGTCAACAGCCCTTTGCTGGAAAGCGGTGAGCGCGTCTCCCCAGTTCATCTGAGTGGGGTCGGCGCCGAGGGCTTTGAACGTGTCGATGAATATTGGGGAGCCTACTACTCTTATCTTGAGGTCTTTGAGGTCATCGGGTGTTTTTACAGGGTGCTTCCAGTTTGTCAGCTGCCTGAACCCGTTCTCGCCCCAGGCAAGCCCGATAACGCCTTTCTCTTCCAGTATCTTGAAAATCATTTTACCAGTTTCTCCTTCTTCTAGAGCATCTACAGCCCTGTATATGTCTCCCTTCTTGGTTCCTTCGGGGAAGAAGAATGGCAGGGTGAAGAGGTTGAGCTCTTTGATTACTGGTGACCAGTTGATGGTAGAACCTATGGCGAAATCCGCGACTCCCTGCGAGAGGAGCTGGAACTCATTTGTCTGTTTACCTGCGAATAACTGGCCCGCATAGTATATCTTTATCTTGACTTTTCCGTTCGTCATTTTCTCTACTTCTTCAGCCCACATCTTTGCCGCTTGTCCCCAAGGTGACTGGGGCCCTACCACTATGCTCATTTTATACTCTTTTGCCTCGGCTTGGGTTGTTTGTTGGGTAGTCTGCGTTGTTTGCTGCGTGGTTGTGGTATCTTCCTGCCCTCCTCCCATGAGTAGGGCGATTGCGGCTATTACTACTACTAGCACTACTATGCCTATAATTACAGTTGTTTTGGACACGTTTCCACCTTGCCCACTCTTGTGGGTTTATGGGTTTTTTATAAAAGTAACACTTTAGTGTTATTCGTTGTAAATACAGGTCTGGAATTGTTATTAAAAAAGTTTTGATTAGAAAAAAGACACTAATGACTAAAAAGTCACGGACGTTGCATGTTGTAGGCGATGACCTCCAGCCTTAGAACGTTTATTACGCTGTTTTCTATTTTTTCGACCAATACAAGGTAATTGAGAATAGCTTGAACGACCCTTACTGCCAATTCCTCACAACTGTTGCAACTACATTGGCCACTAATGATTCTCTCAGCGTCTTCTGGAGAGTGTATTGATTCTGATAAAAATATTCTTTCCAGCCTTTCCCTGGGTATTTTATGCAAAAGTGACTTAAACATGGGACTTCTTATGAGGCCCTGGGCTTCCTCGCATGAAAATGGCAGGGTTCCAATCAGTTTTCTCCTATGACTAATTTCCACAAGGGAGAGGACCTCTGATAAGCCCTTCAGAGAGCTTTTTATTAGAGATGCTCCTCTGGGGCCTGAGAGGTAGAGTCCTGTTTCAATCCTGTCAAGGAGCGCTATGACTTTAGGACCTTGCTTTGCAGTGTGATGCCTATTATTACCCACCGCTAGGTTTAACGCGTCTACAAGTTTTTTATAAAAGGCCCTAGAGGCCTCAGAGAGCCTGTAGGAATAGGGGGCCCGTCCAGGCTCGTTTTTTCTAGGTGAGGGCACTTTTTCCACGACGCTGTACTTTTCTAGCATCCTCAACTGCCTATCTATCTGGTCCCTCGTGGTCTGTGGGACTAGGGTGCCTATCGTATCGTATATCTGGTTCTTGGTAAAGGACTGCCCGTCTAACATGATCCAGATAATCAGCATTCTAATGGGGTGCCCTAGGGCCTTAAACAATTGGTGTGCAGACAACTGCTTTACATGCTTATCAGTCATGCTATCATCCTTTTTATGTCTCTAAGAATTCTTATGAGCTCGTCGGCCTCCGGCGAGGGTTCTGCGAGTAGGGGCCTGGCTGGTATGGCATGGATGTTGCAATCATCTTTGCAGTCGAACCTGAATATGGGAGGCGCAATTAGTAGGCCGGTTGACATTGACTGTGGTAGTGTCTCGGGATATATGTTCTCCAGTATTAGTATGCCTTTGCGGAGGAGGACGTCGTGGTTTAGTAGACTCAGGTTTTCCTGTTTCCTGACTTGTAGTAGAAACTCTTCCTCGACATAGGGGTACATGTTTGTTGTCCGGTATTCCATTGTACGGTCTATAGATATAGCGTCTATAGCTACTATTGGCGGCTCTAGGTCCCCCGCTATCCATTCTATGAGGTCTTTAGATAGGCCGGGGAACCTCATGTACTTGTCAGGATCCCTGCACCAATGCCTGTACATTCCCGTCCTCAGTATTAGTGCGGGTTTGTCGTTGGGAGGCGCTTCTGTGAACTCTTTCTCAAGCCTCGGGGTTAGGTTTAGGTCTTTTCTCTTTAGGGGCTTGACCCTGTTCGGGCTCACATAAGCGTCTACTATGACGGCCCTCCTCACGAAGAGCTGGGGAGTTATGTGCGACACTGGGAAATTGCGGTAGCCGAAGGTCGAGGGTAGGTCATAATGTGTGGCCATGTGTAGGTTTATTGTAAGTATGTTGCTCAGGTATTTTACGGGATTCCCCTTTCCTAGTATAAGGTCGTGTCCCACTTCCCGTATGTCGAACTCTAGCGCACGGGGCCTTGGTATGTTGACTTTGCCCCTGTTAATACAAATGGGAGCAGTAATGTCGTGGATTTTCGCATCCATTTTATCACATTATCGTCAATATTGACTTTAAACTATAAATAATGAATCCCCGAACCCCATAGTAGCAAACCTCGCTCATTATCAGCAAACCTTAGGTGACCCAGAGTGAATATCTCCTCCAGCCTTGCTAAGTCCCTTTATAGGACCATGCTACTCATAAGGCGGTTTGAGGAGACTGTTAGGGACAAGTTCGCAGCATCCGAGATACCAGGGTTCGTGCACTTGTACATAGGAGAAGAAGCCATTGCAGCCGGAGTCATGGCCGCTCTGAGAGACGACGACTACATCATGAGCACCCACAGAGGCCACGGCCATTTGATAGCAAAAGGCGCAGATATACGGAGACTGATGGCGGAATTGTATGGGAAAAAAACCGGGCTTAACAAGGGATACGGGGGTTCTATGCACGCTGCACAAATGAGCAGGGGGATAATTGGAGCAAACGGAATAGTGGGGAGTGGCATAGGGATCGCAACAGGAGCTGCCCTGGCACTCAAATACAAGAAGAGCAAAAGCATTGTCGCCTCATTTTTCGGGGACGGGGCCACGAACATAGGGGCCTTCCATGAGAGCCTGACCATGGCGTCGATATGGAACCTGCCAATACTATACGTCTGCGAGAACAACCAGTATGCGGCAACAATAAGGTTCAATAAAACCAGCCCTGTCAAAGATGCTGTAGAGAGAGTGAAGGCCTATGGCATGAAGGGGCTGAAGGTTGATGGAACCGACCCTGTGGAGGTATACAGGGCTGCAAGCAGCCTTGTAGACGAGATAAGGAGGGGAGAGGGACCCCGTTTCCTAGAGGCGGTCGCTTTCAGGGTTAGGGGACACTTTGAGGGAGACCCGCAGCACTATAGGAAACCAGGTGAGGTTGAGGAGTGGCTTGAGAAGAACGATCCTGTTGAAAAGTTTAGGAATAGGTTGTTGGAGGAGGGCTTGATTACAGAAGAGGAGGATAGGGCCCTGCGTAAGGAGGTTGAGGACATAATTATAGACGCAGTCGAATACGCGCGGTCAAGTCCCTATCCCGAGGGACACGAGGCACTCAATAACGTATATTATGAGGGGAGGCTTGTCCCCTTTGAGGACCCTGTGGACCCAGGGCCAGGTGAGGGACGCGTAATAACATTTGTCGAGGCAGTTAGGGAAGCCCTGGATCATGAGATGGGGAGAGATCCTAACGTAATCGTGTTGGGAGAGGATGTGGTCTCTGCCGGCGTATGGGGCGTCACGAGGGGATTGGCCGAAAAATATGGGGCGGACATCCGCGTAATTGACACACCGATTGCCGAGCAGGGTTTCACCTTGGTTGCCATAGGGGCTGCTATAATGGGGTTAAGAGTGGTGGTTGAGCACAGGTTCTCCGACTTCCTATATCTTCCCATGGACGCTATCCTTAACCATGCGGCCAAGCTCAGGTATATGACGGGTGGTCAGATTGATGCTATACCAGTTGTAATAAGGTCGGCTATGGGAGCCGGGGTCTCTGCTGCCGCTCAGCATTCTTCAACCAATGCGTCAATGTTTGCTAATCACCCCGGAGTAAAGGTCGTCGCTCCAAGTACACCCTATGATGCTAAGGGGCTGTTTCTCTCCTCTTTGAGGGACGGTAATGCCGTTCTCTTCTATGAGCACAAGAAACTGTATCGTATGAGAGGGCCTGTTCCCGAGCACGACTATGTTATCCCCCTTGGCAAGGCTGACGTGAAGAGAAAGGGAGATGACATAACCATTGTGTCCTATTCATACATGGTCCACGAGGCCCTAGCGGCTGCGAAGGTCCTAGAGGATAAACATGGAGTCTCTGCAGAGGTTATTGATTTAAGAACACTGTATCCATTGGACCGAGAAGCCATACGCGACTCCGTTTCGAAGACGGGTAGAATACTGGTGGTTGACGAAGGCTGGGCCCCGGCAAGCATAGCGTCTGAGGTCATAACAACCGCCATGGAGGAAGCTATAGAGTATATTGACTCGGTGCCTGCCAGACTTAATACGCTTCACGCACCCATACCCTTTAGTCCCCCCATGGAACAGTACGTGTTGCCCAATCGCGACAAGATAGTCGACATGGCCCTCAAAGTGATAGGAAAACTACCATGGGGGTGAGCAGCGTGCCGGTAGAAGTCAAGATGCCCAAACTGGGACTGACAATGGAGGCGGGAAGAATAGTTGAGTGGAAAAAGAAGGAGGGCGACAAAGTCGAAGAAGGGGAAACGCTTCTGGTTGTAGAGACCGAAAAGATAACCAATGAGGTGAAGTCTCCTGCCTCGGGGATAGTAGCCAAGATACTGGCGAACCCTGGCGACGAGGTGCCAGTCGGGCAAGTTATTGCAATAATAGTGGAGAGTCTAGAAGAGCTAGAAAAGAACCGTAGGGAATCAGCTTCGTCCAAAGCAGTGTCAGAGGAGCCTGTGGGAGAAGGGGTTGAGAGTAAGGCTATCACGCCTCCAGAGAGACAACCCATCATAGCCACGGCTTCCGTCGCCACTGGTTTAAGCAAAAGACCCAAAGCCACTCCGGCTGCGAGGAGGCTAGCCGCCCGGTATGGGATAGACCTGTCCAAGGTAAAGGGCACGGGTCCTAGGGGCATGGTGACCGAGCAGGACGTGAAAAGGTACCTTGAGGAGGCGGAGGCTACGGAGAAGAAGGCTGAGGCAGTAGCCCCTACTGGTCTCATGAAGTTACCTTCGGAGGAAGTTACCCAGGTGGGACCTGTCAAGGGACGAGTGGTGGAACCGTCCCCGATGAGGGCGCGCATAGCCTCGAACTTGTACAAGTCGTACTCACAAGCGATTCACACCACACTGTTCATGGATGTCTGCGTTGATAAGCTTGTTGAGCTTAGAGGCATGATTGCAAAGGAAAAAAGGCCTAGCATAACAGCCTTCGTGGTAAAGGCTGTTGCGGAAGCACTGGTCAAGCACCCTTACATGAACGCGGGAATGATTGATGGAAAGATTATCATGTATGATGACATAAATATAGGCGTAGCTGTGGCCCTTGAAGATGGGCTAATTGTGCCAGTTGTCAAACATGCAGATAAGAAGAATATAGGCGTTATATCCAGGGAAATAGAGGAGCTTTCCAGGAAGGCGAGAGAAGGTAACCTGTCCATAGAAGATGTTGAGGGCTCTACCTTCAGCGTGTCCAATCTAGGCATGTATGACATAGACTATTTCGCACCGATAATATTCCCTGGTCACGCCGGGATATTGGGAGTGGGGCGCCTCAGGGACGTAGCATCTCCTGGCAGAGATGGGGGAGTGATTTTCAAG
Organism: Desulfurococcales archaeon; assembly: GCA_027014955.1. GTDB lineage: Archaea > Thermoproteota > Thermoprotei_A > Sulfolobales > Fervidicoccaceae > JALTXS01. The sequence continues at coordinate 3,615 of JALWDA010000008.1, read as the reverse complement.
AAGTGCATGACCCTAAGCATAACGTTCGACCATAGAGTCACTGACGGTGCTCAGGCAGCAATGTTCTTGAAAACTGTGAAAAGATACTTGGAAGAACCCCTCGAACTTCTTCTAGGTCTGTAATTTTTTTCAAGTAACACGACGATTATTTCTCAAGATCTAACCCGTCGAGAGTGCTTTTATTTATATAGGGAATGGATTGAAAAAGAAAGCCCCCGGAAATCCACCCATCTCTCCAGGGATGAGAATGTACTATGAAGACTATATTCAAAACATCCCTCTTGAAAGGAAAATGGCCAGCAACTGAAATAGAGAAGACCATATCAAGCCTAGGAAGCCTGAGAGCTGCGATAAACGTGATTTATACTACTGTATCGAAGCGAACCTATATACTACTTGTAAAAAGAAGGAACTCCCACTGGGACCCATGGAGCGGTGATGTGGGGTTCCCTGGGGGCGGGGTCAAGAGAGGCGAATCACCCCTAGTAGCGGCCTTAAGAGAGACTTTCGAGGAGACAGGCATACCTCCCAAACATGTGGTTGTTTTAGGAAGCCTTGGCGTGGAGAGAACCCAAGCCTTGCCGGGACTTGAAGTGTATGCGTATCTAAGCAAAGTGCCTGTGCGGCTCCAGCTTAGGATCTCTTGGAGCGAATTAAGCGATGCCTGGTGGGTCCCCCTGTCACTTATACGCGGCCCCTATAGGCTCTTCCACCCGGGTAAGGGACGTGTTGTTGAGGCATACGTCTTTCCTGACGGTATAGTATGGGGTATGAGTAAACGTATTCTCGACCGCGTTCTAAAGTTATCCTTGTTCAAGATGCCGGGTAGGTAACAAAGTGTTTATATATTAGTCGTGTGAAATATTTATTGAAAGAGGGTTTACAACGTTAAGGTTATAAATTATACTTTTTAATTTTGAATATTTTTCAGTTTTTTGCGAATTGATTGAATAATGGGAACATGGTGGGCGCCTGAAACAGCCCTCCTAGTTGGGGGTGTATGCCTATTGTTGACCGAAGTCATATTAATAGGCCGTGGAGGCCAGGGTGCCGTCACGTCAGCCACACTTCTCACAGCTGCAGCTAGCCTAGAGGGTCTGGAGTCCCAAGGATTTCCATTCTTCGGCGCTGAAAGGAGAGGTGCTCCTGTTGCTGCCTTTGTCCGCATCTCAAGCAGGCCTATAAGGAGGCATGGGATGTTTGAAAAGGGTGACGTGGTCGTCCTACTCGACGCTAGGCTTGCCGAGCTCGAAATCCTAGAAAGATACTCTTTGAGAGCGGGGGGTATTCTTATTGTTAACACTGAACGTAGAGACCCAAGGTTGTCAAAGCTTATCTCGAGGACACGGGCTGGCAGAGTATTTATTGTAAACGCCACAAGAATCGCGCGCGAACTTGGACTAGTAGTTGCAGGATGGCCTGTTGTCAATACTGCTATTCTGGGCGCATTTTCTAGAGCCACTGGTTTGGTTTCTCTAGACTCTGTTAAGCGTGCGGTTGTTGAGTATTTTGGGGGAAGGCTGGGAAGGCTCAACGCGGAGGCCGTTGAAAGGAGCTATAGGGAAACAAGGGAGGTGGTGGTCCTCAGTGTCTCACTCCCGTAATTTGGCTCTGTCCATCAAGGCACCAATATCCTTCCCGGAGATTGGTGTTGCTGGGAAGACGGGTAGCTGGAGACTGGAGAAGCCTATAGTTGACAATGAGAAGTGTGTAAGGTGCTTCTTGTGTGAAATATACTGTCCCGTAAATGTTGTTAGGGTTGATAGAGAGGAGGGTGTGTCAATCGACTATGAGTACTGTAAGGGTTGTGGAATATGTGCTAACGTATGTCCCCACGATGCTATAACAATGGTAGAGGAGGGATAACAAAGGTGTCCAAGCCTAGGGCCCTCTACAGAGAAAAGGTAACCCTAACTGGTAATCACGCTGTCGCCCTCGCCGTTAAGCTTGCCCGTGTCGACCTTGTGTCTGCCTATCCGATAACACCCCAGACTAGTATAGTTGAGAAGCTCTCCGAGTACATAGAAGGCGGCGAATTAAAGGCCCAGATGGTTAGAGTGGAGTCGGAGCACAGTGCCCTAGCCGTCGCGTACGGTGCCGCTCTAGCAGGTGCCAGGGTCTTCACCGCTACGAGTAGTCATGGATTATTGTACATGCATGAATGGGTCCATTGGTTCTCCAGAGCAAGAGTGCCAGGGGTCATGGCGGTTGTGACGAGGACCATTGGAGCTCCCTGGAACATATGGCCCGACCATTCCGACTTCATGGACCAGCGGGATACAGGGTGGATTATGGCATTCGCAAGAGACAATCAAGAGGTCCTCGACCTCACAATCCAGGCGTTCAAGGTGAGTGAAGATGAGAGAGTCTTCCTGCCCTTTATGGTCGGCCTCGAGGGTTTCATTCTGGGACATACAGCCATGCCCGTCGAGGTCCCCGCCGAAGACGACGTTGCAGAATGGCTTGGCGAGAGAAAACAGCCCTACGTTGTAGATGGCAGTTTTCCTTTAGGCGTTGGCGGTCTCACTTGGCCCATGGAGACCGAGGAAATGTTCATTGACCTGCACAAGTCGCTGAGGCGGGCCGGGTTGGTATTCGAGGAAGTTGATAAGGAGTATGGAAAGCTTTTTGGAAGAAGCTATGGTGGCCCGTTGGAATGTTATCGATGTACTGATGCAAAGTACTACTTTGTGACTATGGGTGCATGGAGCGGCGATGCTATGGATGCAGTTGACTTTCTAAGGGAAAGGGGATTTGCCTTGGGCCTTGTGAGGATAAGGCTGTACCGCCCCTTCCCCTATGACAGGATAGCCGACATAATGGGTAATGCCAGGGGCGTGATTGTGTTCGATCGCTCCATAAGCTTTGGGGCCTCGGGACCAATTTATTCAGATGTAGTGGCGAGCTTGCTCAAGGCAAGGTTCAGGGGAGACGCGATAGGAATCATAGCGGGAGTTGGCGGAGTCGACGTTACGAGTCACGATTTCAGCAAGATAGCTGAGAGAGTCTTGGAAACCATTGAAAGAGGGGAGCCACTTCCCGCTATCGCGTGGTACCACGGAGGTGAGCTTGCTATTGTCCAGCACTAAGCGGTACAAGCCAGTACTTAGACCTGAGATGATGAGGCATCACGTGCTTCCCGGGGATACAGCTTGTCCCGGCTGCCCGATACCGATAGGGCTTAAGACCCTCGCCGCTCTTGTGGGGGACGACGCAATACTAGTCGTGCCCGCGTCGTGCAGCTCCGTTGTGCTTGGCCCCTATCCGGGGCAGAGCATAAGAACGACAGTAGTACACACGGCCTTCGCATCCGCCGCCTCGGTCGCTAGTGGTCTTCGGAGGGCCCTTGACGAGAAAGGTGCTGCCGACAAACACGTTATTGTATGGGCTGGCGACGGAGGCACGGCTGATATAGGCATGGCTTCACTCTCCGGCGCGGCAGAGCGTAATGAGAATATTATCTACATAATGTATGATAACGAAGCATATATGAACACTGGGATACAGAGGAGTAGCTCCACTCCCCCGGGAGCATGGACCACGACTACTCCCCAGTCGGGTAAAAGCGAGCGTAAGAAGGACGTTGCCCGTATAATGGTTGCACACGACGTGCCC
>JALWDA010000007.1 GCA_027014955.1 Desulfurococcales archaeon | reverse complement strand
AACCACACCGCTAACAGTGATATTTGCGGTACTCGCACTCGCTACAGTGGGAGCGGGGTTACTCTTCTACGTAAGGAGGGGGAAGCCCAGCCCCCCAGGCTCTGCGGCTCCCGAGCCCGTTGAGACCCCGCCCCGGGAGCTTGACGAGACGGACAAGCTCGTGCTAAGGGCCCTCGAGAGGGCCGGGGGCTCCACCACTCAGAGCAGGCTCCAAACATTAACGGGCTTGCCAAAGACGAGCCTGTGGAGGAGGGTTAGGAGGCTGGAGCAGTGGGGCTACGTTAGGGTGGTTAAGGAGGGCAAGGTTAACAGGGTTATACTGGAGCGTCCTCTCGAGGAGGGCGAGGAGACCGAGGGCCAGGAGGAGGGCGGGAGGGGGGCCTAGTTGCGGAAACTACTTGTATGCGCCCCCGCCTATTTTTTAACGGGTATGCTCCATGGACTTACCCCTTGAGCCTTACCGGATAAGGATGGTGGAGCCCCTCCGACTTCTCCCACGTGAGGAGAGGATGAAGAGGCTGAGGGAGGCCCACTGGAACGTCTTCCGCCTACGGAGCGTGGACGTGTTCATAGACCTCCTCACGGACAGTGGTACCGGGGCCATGAGTGTGGAGCAGTGGGCCGCGCTCATGAGGGGGGATGAGGCCTACGCGGGCGCGCGGAGCTGGGAGGCCTTCCAGAAGACGGTCAGGGAGGCCCTCGGCCTTGAGATGGTGCTCCCCGTGCACCAGGGGAGAGCGGGCGAGAGGATACTGTACACGACACTCCTCCGAGTGCGTGGGGGGCGAGTGGTTCCCGCTAATGCACACTTCGACACAGGGCGCGCGGTGCTTCTAGACCGTGGGGCTGTGCCCCTGGACCTGCCCATACCCGCGGCCCTGGAGCCCCGGAGGGACCATCCCTTCAAGGGCAACATGGACGTGGGGGCTCTGGAGAGGCTCCTCCGGGAAAGGGGTGGTGAGGTAAGCTTTGTCGTCATGGTTCTTACTAACAACACGCTGGGGGGCCAGCCTGTCTCCCTGGAGAACCTCAGGAGCGTTAGGGAGGCCGCTGACAGCCATGGCGTCCCTCTCGTGCTCGACATTTCCCGGTTCGCTGAGAATGCGTGGTTCGTTAAGGAGAGGGAGCCGGGCCAGAGGGGGAGGAGTGTGGCGGAGATAGCCCGGGAGATGCTGGGGCTGGGGGACCATTTTGTCATGAGTGCAAAGAAGGATGGCCTGGTCAACATTGGGGGGTTCATAGCCACACGGGAGCCCCAAGTTTATGAGGAGCTCGCCGCGAGGGTTGTGCTCGAGGAGGGCTTCGTCACCTATGGGGGACTCGCTGGTAGGGACCTCGAGGCAATGGCCCAGGGGCTTAGGGAGGTTCTTGACGAGGAGTACCTGAGGCACAGGGTCGAGCAAGTCAGGTGGCTGGGGGAGATGCTGGAGGAGAGAGGCGTGCCCATACTGAAGCCTGTGGGAGGGCACGCGGTGTACGTGGATGCGGGGGAGGCCCTTCCCCACATTCCGCCAGAGCAGTTCCCTGCAGACGCACTTGCTGCGGCCCTCTACCTGGAGTCAGGGGTGCGGGCGGTTGGCCTGGGTCGCCTGGCCTTCGGCGAGCCTGGTGATGGAAGAGAGAGGCCGGAGCTTCTCCGCCTGGCCGTGCCGAGGAGAACCTACACGGCGTCACACCTAAGCTACGTGGCCGAGGCCTTGGCGAGGGTGGTTTCGAACCCTTCTTCCGTGAAGGGGCTTCGTTTGAAGTGGGAGCCCAGGGTCCGGGGGGTTGGGCACTGCCTCGCCAAGCTCGAGCCCGCATAATGGGCTCTCCTAGAGGCC
>JALWDA010000006.1 GCA_027014955.1 Desulfurococcales archaeon | reverse complement strand
ATAGACAATAATACGTCAATCATAACCATATAAATATTGTATTAATTATTACAACTTGTAAAAACCAATCATGACAAAAACCAGCAAGCAAGTAACTAAAGAAAAGCAAGCTCTAAAACAACAAGGAACAATACCGTACAACAAAAACGTGTCACAACAAAATAGCCAGCAGAGGCCGCATAAACCCCTCCACAACATAACCCAACCACAGAACCCACAAGTCGCAAGGTGACAAGCTTGGGCCTGAGGGTAATAGGGGGCATGACCCCCCGCCCCCCTGCAGAGGTGCTTGACACCCTGGCCAGGTACGCCCACACGAACGCGGGCGATCTCCGGAGCTACCCCGAGGTAGAGGAGGCTCTCGAGAAGCTTGTCAGGCTCACCACACCCCTCGTCCTCCCCAAGGGCGGTGTCCGGGCGAGCGTCTTCACCAGCGGGGCGAGCGAAGGCAACCTCCTAGCACTCTACGCCCTCCGCGAGAGGGGCGCCCGGCGGGTCGTGTTCCCCGAGAGCGCCCACTATTCGGTTGAGAAGGCCGCCCGCATACTGGGCATGGAGGCCGTGAAGGTCCCGGCTGATGAGGGGTTCCTCCCCCGCCTGGACGTACTCGAGAGAGTCCTGGGAGAGGGGGATGTACTGGTGCTCACCTTGGGCACCACTGAGACGGGGTTCATAGACCCCGCCTCCCAGCTCGAGCCCCTGGCGCGTGAGAGGGGGGCCTGGGTCCACCTGGACGCAGCCTACGCGGGGCCCCTCCTCTCAAGCCTGGGCAACCCCAAGGCCCCCACCCGCCTGGGGGGCCCTTTGGCCTCATTGGTGGTTGACCTCCACAAGGTCCCCGAGGCCCCCATTGGCTCGGGCCTCCTGCTCCTCTCCGAGGAGGGGCTGGGGGAGAGCCTCAAGTTCCCCGCCCCCTACCTGCCAACCGGCTACCAGTATGGTATCCTGGGCACCAGGCCGGGGGGCAACGTGATGGCCTCACTCCGGGCCCTGGAGCTCCTCCTAGGCGAGGGGCCCGGCAAGCTCACATCCAGGTTAATGGAGGCTACGCGGAGGCTTGTGGAGGAGCTGGAGCCCCACGGGTACCGGGTGAGGCATCCCCTGGAGACTCCCGTGGCTTGCCTGGAGCACCCCCGCATGGAGCGGGTGGCCCGGGGCCTCGAGGCCAGGGGCTACAGGTTTTACAGGTGCATGTCAGGGAGGGGGGTGAGGGTGGCCCTGCTCCCCCACAGTTTGGGGGAGCTGGATGAGTGGATAAAGGTGTTGGGCGCAGCGGCTTCATCCCAGTAGTAAATTGTTTTAAAAGGCCTGTCTATACGCATGCTCTTTCACCCTCCATGGTATTAGACTTGGTCAGCAACGATGGTTTGGAGGTTCGACGCGAATGCAGGCAGTTGACCCCGTATGTGGAATGACGGTGGAGACCACCCAGACCCCCTACAAGGCCCTGTATAAGGGCAAGATATACTACTTCTGCAGCCCCCAGTGCAAGAAGGCCTTCCAGGAGAACCCCGAATACTACCTAGAGCACGGCCCCCAGGGCATGCCCGGAGAAGAGGGCTCCTCTGGACAGGGCCATGCACACGGAGGCCACGGAGGGCACAAGCATAGTCACCATGGGCACTCCCACGGATGCGGCTGCTAGGGGGCTGGGCGGAACAGGTATTAGTTTCAACACCCCCATAGTTCAAGACGCCCCCCTTCACAAGCGGGGGCGGCGACTGACCCCATGTCCAGCGAGCCCTACACCGGGTGGAGGCGGAAGGGTTTCAACTACCAGGACCCCCGCATGGTTCTCCAAAGCCTCGTTCAGAACACCCTCCTATCCCC
>JALWDA010000005.1 GCA_027014955.1 Desulfurococcales archaeon | reverse complement strand
GTCAGCAATCCCACCGCACCCACCGAAGTTGGGTTCTATGATACGGGGGATTATGCTCTTGGCGTGTACGTCAGCGGCAGCTATGCCTATGTGGCAGATGGGGGTGACGGTCTGCGCATCATCGATGTCAGCAATCCCACCGCACCCAACGAAGTGGGGTTTTATGATACGGGAGATTTGGCTCGTGGTGTGTATGTGAGTGGCAGCTACGCCTATGTGGCCGATGGGTGGGATGGTCTGCGCATCATCGATGTGAGCAATCCTACCGCACCCAACGAAGTGGGGTTTTATGATACGGGGCATGAGGCTATTGGCGTGTATGTCAGCGGCAGCTACGCCTATGTGGCCGATGGGTGGGATGGTCTTTATATCATCCGTAATGACCTAATCAGTGGTATTACGCAGGAAAATAATACCTCAATACCGGATAAATTTTGTCTTTATCAGAATTACCCCAATCCCTTCAATCCTACCACTACCATTAAATATGCCCTGCCACAAACGGCACAGGTGGAACTAACCATTTACAACACCCTGGGGCAAAAGGTACGTACACTGGTGCAACAGCAGCAGCCGGCGGGGCAATACCAGGTGCAATGGGATGGACGGGATGATATGGGAAGAACAGCAGGTAGCGGAGTGTACTATTACAAACTTACTGCCGGTAATTATGTGCAGATGAAAAAGATGGTTCTGATTAAGTAGCTTTTGATATTTTAACGCAAATTCCAAAAAGCACAATGAAAAAGGAATAAGGAGTTAATGATGAGCAAACTGCAACAATTTATAAGTATCATAACTCTCCTTCTGTTATTTTTTGTCACTCTGGTCTGGGCACAAAATGGTCATTTTTTTCACGCTCCTCTTTATCCCGGAGACGGAAGTGATTTTACCAGCATACGTTTCGTTAAAATGCCTGACACCCCAATTGCAGGAATGATGCCCGATTACACCACCAGTGGCAACGATAGCAATACCACCTTAATTGGCCGCTGGCCTAATGGCCCCTGTTATAGCACGTTTGTTGTGGGTAATATTGCCTACATTGGCAACGGTGGTGCCATGGACATATTGGATGTTAGCAATCCTGCTTCTCCTCTGCTTCTGGGGCGGGTAATTACTCCCACAGTTGTTGAAGGTATTTTTGTTTCAAGCATTTATGCCTATGTGGCCGATGGGTATGATGGTCTGCGCATCATCGATGTCAGCGATCCCACCGCACCCACAGAAGTGGGGTTTTATGATACGGGGGGTTATGCTCATGGCGTGTATGTCAGCGGCAGCTACGCCTATGTGGCTGATGATTGGGATGGTTTACGCATCATCGATGTGAGCAATCCCACCGCACCTACGGAAGTGGGGTTTTATGATACGGGGGATGATGCTCGTGGCGTATATGTCAGCGGCAGCTATGCCTATGTGGCCGATGGGTATGACGGTCTTCGCATCATCGATGTCAGCGATCCCACCTCCCCCACCGAAGTGGGGTTTTATGATACGGGGGATAGGGCTCGTGGCGTGTATGTCAGCGGCAGCTATGCCTATGTAGCCGATCATTGGGACGGCCTGCGCATCATCGATGTCAGCAATCCCACCGCACCCACAGAAGTGGGGTTTTATGATACGGGCAGTCATGCTATTGGCGTGTATGTCAGCGGCAGCTATGCCTATGTAGCCGATGATTGGGACGGTCTGCGTATCATCGATGTGAGCGATCCCAGCGCACCCACCGAAGTGGGGTTTTATAATACATGGGGTTCTGCTAATGACGTGTTTGTCAGCAACAACTACGCCTATGTGGCGGATGATTGGGATGGTCTGCGCATCATCGATGTCAGCAATCCCAC
>JALWDA010000004.1 GCA_027014955.1 Desulfurococcales archaeon | reverse complement strand
GGGCGCTGCCCGCGTTGAAGCCGAACCACCCGAACCAAAGCAGGGCCCCTCCTATGAGGGTCAGGGGGATGCTGTGGGGCGGGAAGTCCCTCTCCCTGAACCCGAGCCGGGGGCCGATGACGAGGGCCACCGCCAGGGCCCCGAAGCCCGAGGCGGTGTGCACCACCAGGCCCCCGGCGAAGTCTAGGGGCTCCCAGCCCGTCGCCTCAGTCGCCAGCCTGTGGGCCAGCCCCCCGGCCCACACCCAGTGGGCAACGGGGTCGTAGACCAGGGTGGTCCACAGGAGGCCGAAGACAAGGAACCCGGCGAGACTGCCCCTCTCAGCGAAGGGGCTGGTGAGTATCGCCAGGGTTATGGCTGCGAAGGCTATCTGGAAGGCCGCGTACAGCAGCCCCGGGGACGCGGTGGTGATAGGGGCCCTGGCCTCCATAGCGAGCTACTACTCGCTCTCCTGGAGGCTGAGGAGGGGCCTCGACGAGAGCCTCGACGCGTGGGCCATATACGGAGTCTCGGGGCTCCTGGGCTCCCTGCTGGTGGGCGTCTTCGCCCGAGAGTCGGTGGGGGGAGTACCGGGGCTTCTTGAGGGCAACCCGGGCCTCCTGGCCTCCCAGGCTGTCGCCAGCCTCGTAGTGGTTGCATACGCTACCCTGGTGACCCTCGGCCTGGCCCTTCTGGTGGACCGGCTGGTGGGCCTCAGGGTGCACGCGAGGGAGGAGTACGTGGGGCTGGACATATCACAGCATGGGGAGGAATCATACTCGTGGGGTGAGTGAGTTGAAGAAGGTGGAGGCCATATTAAGGGTGGAGAGGCTCGAGGCGGTGAAGAGGGCCCTCCGGGAGAAGGGCTACAACGCCCTCACCGTGTACGAGGCCCGGGGCAGGGGGCGAGAAGGCGGGATAGAGCTGGAGTACAGGGGTCACAAGATAAGGGTGGACCTCCTGCCCCGCATAAAGCTGGAGATATTCGCCCGTGACGAGGACGTGGAGGACATTGTGGAGACCATGTGGAGACCATAATGGAGGCGGCGTGGACCGGGCAGCCGGGGGACGGGAGGATATTCGTGCTCCCCGTGGAGGCCGCGTACAGGATAAGGACACGGGAGGAGATGAACAGCCCCGGACAGGGTGAGCCCAGGGGGACACATTAGGCGTTTTCCCCCAAGGTGGAAAAACCAACCCTCCGGCCTCCGGGGCTCAGGCCCCCTTCGTGAGGCTGACGCCCAGGTAGAGGGCCCCCAGGCTTATAACCAGGGCGGCGGCCAGGCTGGTCTTCACAAGCATCGAGGGGCCCCCTCGGGTCAGCCTGTGCAGGGCCAGGCCCGCCAGGACCCCCGATGCGGCGAGGGCGGTTATCTTCTCTCCGATCTTCCCCAGCGTTGTGCCCATCTTGAACCAGGCGGCGGGGTCCCCGTACTTGCCTGCCGCGAGGAGCCCCGTTAGCGCGAGGAGAGCCAGACCAGCGAGGGGGACGAGGGAGAGCCTCCTCAGCAGCCCCCGGTCCAGCCTCGCGTATAGCACTGCCAGCGTCGCCAGCCCCCCTATCCAGAGGCTGGCGCCCACCACGTGGAGAGCGGTTATCCCGTGATCCATGGACGCCACCCTAGTCACTTTATGTTTTCACGGATAAAACCCTGAGGTATTTACGCGGGGGGTGCGTGGAGCTTATTTTGCCCCAGGGACCGTATATGCGTGGACAGGTCACCCATGGGAGGGCAGATGCCTTGAAGCCTGGGGAAACCACGCCCCCGGCGCCGGGGGGCAGGGGTGATGGTGAGGGCGAGCTCGTGGTCGTCACGGTGCTGGGAGCAGACAGGCCGGGTATCGTCGCGGGCATCGCGGGGGTCCTGGCCTCCCGGGGGGTTAACATC
>JALWDA010000003.1 GCA_027014955.1 Desulfurococcales archaeon | reverse complement strand
CTCCCGCAAGGACCATGAGAAGCCTAGCAATGGTCGAGTTAGCCAAAACGCCCAACATGGCGAGCAAGGACAGCGCCAGGGCCGACGCCGCGAGCTCCCAGGGACCGTACGCGTGCAGGCCCGAGAGCCTGAGAAGCGCATTCGGGTACCCCAGGCCCAGCTCAAGGAGCCCAAATAGAAGGACAAAGAGACCCGCCCTCCACGGCAAAGCGCTCCACGATGCTGATTCGGGTCGCCACAGTGCCAGTAAGGCGATGGGGAGCCCCACAGCAACCAATACTCCACCGTATACAATGGAAACGACCGGGTGGTCAAACGGCTCCGCCCCACCCGCTGCAATGCGGAATGCAGCGTCGAGCCCCAGGCCTACCGCGAGGGCCCCCACCACCGCCCATGCCCTCCGGGTCTGTGGCTCCCCCGGGGAGGCTAGCATCCAGGGCACGAGCCCCGCCACGGGCGCCGCAGTCATATATAGGAGGTCAACGTTGTCGCTGAGCATGCCAGCAGCGCCGTAGAGCGCAATCGCTGCACCCCCCGGCCTCCACGCGTTTACCATGGAGCCCAGGCGGAGGAAGGCAAGGAAAACAACGACCCCCGCAAGAGAGGGCGCCCAGTCCCCCAACCAGAGGTGATCCCAGAGGGCCCTGTAGGCCCCTGCTACGAGGAGCCTGTAGGATGATATACCCCCCGCTGCAACAACAGCAGCTACGACGGCGTACATGCGAGTCCTGTCCAAGGCCCCCGCACCACCGGTGCCCCGTGATGCCCCTATGGGTGGCCTGGCGTGTCCAGTATAAAAACCCACCCTCTCCTAGCCTTGAGCCCTCCCGGCTATGCTCCTGAACCGGCGGGCGAGGGCCCTTGCCCTCCTGATCTCCCCGGGTCTCGTCGTGTGGGCTAGGGGGCACTCGGGGTCAAGGTGGGGCTCGAGACTCCGTGGGTCGAGGACTATGGGGTAGAAGCTACACCCCAGAGGCCTGTGCTCGTAAACCCTGCACCTTCCCGTGCGGGTATCGAGGAAAACGCAGTGGCCCCGAGGCGTGTTCCTGAGCCTCAGGAGCCCTCTATCGTCGGGCTCAGCGAACTCCTCCCTCCTGTACCCGAGGGCCTCCAGCCTCTCCACGTCCTCTGGGAGCAGGAGCATCTCAGTGTCCCAGCAGCAGAGGTTGCAGGCTATGCAGCTGCTCCGGGCCCTCCAGACCGTGGGGGTCCTGCCGGGGTGCAAGCGCCTCACCCGGGGCGCAGTATTTATTCGGGGCCCGGTGTCCTTAATCAAAACCACTCTTGGGCAAGGGTGATGTCATTTGGAGGCCGCCGTGCACAGGAAGGTCCCCCGCACAATGTCCACCCAGCACCCCGACAACGCGCGGGTGCCCCCCTGGGTGGGCGGCGAGGTCATAGCGGGGGAGGCTGAGGTGGAGGAGGCCTTCCGCGCCTACTCGGAGTACGGTGTGGAGGAGGTCATGTGGGACGCGGAGGGCAAGGACGTGGACACTAGAGTGGTGAGGAAGCTCCTCGCTGGCTACCCCGAGTTCTTCCGCGACCACATACTGGGGAGGGACGTGTACCTGACCCCCCGGCTCCCCAACCCCTACGTGGAGGAGGCGGAGAAGAAGGTCTTCTCAGAGACCCTCGAGAGCATCCCCCTGGCCTATGACGTCGCCCGGGGGTTCTACGGGAGGCGCTTGGAGAACCCCCCGGTCTTCGAGGTTATACTCCCCTTCACCCAGAGCTCCCGCCAGGTCCTCAGCGTCGAGGACTATTACGAGAGGGTGGTTGGGAGGAGGGACGAGGTCCTCCTCACCACGGGTGCCCGGGTCACGGACCTTATAGGTGAGACGCTTCCCAAGAGGGTCCGCGTCATCCCCCTGGTGGAGAGCATGGAGGCCATGCTGGGGGTC
>JALWDA010000002.1:11701-18807 GCA_027014955.1 Desulfurococcales archaeon | reverse complement strand
CTAGAGTGGGGCGAGGCGGGCCGCCTGGAGGCCACGTGGGAGAACCTGGGAGAGGGGGCCTGGAGGGTTAGGGTAGACCTATCCGGCCCTGGGGAGGGCCAGGGCGGCGTGTTCAGGGTGGTCTTCACCGCAAGGGCTGGTAACGAGGGTGGGGAGGCGGTGAGGCTGGCGGAGTACGTGGTCGGAGAGGGTGGATGGGGGTAGGCATGGAAAATAACCCCTACGCCCCATTATCTTGACCCGTGGTCGCGATGGGAGATAGGGATGAACAAGGGGAGTCTGAGCGGTGGATTATCGTAACCAACGATGACGGGGTCTACAGCCCGGGGCTGCGTCTCCTATACGAGGCCGTGAAGCCCCTCGGCAGGGCTGTTGCCCTCGCACCTGAGACACCCAAGAGCAGCAGCGGCTTGGGCATCACGCTCCACAAGCCCCTTCGCATAACTCGGATGAACCTATGGGGCTTCGAGATACACGCTATTAACGGGACGCCCAGCGACATAATCCACGTGGCGGTTAACGAGCTGGTCCGGAGCCCCAGCCTGGTGGTCTCGGGGGTCAACATTGGGGACAACACGAGCCTGCAGGTCATACTCTCCTCCGGCACCGTTGGCGCCGCCCTCCAGGCGAGCCTCCTCGGCATACCCAGCATAGCCTTCTCCGCCGACGTCGAGGGGCCCGAGAGGCTGGCTGAGGACAGGGACTACGCTGAGCGGATAACCCTCGTCGCACGGGCCATAGCTAAGAAGGTCCTGGAGGAGGGCCTCCCCCAGGGAGTGGACCTCCTCAACGTGAACTTCCCCAGCAGGCTCACGAGCGGGACGAGGGTCAAGATAGCGCCGCCCGCCCGTCTCCGCTACATGGAGTACGTGGAGAAGAGGGAGGACCCCAGGGGCGCGCCCTACTACTGGCTCTACGGCAGGCCCTTCCCCGCGGAGAGGGACACGGACGTCTACGTGGTGCACGAGGAGAAGAACATCTGCATAACCCCCATAGCCCTCAACATGAGCCCCCGGGGCTCCTACCCCCACGAGGAGCTCGCGCCCCTGGCCTGGAAGGCCCAGAACACCCTAAGCAACATACCCTAAGACACACAACGCTATAGGAGGGCCGGGCAGCGTGACTCCAACGAGGCTACAGGGAGTAGTACTCGCATCGGGCTCGGGGACCCGCCTCCAGACCGTGACACGGGGCACGCCAAAGTGCCTCGCCCCCCTAATCGCTGGCCACCCAACGGTGGTTATAAGCGCCCTACAGTTGCTCAGGGCGGGGGCGGAGGAAATCCATGTAGTTGTAAGACACGATTGGGCCGAGGAGGCCCAGAGAACCCTGGAATGCTACGCAGTAAACGCGAGGGTGCTGGCCAACCCCGAGCCCGAGCGAGGCTCGGCCCACAGCCTCTACCTAGCCCTGCAGAGCCTCCCCCACGGGACAAGGGCCCTGGTCGCCTGCTGCGACACCCTGGCCCCCACACGGGCCCTCGTGGAGCTCGCTGAGAGGGGGAGCTGGGGACACGCGGTTCTGGCAGCGTCCAGGTACGGCGGCCTCATAGAGGTGGCGGAGGCGAGCAAGATAAGGGCCGAGGGAAACAGGCTCCTGGAGGTGGGTAAGGGGTTGGGGGACACGGGCCTCTACGACATGGGCCTCTTCAACCTTGAACCCTCATCCACCATTGAGGCCTACGAGGCCACAGCCTGGCAGGGGGAGGCCCACCTATACCAGCTGTTCAACGAGATGGTCCGAAGGGGGCATGAGGTCGGCGTCCTCGACCTGGGCAACCTGCCCTGGACCGAGGTTGACACCCCTGAAGACCTGGAGCTTCTGGAGAGGGGGGAGGGCATAGCGCTGGTTAGGAGAATACGGGGGGAGCTGGGCCTTGGCGGGGGTTCCCAAGAGGACTGACGGCCCCGTATCCAGGCTTATAAACAGGCGGGTCTCGGGCGCGGTCACGAGGCTCATACTACGCTACGCGCCCCACACCAGCCCCAACACCGTGTCCATCATAGTCTTCGCCTTCTCCCTCACCGCCCTCCCCCTCTACCTATGGGGCCACGCAAGGTTGGCTGGTCTAGTGGTGCAGCTCTCCAGCGCCCTCGACGGGGTCGACGGAGAACTGGCCCGGGCCACGGGGCGTGCGACGAAGCGGGGGGCGGTGCTGGACAGCCTCCTGGACAGGTACTCTAACCTGGCCTTCCTCCTCGGCGCCCTCGTCTACGGCGCCGTCTACGAGGGCCTCCTGGAGCCCCCCCTCATGGTGGCGCTTGCCGTCCTAGTTGTCTTCGGGGACATGATGGTGACCTACATTCACTCCAAGCTCCCCGAGGTCCTGGGAGTGCACCCGGCGGTGGTGGGGCGGTTCCCCCACATCGCCTCGAGGGACGTGAGGCTCTTCCTCCTCTTCCTCTTCTCCCTGGCCGGTCAAGTGACGCTAGGCCTAGCAGTATTGGCGGCCCTCTCTCTCGTGTATAGCGTGGCCCGCACCGTGGAGGCAGTAGCCCTAGCTGGGCGGGGCTAGAACATGGCGGGGGTGCTCAGCCTCCCCGGCATGCCGTGTCACCTATGTGTAGGTGATCGCCCACGCTCTGCACGCTCTCCCCGTATATAGCCCTAAGGCTCTCCAGCCGAAGCACCTCGTCGGGGGAGCCGTAGAAGTAGACTGTCCGGTTCAGAAGGAGCACCGCCGTGGTGTACTCCATGAGGAGACCCGGGTCATGGCTTGTAACGAGCACCAGCTTGTCCCTAGACAGGCCCCCTATGAGCCTCGCCATAGAGGCCCTCCCCACAGGGTCGATCGGGGCCAGGGGCTCGTCGAGGAGGAGGACCGGGGGGTCGTGCACCAGCGCCCGGGCGAGGAGGACCCTCTGCTTCTCCCCCCCGCTCAGCCTGTCGAATCGCCGGTGCCAGGCCTCCCTCCTCAGGCCCACGAGGCTAAGGAGCTGAGCCACTAGCCTGGACCTCCCCCCGTCCCCCAGGCCTATGCGGGGCCAGCTACCCCGCCTGAGAAGCGCCTCCGACTCGACTATCTCCCAGGCGGTTAGGGGGAGGCCCGAGTAGGCCTCTCCCGCCTCCTGGGGCAGGTAGCCTATATACTGGCCCGCCAAGCGGGGGTTACCCGTAACATCGGAGCCGTTGACTAGGACCCGCCCCCTAAGGGGTCTTATAACGCCAGCTATCGTCTTCAGGAGGGTGCTCTTCCCCGCGCCGTTCGGGCCGAGCACCTGGACCAGACCCTGGCCTCTATGCGAGAAGCTCAGGTCCTCCAATACCACGTTGCTCTGCAATGCTACTGTGAGGCCGCGTGCCTCGATAGAGGGACGGGTCATTGGGGGCACCCGGGAACATTTATTATACGTGCACACTTTAAACACTTTCTACGAAAGAGGTGTGCACGATGAACCAGCGGGCCCTCCTGGCCCTCGCAGCCCTACTCCTATGGCTCCTTCAGCCCCTTCCCCAGGCCTGGGGGGAGACACGTGGCGAGGCCCTAACAGTGGTGGTGACCTTCTCAAGCCTCGCCAGCGAAGTCAGGGCCCTCCTAGAGGACACGGGGTGCAACGCCACCCTTTACATCCTGGTCCGGGGGGAGGTTGACCCCCACAGCTACACCCTGTCACCCGGGGACATCCAAGCGCTCCGAATCGCCGACCTCATAGTATCGACAGAGCACACGCCCTTCGAGCAGAGGATAAGGGAACTCCTCGACCAGGGAACGCTGAACGCAGCCTACGTATCCACCCGGGACGCCGTGACCCTCCTCCGCCTTCCCCAGACGGGTGCACTCAACCTCCACTTCCCCATATACCACCCCGAGAACTACAGGGCCTTCCTCGAGAGGCTGGCAGAAAAGCTGGCCACCCTCTGCCCCCGGGAGGCCGGGCGCATATACGAGAACCTCCACACGGTGGAGGCTGGCCTTGACACCCTCCTCGAAAGGGCCACCCGCCTCGAAGCCCAGGCTGGTGGGACAAGGGCGGTGGTCGCAAGCCCCCCCAGCCAATACGCGTTGGAGGGCCTCGGGATAAGGGTGGTCCACGTTATAGTCCCCGAGCCCGAGGCGGGTGCCGGGGCCTCCCAGCTCAACCAAGCCCTGGAGCTACTGGGCCAGCAGCGAGTCCTGGCGGGGGTTCTCGAGGCCCCTCCTAGGATGGGCTCCCGCACCCCGGCTAGCCCTGCCGATGAGTGGCTGTACGCCAAGTCCCTTGAGCTGGGGGTCCCCGTGGTGTGGGTGCCCCACCCCCTTGCCGAGGCTACTGTGCTGGATAAACTCTCCTACATTCTCTTCCAGCTGGAGCATGAGGCCTCTCCCGAACAGGGTGTCAATGCACAGGCGGATGGTGGGGAGGTTACTGGGCGGCTCATGGTCCTCCTCCTCGCGGGGGCTTTGATAGTCCTTGTAATGGCCATCGTGGGGGGATTCTGGCGCCACTGGTCTCCCACATTCCTGCCCTTCTACGTGGCAGCCTCTCTCGCGGCTACTGGTGCTTTGGCCTACCTTGCGTGCAGGGGGTCCCCCTCCTGCGGACTCGCCTGGGTCGCGGTCATGGTGGGGGCGGGACTCTCGCTCGGCGGCCTAAGCGCGCTGGTGGGTGTGAGGAGGCTCTTCTTCCTCGCAGCCGCGGTCCCCCACACTGCGCTCTTCTCTGTCTCACTCGGCCTCCTGCTTGAGAACAGCGTGGGGGGAGGGTTCAGGCTATGGGGGCTCCTGGCCAACTCGCTCCTGCTCCTTGTTGCCTGGGGGCTGATGCAGCGTGTTGAGCAGCAGGCTGACCGCGTGGTTGCGCTTCTGGTGGGGGGCACCAGCTCTGCTAGTGTTCTTCTCCTCTACTACCTCACCACCCGCCAGGGCGCGGGCTACAGTGTGGCGAGCCTGGTCCTGGGGGACCCACTGTTGGCTGACGAGGCCTCCTCGCTCGTTGCCCTCTCCGTGGGCCTGGCTGTGGCGGTTTACTCCATAACAACGTTCAGGGAGCACGTGATGATAGGCGCCAATAGGCTCACGGCCCTCCTCGCGGGTATACACGCGGGCCTCTACGATGTGAGCCTCCTGCTGGTGCTGTCAACCGCAACTGTTGTGCTCCTGGACATCGTGGGGTTCATCCTGGCCCACATTTTACTGCTCCTGCCCGGCTCGGCCGCCCTCACGGCGGCTCGTAGGGCCGCTGAGATCCTGCCCCTGTCCCTCACCCTTGCCCTGACCTCTAGCCTCTTGGGCCTCTCCGCCTCCCTGGAGACAAGCCTCTCCCCGGTGGGCCTGCTGGGGATGGTGCTTCTCCTACAGTTCGGACTCCTGGCCCTCTTGTCGAGGAAGGAGGGTGGCTAGCATGGGGAAGGCCCGTTTCGGCGTCTCCGTAGATAAAGAGCTGGCCCGGAGCCTGGACAGGCTCGCGGAGGCCCTGGGAGGCAGCAGGTCGGAGGTGGTGGAGCATGTTCTCAGGGAGGGCCTGAGCAGGCTTGAGCATGCCGTGGAGGACCATGAGTGCCTGGGGCTCGTCATTGTCCTGGGGGACGAGGGGCGTTCCCAGGAGGTTTTTGAGGAGTTCGGCGACTTCCTGGGAGCCGGTCTCCACTACCATGTTGGGGGACAGTGTGTGAGCCTCGCGGTCTTCAGGGGGCCCTCGGGTGCCCTCAGGAGGATACTCTCGAGGCTAATGGGCCTGGGGACCCGGTTCTCCTTCGTCCCCCTCCACTAGCTCGCTCGTTTCAGTGTGTGCTTATTTTTGCAAAAAACGTAAAAAATCTCAAAGGCACACAGGGATAGACGGCAGAAACGATGCCGGAAGTGGAGCCCATGGACCGGGAACATTGGGTGGCGGACTCCCCTGAAGAGCTGCTTGAACTAGCGCTCCCCACCCCCCTGGTGAGGCTCAGGAGGTCCAGCCTCGACGGTGCACCCGCGTGGGCTAAGCTGGAGTACTTCAACCCCTACAGTAACAGCGTCAAGGACCGGCCGGCGTACAAGATGCTAAAGGACCTGGCCACCAAGGGGGGTTCAGGGAGTCTTATAATGGAGGCTAGCTCGGGGAACTTCGCCCTCGCACTGGCCCTGCTCGCCAACATGATGGGCATCAGGACGCACATTTTCCTCCCCAAGCCCACCCCCCAGAGCACCGAGGTCATCTTGAGGTTCGTGGGCGCGGAGGTCACCCGGACAGACTTCGAGACTATAGGCCCCGATATGGTGGAGTACGTAAAGAACCTGGCCAGTTCAAGGGGGGCGCTGAACCTGAACCAGTTTGAGAACGACCTTAACCTGGAGATGCACCTGGAAACCACGGCGGTGGAGATAATAGAGCAAACCCGCGCTGCGGGCTTCACGCCAGACTACATAGTCGCGGGTATAGGGACCAGCGGGACCATAGCAGCGATAGCCAAGAGGGTTAGGGAGGAGCTGGGCAGGGGCGTCGGTATAATTGGTGTCGTGCCAGCTCCGGGTGAGAAGATCCCTGGGATAAAGAGGCTGGAGACCAACCCCAAGTGGGTGAAAGAGCACCCACCCGACGAGGTCATCGAGGTGACCCGGAGGGAGGCCCTAGAGGGCATGCGTGCCGTGGCCTCCTTGGATGGCATCCCCATTGGTATGTCAAGCGGTGCCGTGTATGTGGCTTACCGGAGGTTAGCCTCCACGTCGCGGGGCAACTATGTGCTGGTCTTCCCCGACAACATATACAAGTACGTGGAGGCTCTGAGGAGCCTCCTCTAGCCCCATGCGTGGTAACTGGTACCTATACTATGGTTACTTGGTTGCTTACAGTATGTTTTTGTTTGAAAACATTATTATAACACGGGCCTTTAACAAATCATGACTTCTCGCCAATCAATTCAAAACCTCCAACGTAGGTGGTTGGATGGACTCCAAGATAGTATTGGGAGTAGTCGTCCTTGTAGTAGTAATCGCCCTAGCCGCGGCCTTCATGATGGGCGGAGGACAGGAGGAGCAGGCACCTGCACCCCAGGAGGCCAAGGAGACCCAGGCCGCTCAGCAGGAAACCCAGAGCCAGGCCCAGGGACAGGCGGGGGGCAAGGTGCAGATAAGGTGGGCCACCTCTAAGAGCACGAGCAGCGGCTACAAGGCTATGGTGACCCTGGCCAGGGTGGGCAATGACGCC
>JALWDA010000002.1:0-11691 GCA_027014955.1 Desulfurococcales archaeon | reverse complement strand
CCATAGCCACCGCGGGCGCGGTTGCGGGCATGAAGGGCTTCGCCAAGGGTGAGTACGACGCCGCCTACGCTGCTGACATAAGCCTCAAGGAGATGTACGGCAAATACGGTCGCTTCGAGGGCTTCGAGCCCCAGAGGATGCTGCTCCAGACTCTCTGGGTCTACACCATTGACATTGGCATAGCTGTGCCCAAGGACAAGGCCGGAGAGTACAAGTGCTGGAGGGACTTCGATGGGAAGAAGCTATTCACCCTCCCCAAGGCCTGGGACGTGGGTACCGCTCTGCGTAAGGGACTCGACGCGCTGGGCGTCAAGTACGAGCACGTCGAGCTCGACCTGGACGCGGTCGCAACGGCCCTCCAGAAGGGAGACATCGTAGCCACAGGAATCTACGTGACGGGAGGGGGAAGGAGCCTAGCGGGATGGGAGAAGCAGCTGGAGGTCCAGGCGGACCTGGCGGTGGTCAACCCATGCCCCGACGAGATAGAGGAGATGAGGTCCAAGGGCGTGCCCATAGCCACTGTGCCTGTGACGGCCTTCAGCAAGGACGTGGGGGTGAAGGAGTTCACCGGCGTTAGGATATACTACGGGTTCCACACCGGAACCAACCTGGATGAGGACACGGTCTACAAGCTCCTCAAGACAATATACGCCAATATTGACAAGCTGGCCGAGCTCGACCCCGCCTTCAGCCAGGTCCAGAAGGACTTCCTGGGCTTCCAGAAGGAGGCCATCGAGGTCAGCAAGGAGATACCCCTGCACCCCGGTTACGCCAAGTTCCTTAAGGAGAACGGCGTGTGGAGCGACGAGTGGAAAGTAGGGGGCTAGCCCCTCAAACCGCCACTTGTAAGCCCCTCACTCGGACCCCCTGCCACGAGGTCGGCGGGGGGACATACCCCTTTTATAGCCGCTGCAGCCCATTCCCCCGCGTGCATTGGTGGAGGTTGAAGCATGGCGGAGGACGAGGAAGCGCAGACGGGCCACCACCGCCCGAGGACCGGGCTGGACATGCTGTTCATAGTGGCGTCTGTGCCCTTCTTCGCCTACCTCCTCTACTACTATTACACGGGGGCGGGAGGAGCCACGCTCCTTGCCGTCGTGATGGTGCCATATGCCTTCATACTCCACTCCCTCGACATGCTCCGCAAGGGCCGCCTCTACCCCTGGCTGGCCTCCCGGCTGGGGCGGTGGCCGGTCTACTTTCTCGCGGGCCTCTTCTCCCTTATGGCGGTGGTCGTCGCCGTCTACACCTACCGGGAGTTCTGGGACCTCATAGGGGTGAGGCAGGGTAGCTATAATCGTATGGACGTGCTTGTGGGCTTCTTGGCTCTCCTTATCGTCATGGAGTATGCGCGCAGGAGGCACCCTGCACTGTTCTTCTTCAACCTCTTCCTCATAGCGTACGCGGTCGAGGGGTGGCTCCTCCCCGGCATCTTCAAGCACCCGGGGCTGAGCGTGGAGCGGGTAATAACCGCCATGAGCGTGGAGTTCGACACGGGCGTCTTCGAGAGGCTCTCCCAGATCGGCCTCACGGTCATCGGGGCCTTCGTCCTCCTCGTCAGCGTAGCCCAGGGCTTCGGGCTGGTGGAGAGCATAATCAGGGTGGTTAGCCACAGGTTCTCCCGAAGCCCCCGTATGATCCCCCAGGCAGCGGTTGTTGGGAGCATGGCGGTGGCCATGGTGAGCGGGAGCGGCGCCGCCAACGCTGCAACGACGGGTAGCATAACCATACCCCTCATGAAAAGGGTGGGGTTCCCGCCCCACATTGCGGCGAGCGTGGAGACGGCCTCGAGCATCGGGGGCCAGCTTATGCCCCCCATGATGGGGATAAGCGCGTTCGTCATGGCGGACTTCCTGGGCGTCTCCTACTTCGACGTCATGGCGAGGGGGTTCGCCCCCGCCCTGGTCTACTACCTTGGCATCGCGTTGACCGTCTACCTCCTGGCCAGCCGCTTCCTGTCCCCCAGGTCCTCTGGAGAAACGGGTCCAGCTGGCATTGGGAGGCCCACGGGGCTAGACTATGTGAAGCTGGGCGTCTTCTTCTCGGGCATAGGCTTCCTCATAGTCCTCATGGGGGTCTTCAAGATAGCGAGCTTCTACGCCGCCCTCCTGGCAAGCGGCCTCGTCATCGCCCTTACCCTGGCAACGATGGGCGTGTTCCGCGCGAGGGGCGTGGATGTGGGGAGCCTCAGGGCCCAGGTCCTAGGGGTGCTGGACTACTTCGCGAGCTTCACCAGCGATATCACTCTCCTGCTCGCAACCCTGGGGATAATGACGGGCCTCTTCACGATAACGGGCGTCCCAACCAAGGTGGGCTTCGTAATGCTCGACGTAGGTGCGGGCAACCTTCCCCTGCTAGTGCTAATAGCGTTCGCCTTCGGCTACCTCGTGGGACTCGGCCTGCCCCCCGTGGTTACCTATATACTGACCGCCCTCATAGTGGCCCCCTACTTCATAGAGGCGGGAGTCAACCCCTGGGTGATCCACTTTTTCGCCTTCTTCATGGGGGTCTTCTCCGAGCTCTCCCCACCCACCAGCGTCACGGCGGCAGTGGCCAGCAAGATAGCCGAGGCGGGCTTCATGAAGACCATGCTTAGCGCGATGAGGGTCACAATCCCCCTATACCTGCTCATGTTCGGCGTCTTCCTCTACCCCGGCCTCGTCGCCGAGCCGGGGCTGGGGCAGCTGGGGGCCGTGTTCCACCTCCTTGCGTCCAGCCTGGGCCTCTCCCTCGCGGTCTGGGGCGGCCTCTCACAAAGTAGGGTGGCGGACGCCCTGCTGAGACTGGCGCTGGGATCCCTCGGTATATCTGCTCTTGCCCTGGGGTGGAGGGAGCCCCTCTTGGGCGCGGGCCTGGCGGGGGCCTCGCTTGCCCTCTCCCTAATCCTGCTATGGAGGATGAGGCGGTAGGAGCCGGGTCCCTGCGAGTGAGTGCCCTCCTTTTTAATCTTATAATCCTGATTATAATAATCAGGATTATAGTGGTGAACCCCCTTGCCAATCCTCGTGGACCGGGAGGAAGAGCTGAGGGCCCTGGACAGGGCCTGGGAGAACAGGCCCTGCCTCGCTCTAGTCTACGGGCGGCGGAGGATAGGCAAGACCTTCCTCATAACCACCTGGGCCCGCCTGAGGAGGCTCCCCCTCATATACCTTGTGGCCAACTACGAGGACCCCGCCCCCGCTCTCAGGGACCTGGAGGAGCAGCTGGGCTCCGAGACCGGGCTCAAGCCCCGTCTCGACACCCTCCGGCCCCTGGCCGAGGCCCTCGTAAAGCTATCCTGCAGGGGCCAGGTGGTGGTTCTGGACGAGTTCCAGAGGCTCGCCAACGCCGGGATAGCCCAGCTCCTCCAGGAAGCATGGGACCGGTGGGGGAGGGAGTGCTCCCCCGGTGGTCTCCTCATACTCACGGGGAGCGCCATAGGTACCATTGAGAGGATAGCCCTACAGGGGGGAGCACCGCTCTACGGCAGGGCCTGCTCCCAGCTCAGGCTTGGCCCTCTGGACTTCACCCGGGCCTACCCCTTCCTCAGGGAAGCCGAGAACCCCCCGGAGGCCTTCACCCTCTACAGCATATTCGGCTCCTCCCCCCACACCCTCTCCCTCGTGGACCCCAGGTGGGGCGTGGAGGGCAACCTGAAGAGACTAGTCCTGGAAGCCGGGGCCCCACTACGAGAGGAGCCCCTGAGGCTCCTGGAATCGGAGCTCAGGGAGCCCAGCCGCTACCTGGCCATACTCGAGGCAAGCGTTCCCGGGCCTGTAAGCGTGGGTAAGATAGCTAAGAGAACGGGCCTCCCCGTCACCAGCATAGCCCCCTACGCGAGGAGGTTGGAGGACATGGGCCTCCTAGCCCGGGTCCCCCTCTACGTCACCCGGAGGAGCCTCTACCGGGTGAGCGACCCCTTCACTGCCTTCTGGCTCAGATACGTGTGGTCCCGGTGGCACCTCTTCGAGAAGGGCCTCACACCACCCCCCCAGCCCGGCCCCGATGACATAATATCCCACGTCTCACAGGTCTGGCAGGCCGAGGCCCTCAGCCACGCCGTAAACCAGCTCCAGTCGAGGGGCGAGGAGCCACGCTGGTGGGGGGCCCTCATACACAAAAACATTGAACTGGACGGCCTCATAGAGACCAACACGGGGAGAACCTACATCGTAGAGGCCAAGTGGGCCCACCTGGCCCCAGGTGACGTCGCCAGCCTCCTGAGGAGCACCGCGTCAAAGATAGCCGCCACCCCCCTAAGGCGGGGACTAGAGCAGGGCCAAGTCACCCTCCTAATATACGCCATCGAGGCAAAGGAGCCTACACACCCACCCCCCGGGGGGCTTGGCTACGAGGCCGTGGAGCTCCACGACATCGTCGAGCAGGCCCGGTCCACCCCCATTCACATGCTGGGGGAGGAAGCCTAGGTCAGAGCAGCTCCCTCAGGAAGGGGTTGAACCGCTTCTCCTCCCCCACCGTCGTGGTATCCCCGTGGCCGGGGAGCACCAGGTCACCGTCACGCACCCGGGCTAGGAGCCTCTCCAAGCTCCTCCTCAGCTCCTCCCAGCTCCCCCCGGGGAGGTCGGTGCGACCCACGCTTCCCTTGAAGAGGAGGTCCCCGGAGAAGAGTATCCCCTGCCCCCTCTCGGGCGAGAGGTGTAGGACCATGTGGCCGGGGCTGTGCCCGGGTGTGTGCATTGCCGTGAAGCACACGGGCCCCACGCAGAGGCGGTCCCCATCCCTCAGCCAACCCGTGGGCCTGGACTTGAGGGGCGCGGGGTCGAGGCCCCAGTTCATCCGGGCGAACTCTATGCTGGCCCCCACCAGGGGCCAGTCCTCCTCGCTTATCAGGAAAGCCCTCACCCTCCCCTCCTCAAGGCAGTCAACGCCCAGCACGTGGTCGAAGTGCCCGTGGGTAGCCACCACGGTGACGGTCTCGCACCCTAGCCTGTCGAGGAGCTGCTCGTATCCACAGTCCCCCGGGTCGACAACCATGCAAGTACTGCCCAAGCTGGGCTTCACCACGTAGGTGTTGGTTGCCAGGGGGCCTGTGACGGCCCTCTTTACCAGGAAGCCCCTATCCCCAAGACCCTTGTCCAACCCCGACTCCTCCCCACATACTGTGTGTTCACCAAGCATTAAAACCCCTCCCAACAGACACAAGCCCGGGGAGCCGGGGTGGGGGAGAGGAAGTGGCTCGAGAAGCTTGAGAAGCTCGCACGAACCCGCTACACCGAGGACCCCGTCCACGGATGGCCCCACGTTGAGAGGGTGCTCCGCCTAGCCCTCGCCATTTGCCGCTCCACCCCGGGATGCGACGAGGACATCGTGGCCGCGGCCGCGCTACTCCACGACGTGGGACGCTCCCTCGAGGAGAGGCTGGGGGAGCACCACGCCCTCATATCCGCCCGCCTCGCGCCGGGGCTCCTGGAGGAGGCGGGCTTCCCACGGGACAAGGTTGACGACGTCGTCGACGCGATAGCGAGCCACAGCTACAGCCTTGGGAGAGAACCCTCCTCCCTGGAGGCATGCGTGCTCAGGGACGCGGACCGCCTAGACGCCATGGGCGCAGTGGGGGTCGCGAGGGCCTTCGCAGAGGGCATGAGGAGGTCCCGGGGCTTCGGGGACACCATCCTCCACTTCGTGGAGAAGCTTCTTCTCCTAAACGAGACCCTCTGCACCCCGGCCGCGAGGGAGATGGGCCGCCGGCGCCACGAGGCCATGTTGGCCTTCCTGAGGGCCTTCTGCAGTGAGGCCCCCCACGAGTGCCCCCAGGAGCTGGGGCCCTGGCTGGACAAGTAAAAAAAGCCCCCCGCTACATAGGTGGGAGCGAGGAGAGCGCTATGGGCGAAGAAGGCGGGAGGGAAGAGGGCGGAGAGGTCCTCCTATACAACGCGCTGCTGTTCAAGTGGGACCGGCTGGAGAAGGGCTATGTGTACATAGCCGAGGGCAGAATCCAGGAGACGGGGGAGGGAGAGCCCCCCGAGGACCTGAGGCACGCCCCCCTGGTATACAACCTCCCCGGCAAGCTGGTTCTCCCCGGGTTCACCAGCCCACTGACCCACCTCACCCTCTACCCCCTGAGGGACCGGATTGGGGTCACCATGGAGTTCTCCTGGGCCTGGCACCTTGCCTCTAGGATAAGCCCCGAGGACGCCAAGTCCCTGGCGCTACTCGCCCTCAAGCACCTTGTCGAGCACGGTTTCACAGCCATAGCCTACATGGACCCCCACCCCGAGGCCATAGCCGAGGCAGTGGAGGAGGTGGGCCTGAGGGCCACAGCCCTGGTCCCCCTGGACGCGCCCGAGGGAGTGGACCCCGAGGCCCTCGACCGGCTCAGGGAGAGGGGCTTCCCCGCCCAGCCCGCCAGCCTCTACGGTGACGAGCCCCGGGGCTCCAGCGTTTACCTTAGGAGGCTACCCGGCGACCGTGATATGACCCTTGGGGGCCAGCTGGGTCCCCGGAGCATCGCTTGTCACCCCGAGTACCAGGGCTTCGGCGACCCCGCGGCGTTCTGCGTGGGACACAACCTCCAGTACTCCACCCGATGGCTCAACGGGGAGCTGGGGTTCCGCAGCAACATTAGCTACTGGAGTGCCCACAAGCTTACTCTCGAGGGCCTGGGCATGATCCTGGGGGAGGACGTGAGGTGGCTGGAGAAGGGCTCTCCTGCCGACCTTGTAGTGGTGGACCTTGGCTCGGTGCCCTTCGCGGGGATGGAGGAGAAGGGCCTGTCGAGCATACTATTCTCCACCGAGTACCACGTGCCCCGGGTGGAGACGCTTGTCTCAAGGGGGCAGGTTCTTGTCGATGGTGGTGAGGAGCTGGTCTTCAGCAGGGCCGCCCTCTCCCGGGGCGCGAGTGTGGCGCTTGGGCTGCGGAGGGCCCCGGTTTAGTTTCTTTTATTAGCAATTGTTTTGATGTTTGTGTTCTTTTTGAAAAATATGTACATGGGGAGCTTGGCGTATATATCACATATTTATCCCCCGCCCCTCCCCGTTAAAGTTTTATAGAAGCAACCCTTGGAGACGAGGTGATTCGCCATGAGCGAGCAAGTATACAGGCTTCCCCTGATAGGGGAGAAGGCCCCCAGCTTCACAGCCCCCAGCACCCACGGGACCATAAACTTCCCCGACGACTATAAGGGCAAGTGGGTCGTCTTCTTCAGCCATCCCGCCGACTTCACCCCGGTGTGCACCACAGAGTTCGTGGCCTTCGCCAAGAGGCTGGAGGAGTTCAAGAAGCTCAACACCGAGCTCGTGGGCCTCAGCGTCGACCAGGTGTTCAGCCACATAAAGTGGGTCGAGTGGATAGAGGAGAAGCTGGGCGAGAAGATACCCTTCCCCATAGTGGCGGACAACACGGGTGAGATCGCCAGGAAGTACGGTATGCTCCACGAGCAGGGACCCGCCACCGTGAGAGCGGTGTTCATCATAGACCCCGAGGGCATCATAAGAACCATCCTCTACTACCCCATGGAGCTCGGCAGGAACATGGACGAGATACTGAGGATAATACGGGCCCTCCAGGTGCACCAGGCCCACAAGGTCGCGATACCCGCCAACTGGCCCAACAACGAGCTGATAGGCGACCGCGTAATAGTGCCACCGCCCCAGAGCAGGCAGGAGGCCGAGGAGAGGCTCAAGCGCAAGGACATAGAGTGCTACGACTGGTGGTTCTGCCACAAAAAGGTCGAGTACTAGACCCCCTCCTAACCCTCAATAGTTTTTTCCAGGATGCGGGCCACCCCGCTCCCCCTTATGAACTCCAGTATTCTCTCAGCACTGGCCCCCCGGGCCCTTATTACGTTCTCCTCCCCCTCGTAGCTGTAGAAGGAGACCCCCTCCAAGGGCAAGCGTGGGGGAGGGGGAAGACCCGGGGGCGTGTCCCTGCCCCTGTAGACCCACCTAATCCTGCTCCTCCCCCGGCCATCCTTGCCCAGGTAGAGGACAGTGTACCAGTAGCGGCCAACGTACCTGTAAATCCTCCTCCGGCCACCCGGCCCCTTCTTCACAACAATGTGCACAGGCTTGAGGTAGTAGCCCCTCCCCCCTATCTGCCTGTTGTACTCTCTCACCGCCTCAAGAACGGGCTCGAGGAGGGCTGAGAGGGGCCTGTCCAGCACTATCACGACCTCCCTCGACAACGGCCTCCCCCCTAGACGGTGGCAAAACATATTCTGCCCCCGGGCCAAGTATAAAACCAGCCCACCGGAGGAGAGCGGGGTTCGATGAGCAGGGGTATGTTCTTCGGGCGCTTCCAGCCCTTCCACAGGGGGCACCTGGAGGTCTCTAGGCTAATACTCGAGGAGCACGATGAGATTGTCTTCCTCATAGGCATGGCGACGGAGAGCCACACCCACCGCAACCCCTTCACCGCGGGTGAGAGGATAGAGATGATAAGGAGGGGCATGCGGGACCTCGGCGTGGGGCTCGAGAGGGTCATCACGGCCACGCTCCCCACCCTCGAGGTCCACGTGAGCAGCGCTCACATGGCCCTCAACACCGCCCCACGCGTCGACGCCGTTTATGTGGGTAACAGGATAATGGCACAGGTCTTCAGGGAGCTGGGCGTGAGGGTGGTGATGCCCGAGCCGGTTAACAGGGGCGAGTACAATGCGAGCTACATCCGGAGCCTGATGGCCAGGGGAGACCGGAGGTGGACGCGCCTGGTCTCTCCCAGCGTGGCCGAGTACCTCCTGGAGATAGGGGCGGAGGAGAGGATGCGGGGCATAATGGACCCGGGGGAGGACCACGTCCTGGCCCGGGAGGGCATGTAGAAGGCGTGCGGGTGGGAGACTCCAACCCTTGTCTGCTGGGGCTTTTAGCGGGCCCTTCTCCTCTCGATCACCGTGGGTATGGTCTTGGACGCCACGCGCTCCACGTTCATTATACAGGTGATTGTCTCACCCTTCTTCGTGAAGCCCACCTGCTCTACCTCGACCCTGTCGTTGAATATCTTGGAGAAATAGCCCTTGAGGATCCCCCGGGTGTAGTCGGCCCGGGGCTTCTCCCCCCAGTAGTACATTATTGTGCACTCCCAGAGGTCCTCGAAGACCAGCGTTATCCGGTTGCCCTTCACCGCGTACTCCTTCAGCACCCCCCAGCCTCCGGTGAGGCCGAGTATCCGGAGGAATCTTATGAGGTCGCTGAGCCTGTCAGTGTCCAGGAGCTTGTAGTAGAGGCTCGCTATCTGCTCCCCCACCTTGGTCCCCAGGCTCAGGAGTATCATCGAGGCTATTTCCTCGCCAACCTGCTTCCGGAGGCCAATGGCGAGGCCCGCTAGGTTCGCCGCCCCCAGGACTATGGCCCGGTCTATTATGAAGTTATAGGGGTAGATCTTCTCGGTGTACACTATGCTCTTGTACCGGGGGCTAATATTGACGCTCAGGACCCCCTCTACGGCCTTGAGCATCTCCACCAGCTTCTCCGGCCGGCACTCCTCCCGGGGCGTGCTACGGTTAACGTCTATTACTATGAACAACAGGACCCTCCCATCCACTCTCTCGGTGTGGACGAGGCTTTTTATGAACACGCCTTTGGACTCGAGCACCTCCAGGATGTCCCTCAGCATGCCCCGGCGGTCCTCTACCTCGACCTCGAGCCCGATCAGCTTCTCCCCCGGCATCTCCAGCACTATGCCGGGCTGGTGTATGGGGTAGTAGGCCCCCTGGTAGGTTTCCATCAATCCTGTCCGCCTCCCCCTCACGGGCCCCTATATAATATGGCAAAAATGTAGTAAAAATACTTGTCGTGACACTATAAAACGGTGACATACCTAGGTTGTATACCATATAAAAACCCCACCCGCCCAAAAACTAGCAAGACCGCAAAGAGGGGTGCAGGCCTTGGCCAACACAAGCCTCTACGGCGCCACCGCAGGAGAAGCAGAGGAGATGCTCAAGCAGGGCAAGCTAACCATAACCGTGGTGGGCCAGGGCAAGCTAGGCCTCCCCCTGGCCCTGGTGTTCGCCTCCAAAGGGGCCAGGGTGTATGGGCTAGACGTCAACCCCGGGCTCGTGGAGATGCTTAGAAGGGGCGAGAACCCCCTACCCCGCGAGCCGGGGGTGAGAGAGCTCCTCCAGGAAACCCTTAACAAAGGCCTCTACAGGCCAACCACAAGCTATGAGGAGAGCATTCCCCGGAGCGACCTCATAGTCTTCCTTGTGCCCGTCTACGCTGACAAGGAGAGGGTCCGCCTCGAGCCCCTCCTCTCTGCTGTCGAGAAAACGGCGCCCCTCCTCAGGAGAGGCTCCATAATCGTGACCGAGACAACCCTCCCCCCCGGCACCACGGAGTCCCTCATACCCCTCGTGGAGGAGAAGAGCGGCCTCAGGGCGGGCAGGGACTTCGGGATAGCCCACGCCCCCGAGAGGACCATGAGCGGGCGCATGATACGCGACATCACGGAGAGCTACCCCAAGATAATCGGGGCCTTGGACAGGGCGACCCTGGAGCCCCTCCGGGGGGTATACGGGTCCATCAATAGAAGGGGAGTAATCGCCGTGTCCAGCATAAGGGTGGCGGAGGCGGTCAAGGTCTTCGAGGGCGTGTACAGGGACGTCAACATAGCCCTGGCCAACGAGCTGGCCCTCATATCCGAGAAGATGGGCATAGACGCCCTCGAGGCGATAAGGGTGGCCAACACCCAGCCCTACAGCCACATACACAAGCCCGGGGCAGGCGTGGGGGGCCACTGCATACCCGTCTACCCCTGGTTCCTCATACACCGCGCCCCCGGGCTCGCCCGGCTCCTCAAAACCGCGAGGGACGTCAACGACGACATGCCCCGACGCGTCGCCCTGCTCACGGCCAAGGCCCTAAACCAGGCGGGGAGGCCCACAAGGGGCTCGAGGGTCCTGTTGCATGGACTGGCCTTCAGGAACGGGGTCAAGGAGCACGCCAATTCCCCGACCTTCACCCTTTACCGGGAGCTGGTCGAGGAGTGGGGAGTGGAGGCCCAGGTGGAGGACCCCCTGTACACACGGGAGGAGATAGAGAGCCTGGGCCTCAGGCCCTTCGATGGCGACTACCGCGGCCTCGACGCCCTGGTTATAGTGACGGACCACGAGGAGTACCGCCGCATGCCCCTCAGGGACATTGCTAGGAGCATGCGCACCCGCGTCCTCGTGGACGCCCGCTACCTCTTCACAGAATCCCAGGAGAGGAGGCTCTACTACTACGCAGCGCCGGGGCTGGGCGTACAGGGGCCCCAGGAAGACTCCTAGAGGGCCAACTTGCCCAGGGTGGGCACCAGCGGGTTATCCCAGCGACTGTCCTTGCTTCAAGCAGTTATCTCGGCAAGCCACGTGGGCGATGATGACCCCGAAGTTTATCGAGGGGTGAGAGGTGGAGACCTCACTGAGCCCGCCCTAAGGTATATTGCCTCTAGAAGCTGGCCCAGGAAGCGGTGGACCTCCTTCCGGGCAATCCTCCTGAGAAGGGGGTTGCCAATGCAGGCGCTCCTGAGGTGGACCCTCACGCCCCGCCCCGCTGGCTCCACCTGGACCCTTATCTCCATCGCCCTGAACAGGGCCCTGCCCCTCAACACCAGGCCCCCTCGGGTTCTCTCGACCCTGAAGGTGTAGGAGTGGGGAATCCTAACCCCCAGGTGGCGGGGGAGGAAGGTGACCCTCAACATCCCCCCGGGAAGCTCCTCCACCCTCCCCACCATCTCACACGAGGACAGGAGCCCAACAACGTCGCCCAGGGC
>JALWDA010000001.1 GCA_027014955.1 Desulfurococcales archaeon | reverse complement strand
AGCGGGGAGAGCCACGCCACCGTCGCGTTTATGGGAGACGGGGCAACAAGTAGGGGGGAGTTCCACTGGAGCATGAACTTCGCCAGCGTCATGGACGCGCCCGCCGTATTCACGGTAGTGAACAACCAGTACGCGATAAGCGTCCCCATACACAAGCAGACCCGCTCCAAGACCATAGCTGTCAAGGCCCTGGCCTACGGCGCTAGGGGTATTAGGGTCGATGGCAACGACCCCCTGGCCTCCTATCGCGCGATGAGGATGGCCCGCGACTACGCGGTTGGGGAGAAGAGGCCTGTCCTTGTGGAGATGGTGACCTACAGGGCGGGGAGCCACACCACGAGTGACGACCCGAGCCGCTACAGGCCCCGGCAGGAGGAGGAGTACTTCCAGCGCTACGACCCCATACTGCGCCTTCAGGCATATATCGTGTCACAGGGCATCTTCGCGGAGAGGGAGGTCGAGTCCTACTGGGGGGAGACGAACCGGGAGATACAGGAGAGAGTGGAGAGCCTCGTGGTGAAGCCGCCCGTGCCCCCCGAGACGCTCTTCGAGCAGGTCTACTCACGGCCCACCTGGATACTGGAGGAGGAGATGCGGGAGTTCAGGGAATACCTGGAGTTCAGGAAGAACCTCGAAGGCCAGGGCAGGGGAGAGTAACCATGCCCGTCATGACCATGGTCCAGGCCCTCAACACGGCTCTGCGGGAGGAGATGGCAAGGGATCCCCGCGTCGTGGTCATGGGGGAGGATGTGGGCAAGAGGGGAGGCGTCTTCCTCGTAACCGAGGGCCTCTACCACGAGTTCGGCCCCGACAGGGTTATGGACACCCCGCTTAGCGAGGGCGGCATAATAGGAGTGGCAGCGGGCATGGCAATGTACGGGCTCCGCCCCGTGGTCGAGATACAGTTCA
This sequence comes from Desulfurococcales archaeon, assembly GCA_027014955.1. Classification (GTDB taxonomy): domain Archaea; phylum Thermoproteota; class Thermoprotei_A; order Sulfolobales; family Fervidicoccaceae; genus JALTXS01. Next base: position 1,029 of record JALWDA010000001.1, on the reverse strand, counting down.
TTGACTTCATATACGAGGGGCTGGATGAGCTCTTCACCCTCGTGGCTAAGCAGAGGTACCGTACCGCCGGGGAATTCACAGTCCCCCTCGTGATACGCTCACCCTACGGGGGAGGCATCAGGGGGGGCCAGTACCACAGCCAGAGCCCCGAGTCCTACTTCATACACACCTCGGGGCTCAAGGTGGTGGTGCCCAGCAGCCCCCGGGAGGCGAAGGGCCTGCTAAAGTCCAGCATAAGGGACGAGGACCCCGTGGTTTTCATGGAGCCCAAGCGCATATACCGCTCCATAAGGGAGGAGGTTCCCGAGGACCCCGACTTCACCATCCCCCTAGGCGTGGCCCGGAGGGTGAGGGAGGGAGACGACGTTACCCTAATCGCCTACGGGAGCATGCTCCACGAGGCCCTGGAGGCCGCGCGGATGGCTGAGGAGAGGGACGGGGTAAGCGTGGACGTCATAGACCTGAGGACCCTCCTCCCCTGGGACAGGGACACGGTGAGGAAGAGCCTTGAGAGAACAGGCCGCCTCGTGGTGGTCCACGAGGCCCCCCGCACGCTGGGCTTCGGGGCCGAGCTGGTGGCGTGGCTCGCCGCCAACGAGTTCTTCAGTCTCCTAGCACCCCCTGTGAGGGTGACGGGGTGGGACACTCCCTATCCCCTGGTCCACGAGTGGCACTACCTCCCCAACCGGGTGAGGATTTACAAGGCCCTGCGCGAGATAGTAGAGTACAGGTAGCCATCGGGGGTGAGCACTCTTGGCCAAAATAGCGGTAATGAAGCTACCCGAGATAGGAGAGGGCGTGGTGGAGGCCGAGATACAGAAATGGCGGGTCAAGGAAGGCGACCGCGTGGAGAAGTACCAGAACATAGTCGAGGTCATGGCCGACAAGGGGAGCCTTGAGCTCCCCAGCCCCTACACGGGTGTACTCAGGAGGATACTGGCCCCTGAGGGCAAGCTGGTCAAAGTAGGAGAACCCATTGCAGAGATAGAGACCGAGGACGGGGAAACACAAGCCCCTAAAGCCCCCGAG